>NC_020888.1:2262857-2582500 GCF_000355675.1 Thalassolituus oleivorans MIL-1 | reverse complement strand
GGTAGAGGAGCGTTCTGTAAGCCGTCGAAGGTCAAGGTGTGAACCAGGCTGGAGGTATCAGAAGTGCGAATGCTGACATGAGTAACGATAATGGGAGTGAAAAACTCCCACGCCGGAAACCCAAGGGTTCCTGTCCAACGTTAATCGGGGCAGGGTTAGTCGGCCCCTAAGGCGAGGCTGAAAAGCGTAGTCGATGGGAAGCAAGTTAATATTCTTGCACCTCTTTATAATGCGATGGGGGGACGGAGAAGGCTAGGCCAGCACAGCGTTGGTTGTCTGTGTTTAAGGTGGTAGGCAGAGGACTTAGGCAAATCCGGGTCCTTAATGCCGAGAACTGATGACGGTGACTCTACGGAGTCCGAAGTGGTCGATGCCATGCTTCCAGGAAAAGCCTCTAAGCTTCAGTTATAAAGAGACCGTACCCCAAACCGACACAGGTGGGTAGGTAGAGAATACCAAGGCGCTTGAGAGAACTCGGGTGAAGGAACTAGGCAAAATGGCACCGTAACTTCGGGAGAAGGTGCGCCGGTTAGGGTGAAGGACTTGCTCCGTAAGCTCTGGCCGGTCGAAGATACCAGGTGGCTGCGACTGTTTATTAAAAACACAGCACTCTGCAAACACGAAAGTGGACGTATAGGGTGTGACGCCTGCCCGGTGCCGGAAGGTTAATTGATGGGGTTATCTTCGGAGAAGCTCTTGATCGAAGCCCCGGTAAACGGCGGCCGTAACTATAACGGTCCTAAGGTAGCGAAATTCCTTGTCGGGTAAGTTCCGACCTGCACGAATGGCGTAACGATGGCCACACTGTCTCCACCCGAGACTCAGTGAAATTGAAATTGCGGTTAAGATGCCGTATACCCGCGGCTAGACGGAAAGACCCCGTGAACCTTTACTATAGCTTCACAGTGAACTTTGAATTGTCTTGTGTAGGATAGCTGGGAGGCTTTGAAGCGAGGACGCCAGTCCTTGTGGAGCCAATCTTGAAATACCAGCCTGGTCAATTTGGGGTTCTAACTCTGGTCCATTATCTGGATCGAGGACACTGTGTGGTGGGTAGTTTGACTGGGGCGGTCTCCTCCCAAAGAGTAACGGAGGAGCACGAAGGTCGGCTAATCTTGGTCGGACATCAAGAGGTTAGTGCAATGGCATAAGCCGGCTTAACTGCGAGACAGACACGTCGAGCAGGTACGAAAGTAGGTCATAGTGATCCGGTGGTTCTGTATGGAAGGGCCATCGCTCAACGGATAAAAGGTACTCCGGGGATAACAGGCTGATACCGCCCAAGAGTTCACATCGACGGCGGTGTTTGGCACCTCGATGTCGGCTCATCACATCCTGGGGCTGAAGCCGGTCCCAAGGGTATGGCTGTTCGCCATTTAAAGTGGTACGCGAGCTGGGTTTAGAACGTCGTGAGACAGTTCGGTCCCTATCTGCCGTGGGCGTTTGAGATTTGAGAAGAGCTGCTCCTAGTACGAGAGGACCGGAGTGGACGAACCTCTGGTGTTCCGGTTGTCACGCCCGTGGCATTGCCGGGTAGCTACGTTCGGACAGGATAACCGCTGAAAGCATCTAAGCGGGAAGCCCCCTTCAAGATGAGATCTCACTGACTCCTTGAGAGTCCTGTAGGGCCCTTGAAGACTACAAGGTTGATAGGTCAGGTGTGTAAGCGTTGTGAGGCGTTGAGCTAACTGATACTAATTGCCCGTGAGGCTTGACCATATAACACCCAAACTCGGAAGAGTGGTTGTTGACGAATTAAGACAAGCAGCCTTAAGTCTGCGCTAAAACGAGAATCTCGATACTCTTCATTGAAGAGCTCATGTATCCGACCTAATTTTTTTAAGTCTGCACTCCAGAGCGACCACGCCGGAGGTGAGACAGTCTTAAAAATACCAGTTTGCTTGACGACAATAGAGCTGTGGAACCACCTGAATCCATTCCGAACTCAGAAGTGAAACGCAGTATCGCCGATGGTAGTGTGGGGTCTCCCCATGCGAGAGTAGGTTATCGTCAAGCTCTTATTCTAAAACCCCTGTTAGCGTCGCTAGCAGGGGTTTTTTCTTGTCTGCGATTTGCACGGTGCTATTTGTTTAATGTCGATAGTGCTTATTATTGTGATAGGTGTCTGGGTTGTAATTTGAATATGCAGCTTCTCGCATCACGGTTGCAACGACTCGATAAGTTTCGATCCAAGCTTGCCTTACGTCATCGGTAAAAGCATCGCCTAATCCCTTTTTTAATGTAGCAACTAATGCATTGCCAACAGGGGTGTAATCATCAACCGTAACACCGTATTTAACGTGTCCTATCGCGAGTTGCTGTAATACAGGAACCAGTTTTTCTAGGTTGTCTAAGGACGATACAGCAAGCTTCAGAGCGGCCATTAATTTTCGCCCCTGCGCCTTCATGTCGTTTTTGAATAGCTTTTTCAATGAAGGGTCGTAGTCGAATAGCTGTTTATAGAATATTTCAGCCGCTTGATCAGCGATCGGCTCAACTTGTTTGAAACTGGCTCTTACTAGCTGTTTTTGTTTTTCACTGATAGACATATTCATACCATGTTCAGTCTTATATGTTTTCTCAGTGTAGAGCTGATTTTGGATATGGACATATTTCCCCTCATTATTGCTGGGATTAGTCGCTTATTTTCACTTGGATACGGCTACGCATCATGATGTTGACTTTACTCGGGTTGAGACGAATGGTGTTTAGGTTTGAGTACAGGTAGCTGAATGTCTAGTTTTAGGCTGAGCGAAAGGAGCAGAATTGAAGGTCAATAAAAAAGCCCGAGTAAGTGTTTTTACTTGAGCTCTTATTTATAACCCATCAATAGCTTTAAAGAATCACGCCTTAGTAACAATCTCGATAGGATACACGGCAGCAGGTTTAAGCGTCGGATTCAGCTTTATCATTTTAGCGCCTAGTTCTCCTAACGTTTTAGCGCGGTTGCTCGGCGATGGGTGAGTGCTCATAAACTCAGGTTGGCTACCACCACCGGCTTTTTGCATTTTTTGCCATAGTGATACAGCCGCCTCTGGCTTGTATCCAGCACGAGTTGCTAGCTCAATACCAATTCGATCCGCTTCAGATTCTGCTGTGCGACTGTTCGGTAACTCAAGTGCAAACTTGGCAGCTAAAGCTGCGCCGCTAAGAGCCGTTTGATTGTTTTCGGTGACTGCAGCTGCAGCACTTAAACCTGCGCTCATAACCATAGCGCGCGACATACGCTCCGCGGTGTGGTTTGCCAAGGCATGAGAAATTTCGTGTCCCATGATTTGCGCTATCTCGTCGTCGGTAAGATCTAGTTGAGTCACAATGCCGCTATAGATGGCCATACGACCACCGGCCATGCACCAAGCATTCAGGGTGTTAGCATCATTGATAATAGCAACGCTCCATTTCCAATCTTTGGTTTCTGGATGCATGGCAACGGCTTCAGTAACTAAACGGCCAGTAATGGTTTGAATGCGCTTTACCCAAGCTGAGTCTGTTATTAATTGCTTGTTGCTGTCGAGTTCCGTCACTGTGCTCAGATAGGCGGTTTCAGATGAGGCAATCGCAGACTGAGGTGAAACCAGCATCAATTGTGAGCGGCCAGTAGGGCTGGTTGAGCAGCCGATCATAAGGCTAGTGATTGCGGCGGTAATAAGTAGTTTTTGCATGAGTTACTCTAATCCATGGATAACTGGTAGTGAGACAAATTAAGTGATGTTGAGTTTACTGTCTTCTTGATTGCTAAAACACCCTTCTGACTCACGAGGTTGGCTGAGCTCTGTTATACTGGCCACTTCAATGATCTTAAGAGTTACCGCCGTGTTTGCCGATATCGAATTTAACCCCCGTATTCTTTCTGGCCTTGAAAAGCAGAACATTTCAGAGCCGACAGAAGTGCAAGCACAAATGCTGCCGTTGGCAATGGCAGGAAAAGATTTAAAGGTATGCGCGGAGACCGGAAGCGGTAAAACGCTTGCTTATCTATTACCCATTATGGAAAAGCTACTCCAAGTTGAGGCGAGCGACTCTGCGACACGCGCTTTAGTGCTAGTGCCAACACGCGAGCTTGCTCGCCAAGTGTTCAAGTCGGCTAAGCAGTTAACGGATTTCACCACGCTCAATGTCGGTGTGCTGACCGGTGGTGAAGAGTTTAAGTATCAAGCATCGATGCTGCGTAAGAACCCGGAGATCATTATCTCTACCACGGGGCGACTAGTGGATCATATTCGCCGTGAGACTGTCGATCTGAGTGATCTTGAGTTTTTGGTACTAGATGAAGCCGACCGTATGCTCGATATGGGCTTCTCCGAAGATATGGAGATCATCGTCGGCAAGGCAAAGAAAGAACGTCAAACCTTCATGTTATCAGCGACACTGCGTCATGAAGGGGTAGGCCGTATTGCTCGCGCTATGCTCAATAAGCCAGAAGAAATCACAACGAATACTGCTCAAGTTCAGCATGCTTTTATTCGTCAGCAGCGTATTTTGGCTGATGATAACGCGCATAAAGATCGCTTAGTAACTTGGCTGCTAGCTAATGAAACCTACGACAAAGCGATTATCTTCGTTAACAAGCGTATGGAAGTAGAGCGCTTATCTGAATTCTTACGTCGTCATCGCAATGGTATTGCCATGCTGCACGGCGAAATGACTCAAGATGAACGTAATTACGTTATGCAGTCGATACGTGAAGGTAAGCGTCAGATCTTAGTGGCGACCGATGTTGCTGCGCGTGGATTAGACGTTGAAGGTCTCGATCTGGTTATTAACTATGATCTTGCTCGTAAAGGCGATGAGTATGTTCATCGAATCGGTCGTACTGGTCGTGCGGGCAAAGAAGGTTTGGCGATCAGTTTGATTGCGGCGCATGAGTGGAATTTAAAAGCTTCTATCGAGCGCTATCTCGAGATTCAAATGGAATCGCGTCAGATCTCTGAACTCAAAGCCGAATATAAAGGCCCGAAAAAAGTTAAAGCGTCTGGTAAGGCGGCAGGTCCGAAGAAAAAGCCAAAAGGTAAAGTGCCCGCAAAAGCAGCTGGTCGTAAAGCACCTTCGGACAAGAAGAAACTGGGCCCTCGCCCAAGTCGCCCGAAAACTGAAGAAACAGAAGCAAAGAAGAGCAATCTTATGGATAACTCTGGCTTTGCTCCTATTCGTCGTCAGAAGCCTCAGAAATAAGGTTTCAGAAACATTACAGGGTTACATTAATTGCCGAAAAGGCCGTTATTGTAATCCTGTATTGCTTGTTCAATCTCCTCGCGGGTATTCATTACAAAAGGTCCGTAGTGAGCTACTGGCTCTTTAATTGCCTTGCCTGTAAGTAATAATAATTGCGTATCTGACTTTGCCTGTAGCTGCAAGGTATCTCCCGTCTGATTAAATACTAGCAAGGACTTCTCGGGTGCTGCTGGTGAAGTCTCTAATTGCCCTTCATATACGTAGGCCAAGGCATTGTGGCCGGCGTCGATAGGAATCGTTACTTCTGAACCTGCCGGCAAATAGAGATCAAGATAGCGTGCCTGTGCTGCTAAGTCTTGCAGCGGACCTTGTAACTCCTGGCTATTTAATTGCCAGCTTCCAGCAATGGCTTTGGCATTAATCCCATTATCAAGTGTGCATTCTGCGATCTCATCAGCAGGCACATCACGATATTTCGGCGCATCCATTTTGTGTTTGGCTGGCAAGTTGATCCATAACTGGAAGCCATGCAAGCGAGACATTTCTCGGCTTGGCATTTCACTATGAATAATGCCTCTACCAGCAGACATCCATTGCGCACCACCACTGCGAATTTCGCCACGATTACCTAAGTGATCGCGATGCTCTAAAGCGCCAAAGCGCAGATAAGTGAGTGTTTCCATACCGCGATGTGGATGTGGTGGAAAGCCACCGATATAGTCATCAGGATTGTCTGAACCTAATTCATCCAGCATCAGAAAAGGGTCGGCTACTTTTGTATCAAATAGTGCTACGCGGCGAATTTTTACGCCATCGCCATCAGAGCTGGCATGACTAGGTATGATGGTTTGCAAGGTGCGGTGTGTCATAAATCCTCCTTTAATAGCACTACTTTACTGTGCTTTATAGAAAAGATTGAGGGGGTTTTTTCGCATAAACCTTTCGATTTATGCGAGTAGGTTTATAGGGCGGAGATTATACCGCCGACTGTGCTTCCACTTGATCATCTAAACCACGAATAATGGCATTTTGTAGAGCTTCACACTGCGCAGCATCGGAATACGGTTGCCCTTTACTATTCACAATAAAGAATATATCTGATACTCGTTCGCCTTCAGTCAGAATCTTTGCTCCTTGGAGTTGGGCATTAAATTCAGAAAGAATAGCGCCCATTCGTGCTAACAAACCTGGACGATCAGCTGCGATAACTTCTAATACAGTGCGATGCATGATGGGATCGTTACTCATGGTAACTTGAGTTTCGACCATGAATTGCTTCAGCATACGCGGCGTTCGCCGCTGGATGATGGTCGTAAAGTCATTAGGATCGGATAACGCTGCCCGCAGAGTGTCGCGAATATGTTGCATGCGCTGTGGGTCATTAATCGCATGATTATTTTCATCAAGCACTATGTAGGTATCAACCGCGTTGTTATCAACTTCGGAAGTCATGATGCGAGCGTCTTGAATATTGAGGTTCAGTTGATCCAATGTCGCAGTGGTAACCGCAAATAGGTTGGGCTGATCTTTCATGAAGATAAAGATCTGGGTTGCGCCTTCGAATTGTTGATCTGAGGTCTGACGAATAGAAATTAATGGCGTCGCACTATTGCCGTGAGCGTTAATTTCCAAGCTGTGCCAGACAATGTTATCGACACCTTCGCGCAAAAAATAATCGTCTCCAGGTACGCCCCAAATTCCGCGAATGCGTTCTTCACTTAAGCCATGTGCTAATAATTGCTGAATGGCTTCCTGCTGGATTTCTTCGATTAGGTCTTCTTTATGAATTGGATTCTCTAATCCTCGACGCAGTGCAGCTTTTGTGTTGCGATAAAGCTCGCGCATTTGCTCTGCACGCCATGGAGTCCAAAGATCGGGATTCGTACTGAAAATATCCGCTACTGAAATCAAATACAACATATCGAGGTGATGTTGATCGCCGATTTCTAGGGCAAAGTGATGGACGTCTTCAGGGTTATTAATATCAATGCGTTGTGACGCGTTCGACATTAATAAGTGATTCGTAACCAACCAAGAAACCATATGAGAATCGGTCGGGCGCAAATTGTGCTGACGACAAAAAGCAGCGGCTATTTCACCTCCGTTGGCAGTATGGTCGCCATCAATACTTTTACCTGTGTCGTGCAGTAGTGCTGCTAAATACAAAATTTCTTTCTTTTGTACTTTATGAATTAAGCGCGAAGCAATAGGGAAGTGTTCACGTACATCGCCAAAGCGAAAATGACGCAGTAAGCGCGCCATACGAAAACTATGTTCGTCAACGGTGTACTTATGGAATAAATCGTATTCCATCATGCCTATAATGTGACCGAATTCAGGAATATAGCGTCCTAAAATACCGTATCGCATCATGCGTGATAGTTCGCGTACAACGCGCGAACGGTTGCGCATTAACTGCATAAACAATTCATTGTGTTCGTGGTTATGACGATACTCATCATCAATTAAACGACGATTATCCCGCAGCGCACGAATCGTTCCCGAATGAATGCCCTTCGCTTGTGGTAACTGCGCCATCAAGAGAAATACGCGCAATAGCCAGGACGGATCTTCGACAAATAAATTGGCAGTAACGTGCTGTAAATAGCCATTACATAGTACGAAGTGTTCGTTAATATTTTCGATATTTTCTGGGTTGCCGCAGCCCATGTAGTCTTCATTGAAATGCAGCAATAATAAATCGCACAACTCAGTAGTTGATAATTGGTTGCGATAAAACTGCGCCATGAATTGCTCAACACCTAAGCGCTGACCGTCATCGACATAACCCAGTAGTTCGGCAATTTCTCGTTGTAGGTCAAATAGCAGGCGATCTTCTTCACGACCGGCGAGCATATGCAGAGCGTACCGTACTTGCCATAAAAAGCTCAGGCTTCGCGCTAAGCGGCGGTGTTCAAATTCGGTTAAAAACCCTTGTTCTTCTAAGCTCTGAAGCGTGCCTTTGCCAAAGTGACGCATGGCTATCCAGCTTACTGACTGGATGTCGCGTAGGGTGCCAGGTGAGTTTTTTACGTTTGGCTCTAAATTGTATTCAGGATCATCGTGTTTCTTGTGGCGGTTAATTAGCTCTTGCCACTTCGCGGTAAAAAACTTTTCAGCTGGCCATATCTCTGTCGCCGCCACGCGATTTGTTAACACCGGATGAAGACTTTGATCACCGGCTAAATGTCGGCTTTCCATCATATTGGTAATGATGGTGAGATCGCCATCGGCTTCGGATACGCACTCATCTAGTGTTCTGACACTATGTCCCACATCTAGCTTCAAGTCCCAAAGCAAGGTGATGAAATCTTGCAGTGCTGAGCTGTTGGTATTAATCGTATCTTCATTTAAAGCGAGTATGAGGACGTCGATATCAGAATGAGGATGCAGTTCTGCTCTGCCATAACCGCCGACAGCAATAAGTGCTATGCCTTGGTCTGATAATTTACGATGCTGCCACAAACATTGCATGATGGTATCCATCAGCTTTGCGCGATGGGGGACCAAGGTGTCGGCATCGAATGTCGCGCGAAAATACGCATGAGACTCTTCTTGGATGCGTTTTAGCAGAGGTTTGATAACAGGTAGAGGCGATGGTGCGGCTGCGAGCCGCGCCATCAGATCCTGAGCATCAATCGAGGGTAGTGAAGGCATGTCCAATGACTGACTCACTTCCAGAATTGCTCTTCTTCTTTGCGTTTGGTTAATACTTCAACGCCAGTTTCTGTAACCAACAAGGTATGTTCCCACTGGGCAGATAATTTGCGATCTTTAGTGACCACTGTCCATCCATCTTTTAACAGCTTATTGAAGCGAGTGCCCATATTAATCATAGGCTCAATGGTAAATATCATACCCGCCTGGATCGTCATGCCTGTACCTGGGCGTCCGTAGTGCAAAACCTGAGGATCTTCGTGGAATACCTTGCCAATGCCATGACCGCAATACTCGCGTACCACAGAGTAATGGTTGCTCTCAGCGTGCTGCTGAATAGCATGACCAATATCACCTAGTTGTACACCTGGCTTGACCATATCGATGGCTAAATACAGACACTCTTGAGTGATATCCACTAGGCGCTTGTTTGCTGGTGCGGGTTCACCAATATGAAACATTTTACTGGTGTCACCATGATAGCCATCTTTGATGACGGTAATGTCTAAGTTAACTACGTCACCTTTTTTTAATATCTTGTCGTCGCTTGGAATGCCATGACAAATGACTTGGTTAACCGATGTGCAGATCGACTTTGGAAAACCGTGATAATTTAACGGTGCCGGAATCGCTTGCTGCACGTTAACGATGTAGTCATGACAAATGCGATCTAGCTCACCTGTGGAAACGCCTGGTTTCACATGTGGTTCGATCATTTCGAGTACTTCAGCGGCGAGACGGCCGGCGACGCGCATTTTAGCTATATCGTCAGCGGTATTGATGGTTACGCTCATAATAAAGGGGCGACCTTAATCGGTATCTTAGAATGGCAGACATTGTACTGGTTGTCTGGCGTTGGTTGAACCAGCAATCGCAATACGAGGTCAATCGTACAGTTATTCTGGTCAAAAGCATCAGAAAATGGTATAAAGCGCCCGCGAAAAAATCGCCGTACACCGCCCAATGCACTGCAAGGTGGGTATGAAATGACACACACGTACTATAACGATACGTCGGGGTGCCTATGAAAATAGGTCGATGTTGAGGGTGCGTGGAGGCCTAACCCTACATATATAAGGTAAATACCATGGCACAAGTTAGCATGCGCGATCTGCTTAAAGCAGGCGTTCACTTTGGTCACCAAACTCGTTACTGGAACCCTAAAATGGGTAAGTACATTTTTGGTGCTCGTAATAAAATTCACATCATCAACCTAGAACATACTGTTCCAGCGTTGAACGAAGCTCTTAAATTGGTTGAAACTCTAGCTGCGAAAAACAACAAAGTATTGTTTGTTGGTACTAAGCGCGCTGCGGGTAAGATCATGAAAGAACAGGCTGAGCGTTCTAATATGCCGTTCGTTGCACATCGCTGGTTAGGCGGTATGTTGACTAACTACAAAACGATTCGTCAGTCGATCAAGCGTTTACGTGAATTAGAAGTTCAGAAGTCCGACGGTACTTTTGAGCAGCTGACTAAGAAAGAAGCGTTAATGCGTACTCGCGAGATGGAAAAGCTTGAGCGTTCTATCGGCGGTATCAAAGAGATGGGCGGTTTGCCTGATATGTTGTTCGTAGTTGACGTTGATCACGAGCGCATCGCAGTTCAGGAAGCTAACAAGCTGGGTATCCCAGTTGTCGGTATCGTTGATACTAACTCAAACCCAGATGGCATTGATTACGTTATCCCAGGTAACGACGATGCGATCCGTGCAATCCAAATCTACGCATCTGCAATTGCAGACGCAGTATTGGAAGGCAAGCAGGGCAATGGCACTGTTGATGAGTTCGTAGAAGTGGCTGAAGAAGCTCCAGCTCAAGAAGCTGCTGAATAATCGCTAGGCTCACTGGAAAGAGGGGGCTTGCCCCCTCTTTTTCGATGCAAGATTACTGACAAGTTAAAATAGAGGAAGACACACATGGCAAACGTATCAGCTGCAATGGTTAAAGAGCTGCGTGAGCGTACTGGTCTAGGCATGATGGAGTGCAAAAAAGCACTGACTGCTGCTGACGGCGATATCGAATTAGCGATTGAAGATCTGCGTAAGAACTCAGGCCTAAAGGCTGCTAAGAAAGCAGACCGTACTGCTGCCGAAGGTAAGTTGCGCGTTATCATCAATGGTGGCGTTGCTGTCGTTGTTGAAGTTAACTCTGAAACTGACTTCGCTGCTGGTGATGCTAACTTCAATGCATTTGCCGACAAGGTTGTTGAGAAATTAGCCGCGACTAAAGAAACTGACGTTGCTGCCCTGATGGCTGGTGAGTTAGAAACTGCTCGTGAAGCATTGGTACAGAAGATCGGTGAAAACATCACTGTTCGTCGTCCAGCGGTTATTGAAGCTGAAACTTTGGGTGCTTATATTCACTCAAACGGCAAGATTGCTTGTATTGTTGCTCTTAAAGGCGGCGATGAAGAAACTGCAAAAGACATCGCTATGCATGTAACTGCTTCGAACCCACGTGTTGTTCGCGCAGAAGATATGCCAGCTGAAGTTGTTGAGAAAGAGAAAGAAATCATTAAAGCTCAGCCAGATATGGCTGGTAAGCCAGACGAAATCGTCGAAAAAATGATGGGCGGTCGTATCAACAAGTTCCTGAAAGAAAACAGCTTGCTTGACCAGCCGTTCGTTAAGAACCCAGAGCAAACTATTGCTCAGTTGGCTAAAGCTGCTGGCGCTGAAGTAATCAGCTTCCTACGTTTGGAAGTTGGTGAAGGCATTGAAGTTGAAAAAGTAGACTTCGCTGCTGAAGTTGCTGCACAGCTGAAAGGCTAATTGCTAGCAAAGGGTAGGCACGTATCGTGAATACCCCATCATATGCCGGGCTCGCCCGGCATATTTGTATTTATTCAGAACTTCCGTAATCCCATTTGGAGACCTTTCATGGCTGAACAAAAAAGTCCTAAATATAAACGCATCCTACTTAAGCTGAGTGGTGAGGCGCTGATGGGCGAGCTGGAATTTGGTATCGATCCCAAGGTGCTTGATCGCATGGCACTGGAGATTGGCCAGCTAAAAGGGATTGGTGTTCAGGTAGGTTTGGTGATCGGCGGTGGTAATATTTTCCGTGGTAAAGCGTTGAGCGAAGCCGGTTTAGATCGAGTTGCCGGTGACCATATGGGCATGTTGGCAACCGTAATGAATGCGTTAGCCATGCGTGATGCGCTAGAGCGCGCCAACATCAGTACGCGTGTTATGTCCGCGATTCCAATGAGTGGCGTAGTTGACCATTACGATCGTCGTAGTGCTATGCGTGCTTTATCTGTTGGTGATGTTGTTATTTTTTCTGCAGGTACTGGTAACCCATTTTTTACAACGGATTCAGCAGCTTGCCTTCGCGGTATCGAGATTAACGCCGATTTGGTTCTAAAGGCGACGAACGTCGATGGCGTGTATACTGCAGATCCGAAAAAAGACCCAAGTGCTGAAAAGTACAGCCGCTTAACCTATGAAGAGGTGTTGGAAAAGCAGTTGGGCGTAATGGATTTAACCGCGATATGCTTAGCGCGCGATCATAAAATGCCGCTACGTGTATACGATATGAATGAACCAGGTGTTCTGGCTCGCCTTGTGACTGGCGGCAATGATGGAACCCTGATTGTAAGCGAGGAATAAGGTCATGATTAACGACATTAAAAAAGACGCTGAAGAGCGCATGGCAAAGAGCCTTGGTGCTCTGGTAGATGCATTTAAACGCGTACGTACTGGTCGCGCTAATCCGTCACTGCTCGATAGCGTTATGGTGAATTACTACGGTACGCCAACACCATTAACTCAGATTGCTAACGTCACCGTAGAAGACGGTCGTGCTTTGGCAGTGAGTCCTTGGGAACGCAACATGGTGCCTGAGATTGAGAAAGCCATCATGAAGTCAGATTTGGGTCTTAATCCCTCGACTACAGGCGATACTATTCGCTTACCTATGCCTGCTTTGACGGAAGAAACTCGTAAAAACTTTATCAAGCAAGCGCGTACTGAAGCAGAAAAAGGTCGTGTTTCTGTGCGTAATATCCGTCGCGACGCGAATGGCACTCTGAAAGACTTATTGAAAGACAAAGAAATTTCAGAAGACGAGCAACGCGGTGCAGAAGACCAGATTCAAAAGCTGACCGATAATTTTATCGCTCAAGTGGACAGCCTCTTGGCTGATAAAGAAAAAGATCTAATGCAGGTCTAACTTCGGCGGCGATTTATGTCTACCAGTATTGATGAAGGACAGGCCGCCCAAGGTCAGGTTCCGCGTCATGTTGCCATCATTATGGATGGTAACAATCGCTGGGCTAAGAAACGTTTTATGCCCGGCGTTGCCGGTCATAAAGCTGGGGTTGATGCGGTTCGTGCTGTGGTTGAGGTTTCTGCCCGTGAAGGGGTCGAAGTTTTAACACTGTTCGCTTTTAGCAGCGAGAACTGGCGTCGCCCAGCAAACGAAGTCTCTGCGTTGATGCAGTTGTTTGTTATGGCACTGCAACGAGAAGTGAAAAAACTTCATCGCAATAATATCCGTCTGGTGGTTATGGGGGATATTCAAGGGTTTAACGATCAAATTCGTAGTTTGATCGCTGAAGCTGAAGAATTGACCCGCGATAACGATGCAATGACTCTGGTTGTTGCTGCAAACTATGGTGGTCAATGGGACATTGCTCAAGCGGCACAACGCTTAGCAGAAGATGTGCTGGCGGGTAAATTGAACCCTGCCGACATTAATGAGCAAGTGTTTCATCGTTATACTTGGCTGAACGAATTTCCCGCCCCTGATCTTTTGATTCGTACCGGTGGTGAAGAACGCATCAGCAATTTCATGCTCTGGCAAACGGCGTATTCTGAATTTTATTTTAGCGACGCGTTTTGGCCTGATTTCAAAGAACAAGAATATAAAAAAGCGTTAGCCACGTTCGCCGACCGTACTCGACGTTTTGGCCGTACTGACGATCAGTTAAAGGATGCCAAACAAGGTGACTAAGCAACGTGTAATAACGGCGTTGGTACTCGCACCGGTGATGATCATCGGTATTTTCTTTTTACCGCTCAAGCCTTTCGCATTTTTCATAGCGGCTATCGCCACTATTGGTGCGTGGGAATGGGCGAATATTGCTGGGTATCAAAAAAATTGGAGTAGGCTTTTGTACGCCGTTATGGTGTTTTTTAGCCTTTACGTCAGTGCTCGAGTGCTGCGTGTCTATCCAGAGTTAACTATCTATTTCTTAGCCGCAGGTACGTTGTGGTGGATCGTTGCATTCGCGTTAGTGAAGCGCTACCCGGGTGGTACTAGCCTGTGGGATGCGCGAGAGGTTCGCGCTTTTCTTGGTTTGTGTGTACTTATTCCAATGTGGGTAGGTTTTATGCATTTAAAGGAATCGCCACACAGTTCGTTGTTGATTATCTATGTGATGTTGATTGTTTGGGGAGCAGATACTGGCGCTTATTTTGCCGGACGTCGTTGGGGGAAAAGTAAGCTTGCACCTAATGTGAGTCCGGGTAAATCTTGGGCAGGATTTTGGGGTGGTTTAGCGACGACCTTGTTCGTTGGTGTCGTTTCCTCTTGGGCTGTTGACCGTTGGTTGCAGCCGCTCACAAACCAAGATGTGATCAATATTATGATTATAACCGTCGTTACTATGGTTATTTCGGTGCTAGGTGATCTGGTCGAAAGCATGATGAAGCGTCATCGCGGCATTAAAGATAGTTCATCACTATTGCCTGGTCATGGTGGCGTGCTCGACCGCATCGACAGTATGGCGGCAGCAGTACCTGTATTTGCATTTTGTATGATGTTGACGGGCTGGGGTTTAATGCCATGAGGCAAACCATCACCGTGCTTGGGGCCTCTGGTTCTATTGGCCAAAGTACGCTCGATGTCGTTCGTCGCCATCCCGATCGGTATCAAGTGTTCGCACTTAGCGCAGCACGTAGTATTGAGCGTATGTTAGAAGACATACGCGAGTTTCAACCTCGCTATGCTGTCATGGTGGATGCAAGTGCTGCTGAGCAGCTATCTGATCTATTAGGCTCATCCACAACCGAGGTGCTCACTGGTAGTGAGGCGTTAGCCATGGTCGCATCTCACAAGGATGTCGACATGGTTATGGCTGCTATCGTTGGTGCTGCAGGTTTGTTACCAACCATTGCTGCGGCAGAAGCTGGTAAGAGGGTGTTGCTCGCCAATAAAGAAAGTCTCGTTATGGCTGGCCCGTTATTTATGGAGGCGGTACGTCGTGGTGGGGCAACCTTGTTGCCGATCGACAGCGAACACAATGCCATATTTCAGTCGATGCCTGTTCACTATGATGGCGATCTTCATAAGAACGGTATTCGCAAGATTTTATTGACCGCATCGGGTGGTCCATTTCGTGGCAAATTGCTCGACGAACTCACTGCAGTGACACCGGAGCAAGCGGTTGCTCATCCCAACTGGTCTATGGGACGGAAAATTTCTGTCGATTCAGCAACACTAATGAATAAAGGTTTAGAGTTAATCGAGGCCTGTTTTTTATTCAATTGTCAGCCTAGTGATATCCAAGTTGTCGTTCATCCGCAGAGTGTTATTCACTCTATGGTGCAGTATTGTGACGGTTCCGTTATCGCACAGTTAGGACAACCTGACATGCGCACGCCGATCGCTTATGGCATGGCATGGCCTGAGCGTATTGAGGCGGGGGTTGCCTCATTAGATTTATTTGAAATATCGCGTCTTGAATTTTGCCCGCCTGACCATGAAGCATTCCCTTGTTTAGCCCTTGCTGGGCAGGCGTTTGCGGCGGGTGGCAGTATGCCGACCGTGTTAAATGCTGCTAACGAAATCGCCGTTGACGCTTTCTTACAGGAACAAATCGCCTTTAACCAGATTCCAACCCTGATTCGTGATGTAATGGGGATGCATGTGGTTACCGATATTGAATCAATCGACCATGTAATAGAGGCTGACCGCTGGGCTAGAGATTGCGCTAGCCAGTGGATTTCACGGAGTGTGGCATGACACTGCTGTATTTTATTATCGCGATCAGTATCTTGGTTGTAATCCACGAATACGGGCACTTTTGGGTGGCTCGTCGTTGTGGTGTGCATGTTTTACGCTTTTCGGTCGGATTCGGTAAGCCGCTATGGTCTATTCGTGATAAACGCGGCACTGAGTATTCAATTGCCCCGATTCCTTTGGGCGGTTACGTCAAAATGCTCGATGAGCGTGAAGCGCCAGTTCCCGAACACTTATTAGATCAGGCTTTTAATCGTAAGCCTGCTTGGCAACGTATTGCTATCGCCTCGGCAGGACCTATCGCTAATTTCTTATTTGCCATCGCTGCTTACTGGGTTTTGTTTATGGCAGGTACAACGGGTGTTGTTCCTGTTGTCGGTGCTGTCAGTGAAAACTCACCTGCGGCAGTCGCAGGGCTTAAATCAGGTGACGAAATTCTTGCCGTAAACGGTGACGAAACCACTACTTGGGAGCAAGTGAGCTGGGAGTTGATCAGTTATATCGGTGAAGATGCGACGATTACTCTTACTGTTCGTGGCGATACTCTGGTTGAGCATAGCGTTAATATTGAAGTTACTGCCTGGCTGGCTGGAGCGGATGTTCCAGATCCTATCTCTGGTTTAGGTATTGAGCCGCGCCGTTTAACAATACCGGCAAAATTAGGACAGATTGTTGATGGTAGCCCAGCGCAAGCTGCAGGTTTGCAAGTTGGGGACTTAGTCGTTGCAGTTAATGGTGAACCAATGGCAGATTGGTCGCAGTGGGTAGATGCCGTGCGTGTTGCCCCGAACCAGCCTTTGCAGATCGACATTCGCCGTGATGGTCAATTATTAGACTTAGTACTAACGCCAGAGCGTACCACCTTGGCCGATGGTGCCGTCGTTGGTCGCGTTGGTGCCGGTGTCGAGATGCCAATCATTCCGGACGACTGGTTACGAGTGAGCCGTGCTGGAATTATTGACGGCTTCGCTCTTGGTGTTAGTAAAACATCTGATCTGATTGGCTTTACGCTTGAATCTCTATGGAAAATGCTCGCTGGTGATCTATCCGTAAAGAACTTGAGTGGGCCGATTACGATTGCTAAAGTAGCCGGCGCTTCGGCATCGAGCGGGCTTGAGTCGTTTGTTGGATTTCTCGCCTTGTTAAGTGTTTCCCTCGGGGTTTTGAACTTATTGCCGGTGCCCATGTTGGATGGCGGCCACATTCTTTTTTACCTAGCTGAGATGCTGCGTGGTAAACCTTTACCAGAGCGATTACAAATTGCTGCGGTTCAAGTTGGAATGTTTTTAATGCTCAGCTTAATGCTGGTGGCTTTCTACAACGATATTAGCCGGCTCTAACGGGGCCGGAATTCACTGGATTATTGACTACATGCGTTCGTTGCTGTTTACGCTTTTTTTCTCATTGTTCACTTGTTCTGCACTGGCTGAGTCATTTGTTGTAGAGGATATCCGTCTTGAAGGCTTACAACGCGTATCGGCAGGTACGGTGTTTGAGAGTTTTCCTGTTAACGTTGGCGATAGTGTCGATGATGCTCGTTTAGCCGAAGCGACGCGTCGGTTGTTCCGCTCTGGCTTGTTTAATGACATTCAGTTGTTGCGCGACGGTAACGTTTTGGTTGTCGAAGTCGTAGAGCTTCCTACGATTACCACGATTAACATTGAAGGAAACAAAGCCATTCAGTCGGATGCTTTATTGGATGGATTAAAGCAGTCCGGCTTGGCTGAAGGTTTGGTATTCAAGCGTTCGACACTTGAACGTATTTCGCTCGAACTTGAACGTCAGTATGTGGCTCAAGGGCGTTATGATGCACATATTGAAACGACCGTAGTTCCACAACCACGAAATCGTGTTTCCCTCGATATTCAAGTTGAAGAAGGCAGTGTTGCGAATATTGCTCACATCAACGTGGTCGGAAATAGTGTGTTCAGTGATGAGGAATTACGTAAACAGTTTCAATTACAAGAAACCAATTTTTGGTCTTGGTATGCCAGCGATAATAAATACAGCCGTGAGAAATTAGCGGGCGATTTAGAGAATCTGCGTTCCTATTATCTAGATCGTGGTTATATCCGTTTCAATATTGAATCTACCCAAGTATCAGTCTCTCCTGATAAAAAAGGCGTTTACATCACCATTAACGTGACTGAAGGCGAGATTTATACGGTAAATGATGTTCGTTTGGCGGGTGACTTAGTCGTTGATGAAGCAGAACTCGCTAAGCTTTATTTAGTGCGCAATGGCGATACGTTTTCACGTCGTCGTGTAACACTCACCAGTGATCTGATGACTAAGCGCCTAGGTAACGATGGATATACATTCGCCAAAGTGAATGGTATTCCAAAGATAGATGATGAAGCGCGTACCGTGGATATGACCTTCTTCGTAGAGCCGGGTAAACGTACTTATGTGCGTAGCATTACCTTCAGTGGTAATGAAGGCACAATGGATGAAGTGTTACGGCGCGAAATGCTGCAAATGGAAGGTGGTTGGGCTTCAACAGAGAAAATTGAAGCCGGTAAAAATCGTTTAAACCAATTGGGTTTCTTTAAAACTGTTAACGTCGAAACGCCGGCAGTTCCGGGTACTGATGATTTAATTGATGTAAATTATTCGGTAGAGGAACAATTGAGCGGTAGCCTTAACTTTAACATTGGTTATGCGGCGGGTAGCGGCATGATTTTGGGTGCAAGCGTTAGCCAGAATAACTTCTTAGGTTCTGGTAACCGTATGTCATTAGGCGTACAGAAAAACGATACAACCCAATCTTATAACTTCTCTTACTTAAATCCTTATTACACCATTGACGGTGTGAGTCGCGGATTTAACTTATTTTATCGCGAAACAGATTATAAAAGCTTAAGCACGGTTAGTGATTATCAGACTAACACTAAGGGCGGTAACGTGACGTTTGGTTATCCTATTTCACGTCGTCAGCGTTTGTCTTTCTCCGTAGGTTATGCCAATACCGAGATGTTTAAAGGAACCACAGTTCCCGCTGAAATTACCGACTTTATTGATAACGAAGGCACAGTGTTTGATGAGTACACCTTAGGGCTAAATTGGCGTTACAACTCGCTTAATCGTGGTTTATTTCCTACGGCCGGTACCGAGCATAAATTGTCGGCCGATATTTCCGTCCCTGGTAGTGATCTCACCTATTACAAGCTTGGCTATACCGCTAACTATTACATGCCGATCGTCGACGAGTGGGCGCTGCGCTTACGTACAGACTTAGGATATGGCAATGGGTTTGGCGATTTGGATCGTTTGCCATTCTTCAAGAATTTTCGTGCGGGTGGTATGGGGTCGATTCGTGGTTATCAAAGCAACAGCTTAGGACCGAAAGGTTTACCGGAATACGCGCCAGTTGAAGTGGTAGAAACAGATAGTAATGGTAATGTGGTATACGAATTAGACAACCTAGGTCGTCCAGTTGTTGATACTAATGCCCCCACGACGTTGTTCGTTACGGATGCTGATGGTGCAGCTGAAGCCGTTTCTAATACATCTCAATACAAACCAAAATATAAAACGGATACCACAGGTTCTGCGGTAACCGCTCCTTACTTCCTAGAAAGTGAACGTTCTCTAGGCGGTAATATTCTGGTGGAGACTAGCCTCGAGCTAATCTTCCCAATGCCATTCATCGAAGACCGCAGTTCAGTACGTAGTGTGGTTTTCCTTGATGCTGGTAATGCCTTTACCAGCGAATGCTACGTTCCTAATGACGCAGATATTCCAAACTTAACAACCCATCCGTATTGTTCGAATGGTGTTGATCTAGGCCAAATTCGTACCAGTGTGGGTGTGGGCTTGACTTGGATCACCGCAATTGGCCCACTGACGTTTACGTACTCAGTGCCGCTTAACGACAAACGCGGTGATAAAACAGAAGGGTTTGAATTCTCGCTGGGACAGGTATTCTAATACCGATAATAAATTAATGAGGAGTTAAGGATGCGTTGGTTATTAATAGTTGTTGCTGCATTGGCAGTAAATGTGGCTGTAGCCGCTGAAACAAAAGTAGGCGTGATTGATATGGAACGTGCTCTGTTCCTATCAGATGCAGCCAAGTCTGCAGTTAAAAAGTTTGAAGCTGACAACAAAGCCGATATCGAAAAACTGAAGTCATTGCAAAAAGAATTGATGGAAACTCAGGCTAAGCTAGAGAAAGAAGCTGACATTATGGGCGAAGAAGAGCGCCGCAAGCTATCCAACGGCATGGAGCAAAAATCGTCCGAGTATCAGTTTTACGGCCGCAAGCTAAAGCAATTGGAAGACAAATGGAAGAAAGAATTATTCAATGAACAATTGCCTGAACTTGAGAAATTGCTTAAAGAAATTATCGACGAAGGAAAGTATGATGTCGTCCTGAATTCGGGAGCCGTAATTTATAGCTCACCGAGTGTTGATTTGACTAAGCTGCTGCTTGAGCGTTTAAACACTAAGTAAGCGGTATTCAATACCAGGATTACGCATGAACATAAGCCTTGCTGAGCTGGCTCGGCATCTCGATGCTGAGCTTCGCGGAGACGGCGAGCAGATGATATCCGGCGTCGCCACATTGGCGGGTGCCGGTGCTAGCGATGTTAGTTTTCTCGCTAATAACAGTTACCGCTCTCAATTGCTGGACAGCAAAGCCGGAGCGGTCATTGTTCGACCAGAATTAGCTGATAGTGTTGCCAATGCAGCACTGGTTGTCGCTAATCCCTACCTTGCATTTGCCCGTACTACCCAATTATTTGATAACCGCCCGATATTATCCTCAGGCATCCATCCAAGTGCTGTCGTGGCAGCTACTGCCTCTATTGGCCGTGACGTAAAAATCGCTGCCAATGTGGTTATCGGCGAACATGTCATTCTTGGTGATCAATGTGAAATTGGCGCAGGTAGTGTTATCGATGATCATTGTCAGTTAGGTGTCGGTTGTCGATTAAGTGCTAATGTCAGCCTTTACCATGATGTCACTTTAGGCGATCACGTTCGCATCCATTCAGGTGCTGTACTGGGCGCTGATGGATTTGGATTTGCACCTAATCAAGGTCGTTGGGAAAAAATAGCCCAGCTTGGTGGCGTGCGTGTAGGCAATAACACTGAAATCGGAGCAAATACGTGCATTGATCGCGGTGCATTGGATGACACTGTAATCGGTGACGACGTCATTCTCGATAATCAAATTCAGATCGCGCACAATGTCCGTATTGGTGACGGTTGCGCAATAGCAGCCTGTACAGGTATTGCTGGAAGTACTCGATTAGGCCGCAATTGCACCATTGCAGGTGGCGTAGGCATAGCCGGACATCTAACAATTGGTGATCGCGCTCATATTGCAGCCGCAGCGTTAATTACCCAATCCATAGGAGATGGCGAGATGTATGGAAGTGGTACATCACAAATGCCCCTCAACGAGTGGAAACGCAGTGCAACACGTTTTCGTCAGCTCGATTCATTAGCCAAACGATTGCAAAAGTTAGAAAAAAGCCAACAAGGTAAAGCGTGATGTCTACTCACAACATTCAGAAAATTCAAGAAGTGATGCCGCATCGCTACCCGTTTCTGCTCTTAGATAGAGTAGTTGATGTCGATTTAGACGCAGAGGGTGGAGCTATTATTCACGCTTATAAAAATGTCAGCATTAATGAAGATTTTTTTAATGGCCATTTCCCCGGCCATCCAGTAATGCCCGGCGTTTTAACCTTAGAGGCAATGGCGCAAGCTGCTGGATTTTTAGGCGTTATGATGCAAGGCGATACGCGTAAACCAACGACTATTTTTTATTTCGCTGGTGCAGATCATGTGCGTTTCAAACGCCCAGTTGTACCGGGAGATCAGTTAAAATTAGAAGCACGGCTGATTGGAAAACGCAGTGGTATTTGGAAATTTGATTGTCAGGCTATGGTGGATGACGAGGTTGTCTGTATCGCCGAACTTACCTGCGCTGAAAAAGATTTGGAGCAAAAATGATTGACCCAAGAGCAATTGTAGATCCGAGCGCGCGAATTGCCGATGACGTTGAAATCGGCCCGTTTTCGATAATCGGTGCAGATGTCGAAATTGGTGAAGGCACAGTAGTTGGGCCACACGTTATTATTCGTGGACCTACGAAAATCGGAAAACATAATAAAATTTTTCAATTTTCGAGCATTGGTGAAGAATGCCAAGATAAAAAGTATGCTGGAGAGCCGACCACACTATCGATTGGCGACCATAACGTTATTCGTGAAGCCTGTACTTTTCATCGCGGTACAATTCAAGACAATGGCCATACCCAAGTAGGTAGCCATAATTTATTTATGGTCAACGTTCACGTTGCTCATGATTGCGTAATTGGCGATCACGGTATTTTCGCTAACGATACTAATATGGCAGGCCATGTTAAGGTTGGCGATTGGGCTATTTTAGGTGGCAGTACTCAAGTACATCAGTTCTGCCAAATTGGCGCTCATTCGATGTGTGGTGCTGGTACCGTTGTTTTAAAAGATATTCCAGCTTATATCATGTCTCTGGGGTATCCGGCGCAACCTCACGGTATCAATAGTGAAGGTTTAAAGCGTCGAGGTTTTAATGCCGACAGCATTAGTTTGTTGCGTAATGCTTATAAAACCATTTACCGCAAAGGGTTAACGTTGGCCGAAGCTTTAGAAATATTGCACCCAATTGCATTAGAAGATGATGCCGTTGCTGTCTTAGTGAATAGTTTAGAGAGTGCTACTCGCGGGATTATTCGCTGATATGCGTATTGCCATTGTTGCGGGAGAAACATCGGGCGATATGCTCGGTGCCGGTATGATTAAAGCGCTTAAAAAGCGCTATCCAAATGCTCATTTCGAAGGGATCGGTGGCCCTTTGATGCAAGCCCAAGGTATGGAATCATTCGTGCCTATGGAACGCTTAGCCGTTATGGGTTTGGTTGAGGTTCTTGGACGTTTATTTGAATTATTAAAAGTTCGCCGCGATTTAATTCGTCGCTGGCGGGCTGATCCACCGGACGTTTTTATCGGTATTGACGCCCCTGATTTTAATCTTACGCTTGAGCAAAAGTTACGAGCGGTGGGGGTTAAAACGGTTCATTATGTGAGTCCTTCAGTTTGGGCTTGGCGCGAAAAACGCGTCTTCAAAATAGCCAAAGCCGTTGATTTAATGATGACATTATTTCCGTTTGAGGCACGTTTTTACGAAGAACATAATGTTCCAGTTAAATTTGTTGGTCATCATCTGGCTGATAGTATTCCGTTTGAAACTCCGGTTAAACCTGCTCGTGAACATTTAGGTTTAGAGTTAGATCGCCCAGTTGTTTGTTTAATGCCGGGAAGCCGCAGTGGTGAAGTTGCTCGCCTCGGAGATTTATTTCTGGCGACGGCGGAGCGCATGCTATTAAAGCGTGGTGACCTGCAATTTATTATTCCTGCTGCAAGTGTTGATCGCCGTAATCAAATTGAAGCTATGCTATCGGCTCATCCTCGTACTTTGCCTATTAAGGTTGTTTTGGGGCAGTCGCAAACGTGTATGGCCGCCGCCGATACTATTTTATTGGCATCAGGAACTGCAACGTTAGAAGCTATGCTGCTGAAGAAGCCTATGGTGGTGAGTTATAAAATGGCGCCTCTGACGTATAGAATATTGAAGCGTTTGGTGACACAGCCCTATATCTCGTTGCCAAATTTATTGGCTGGACGAGAGCTGGTTCCAGAGTTTATTCAGCACGAAGCGACTCCGGATAATTTAGCCGAAGCGCTACTAGTTCGACTGGAAGACAGTGATGCGATGCATCAGTTACATGAAACCTTTCAGTTTATTCATCGTCAATTACGCCGAGGTGCCGACGACGAAGCCGCTAGTGCAATCGCTGAGTTAATCCATAGTGAGCGCTAACATCGAGCTCGACAATTTTGCTGTGGCGACTGATATTGAAGCCAGTTTGCTCCAGCGCGGCTTGTTGTATTGCGGTGTTGATGAAGCCGGTGCAGGCCCTCTTTGTGGCGATGTGGTTGCGGCAGCGGTCATTCTTGATCCCAATAAACCGATCCCTGAGCTAACGGATTCAAAGAAACTTAGTGAGAAGAAGCGTGAACGCTTATTCGATATTATTCGAGAGCAAGCGTTGGATTTTTGCATTGCTCGGGCGACCGTTGAAGAAATCGATAGTATCAATATTTTGAATGCGCGTATGTTGGCGATGAGCCGGGCGGTGGCGGGTCTGACTTTGCCATGTGAGCACGTATTGGTCGATGGTAATCGCTTACCCGATTTAGATATTGAAGCAACTGCCATTATTAAAGGCGATGCTCTGGTCGCCGCTATTTCGGCAGCCTCGGTCTTAGCGAAAGTTCATCGTGATCGCGAGATGCTTATACTCGATAAAGAATATCCGGGATATGGCTTTGCTAAACACAAAGGCTATGGCACGGCCGCTCACCTTGAGGCGCTCGCTACGCTTGGTCCTTGTGCCATTCATCGTCGCAGCTATGCGCCCGTTAAAGCTTTACTAACCGATATTTAATTATTAGTTAAATTGATCCGCTAACGCGTAAGTGCGAGAACGTAATTCATCACGTAATGCTTCTTCGCTGCTGAATTGTGCAAGTTCTGCGACATCCATACGTGCTCCGACACCAATATTTAATGTTGTTTTTTGTTTCTTTAAAAATTCTGCCGGTATTCTAATGGTACGTAACATAGGGTTGATTTTACCCATTACGTGGAAGCTCGTACTATTCTGACCAGCAAAGAAAATAGGGATGACAGGAACATTCGCCTGTTTAATTAAGCGCATGCTGGACAAAGACCAAGGACGATCGGCAACGCCTTTTTGCCCTGGGTACCATGTAGAAACTTCTCCTGCAGGAAACAACCCAAGACCTAAGCCTTTATTTAGCTGTTCTAGGGACTTTTTCATTCCCCCCATACCTTTAGGCCCAGTATTTTCGAAGGGGTTAACGGTGATGAATAAATCAGATATTGGTGCAAAATAACTTAATAAAAAGTTAGCAACGGCGCGAAACTCAGGTCTGCGGCGACCAATAATAAGCAGTAAGATGATACCGTCGAGAAATCCAAAGGGGTGATTGGATACAGTAATAAAGGGCCCTTCTTTTGGAATTGCGGCATCTAGAGCAGCGACATCGAAGTTCAATTCCATACCAAAGTAATTCAGTGCTTCTTCAATCATATCGATACCTTCTTTGGCATCCAACTGATTATAGACCTTAGTCAGTACCGGACCTTTCAGTAGATATAAAATGAAATCCGTTTTACGAGCCGATAGCCCTGTGGCTTTCATCAATCCATCACGATCAATCAATTCCATGCTGTACCTATTGCCTAAAGTCACTAAATCGCTGGCATAATAGCAGTCGTATGCTGAGGGACAATAGTGAACTTAGCCAAAACTAGGGTGAGAATTGAGATTAATGGTGCTTCAGGTCGATGTGGTAATTATAGGTGCTGGTGCAGCAGGCTTGTTTTGTGCGGCGAATGCTGCGAAGAAAGGCCGTTCTGTGTTGGTGCTGGACCATGCCAACAAGGCTGGTAAGAAGATTTTGATGTCTGGCGGAGGGCGTTGTAACTTCACCAACTATTATATCGAGCCCAGTCGTTACCTCAGTCGCAATCCTCACTTCTGTAAATCGGCATTGAGTCGCTACACCCAGTGGGATTTTATTGGGCTTGTGGATGCTCATGGAATTCCTTGGCACGAGAAGAAAGATGGCCAGTTGTTCTGCAATAACAAAGCCGTCGATATTTTGAATATGCTCTTACAGGAGTGTGATACAAATGGCGCAGAAGTGCGTCTAAACACTAAGATAACCAGTATTGAAGCACTCGAAAATGGCGGCAAGGCACGTTATCAGGTAAGTACTGAAGAAGATGATATTCGCTGTGAATCGGTTGTTATTGCGACAGGTGGACCGTCAATTCCGACGTTGGGAGCCACTGGGTACGGTTATGATATTGCCAAGCAGTTTGGCCTCAAGGTTTATCCTCCGGTCGCGGGCTTAGTACCATTTGTCATAACAGATCAAACTAAATCCTTAGTGGAAACCCTATCTGGAACTGCTCTGCCAGTGCAAGTGCAGTGTGGCGAGCAGAGCTTCAGCGAGGATATGTTATTTACCCACCGAGGTTTGAGCGGACCTGCGATTTTACAAATATCCTCATATTGGTCACCGGGTTCGAAGCTCCACATTGATTTATTGCCTACTATGAGGGCTGGTGAGGCATTGCGCCAACAGCAGCATGAACGCCCCAAATTAAAGTTGCGGACTTGGCTAGCGGAACAGACTACACAAAAATTTGCAGAGGTTTGGCTTTCTGGTCTTCGAGAAGCTGAGCTAACGCTGGCCGAATTGGATGGCCAAGCGATGGATGTTATCGCGAGTCGACTGCATGACTGGGAAGTAAAGCCATCAGGCACAGAAGGTTATCGCACCGCTGAAGTGGCTTTAGGTGGTGTTGATACTGACGAGTTATCCTCGAAGACGATGGAATCCAAGTCGCATCCAGGATTGTTCTTCATTGGTGAAGTGGTTGATGTTACGGGGCATTTGGGTGGGTTTAACTTTCAATGGGCTTGGGCAAGCGCTTGGGCTGCGGCCGAATATGTTTGAGCTTGGTGTGCGTTTATTGAATTTTCGCCGAAAAATGGACTTCAATATCTCATTTTTAGGCTATTCTTTTGACGTTTTTGAGCGTCTTCAATCAGACTAGTTTTTATTCTACGATACATTCGTTGTTATATGCTTATTTGGCATTAGCCACCATGTGTTGACTCTGTCGTTATTGGCTTCATTGACTAGACTTACATATAAACAGTGTGTGAGTCGCGTTTATGTCTATTTCTTCGCATCCTAATGATGATACTGACCGGATTCAAAGGCCGATCGTATTACTTGTCGACGATGAGGAAAACATATTACGTGCCTTACAGCGCACGCTTTCCCGTATCAGCGTGGATACTGTCAGCGCAGCATCTGCACGCGAAGCCCTCTATATACTCGAAAATACTGACGTCGATGTTGTTATTTCAGATATGCGTATGCCGGAAATGAATGGTGCCGACTTTTTAGCGGAAGTTGCTCAACGTTATCCCGATACCTTGCGTTATATCCTGACGGGTTATTCCGATATGGAATCAACGATTAAAGCCGTTAATCAAGGGCATATATCTGGCTACCTTACCAAGCCATGGGATGATATTGCGTTACGTGAGTTATTAGAGCGTAGTTTGCATTCAAAGTTATTAGAAGTACGTAATCGCGAATTGTCGGCAGAGTTACTGCAGCGCAACAATGAACTTGCAGAGCTAAATCAAACATTGGAGCAACGTGTTGAACGACGAACTCTAGAGATAAAGCAGCAATCCGTAGTTATTGAAAAATCTTTTAAAGAACTCAGCGCTAGCTATCGTCATATGGTCAAGCTTGCCTCTAGTATTGCCGCGATGCGCGAACCAGAGGCTGCGTCGGCGGCGAGTTTAAGAGCTCAGCTAGTAGAGATGTTAGCTCGAGATTTAGATCTATCGGATCAAGATATTTCTGTTATCTGCGATGCCGCTTTGTTGGCGGAACTTGGCAGAGTAAGTTTCCCGGATACGTTAATGGGTAAGGCTTATAGCGATTACAATAAAGCCGAGCTTCAGATTTTTAGTCACAATCCGCTGCATGCGGAGGCCGCGTTAATGGGTATTCCAGGTCTAGCAAATACGGCCGCGATTGTTCGTAGCCAATATGAACGCTACGACGGTTCCGGCTTTCCCGATAAACTGGTGGGTGAATCGATTCCAATAGGTGCTCGCATTCTCGCTATTGTACGGGATTATGTTGATTTAATTCGTGGCCGAATGAATGGTGAACATTTACCTCCCGCTGTCGCTCGCGCCGATATTCTCAGCTTTGCAGGCACACGTTATGACCAGCTACTAGCTCAACGCTTTGTTCAGCTAAGTGCTGATTTAGTAGGAAGCGAATTTGCTCTTAACGAACAGAGACTAACGGCTGCTGAGTTACAAATAGGCATGACCTTATCCAGAAATCTTTACGGTGAAAAGGGAATGATTCTCCTCACTGAGGGACACGAATTAACGGCAGATCTCATTGAAAAAATCGTCAAATTACAAGATATGTCAGATGAAACATTAGAGATTTGGGTGGCAGAGAATATGCCTACCGACCAACTTGGAGGACTTTAAATGAAGGGGGTTGTGTTCGATATACTACGTGACATGGTGGAAGAGGGTTACGGGTTGGAGGGCTGGAACGCGATACTGGAAAAATCGGGTTCGAATGGAATGTATATTTCAACCGAAAGCTATAGTGATGATGAGCTTATGGGATTGGTTGCAGCTGCCAGCGAGGTCACAGGGATAGACGTTAATGATCTTGTGTTTTTGTTCGGTGAATATATGGTGCAAGAATTTCATGCACGTTTCCCCATTTTTTTTGATCGCTCGAAAGGGTTGATTGAATTTCTGCTGTCGGTCGACCGCATTGTGCATGTTGAAGTACGAAAACTGTATCCCGATGCTAGTTTGCCTAGGTTTAACTATCAAAAAGAAGGTAGCCATTCATTGACCATGATTTACCGCTCTGAAAGAAAATTGTGTCGATTGGCGGAAGGGTTAATATCGGGATCGGCTAAATTTTTCAAACAATCCTATATCATGACCCATGATCCTTGTATGCACCACGGCGCTGATGAGTGTCATCTCAAGATTCAGTTGACGGGAGACGCCAATGGCATCTGATATTTATCAAGAAGCCTATCAACGCGAGAAGTTGCTGCGCAAGGCCGCCGAGCAACTGCTTGAGGACAAATCTCGAGAACTGTATGCATCTTTTGAAGCGTTACAGCTGGCGCATCAAAACTTAAAAGAAAATCAAAAGCTCGTAGTGCAATCCGAAAAAATGGCTTCTCTAGGGGTTTTGTCGGCTGGCGTTGCTCATGAAATTAATAATCCTATCGGGTTTATCTACAGTAATTTCTGTTCTATGTCTGAAGGACTTAATGACATACATAAATTTATTTGTGCGATGGGTGCCGTTATATCAGAGGAAAATGACGTAGCTAAAATACGCGCTGAGTGGTCGAATCATTTTCAGCAATACGATATCGAATATTTGATGGAAGACTTTCCCAGCCTGAGCCGCGAAACTATCAATGGCTTGGAACGCGTAAAGCAAATTGTTGCTGATCTAAAGTCATTTTCACGCGAAGACTCAGGCGCAATGGATCTTGTTGATATTAATGAATGCCTACGATCAGCGGTCAATATTTTAAGTAATCAAACAAAATATCATGCAACGGTTGATGTAGAGTATGGTGATGTACCGAAAATATCAGGTTATTTTGGAAAATTAAATCAGGTCTTCACCAATTTGATTGCTAATGCCAGTCAAGCGGTTAGTGAAAATGGCCTCATTTTATTAACTACACGATGTGCAGACGGTTGGATTGAGGTGAGTGTTAAAGATAATGGTCATGGTATTGCCGAAGAATATTTAGAACAATTATTTACGCCTTTTTTTACAACTAAGCCTGTAGGTGAAGGTACAGGCTTAGGGCTATCAATATCACACGGTTTTGTACAAGAACATGACGGTGAAATTCTCGTAGCAAGTACCGTAGGCCAAGGCACGACTTTCACCGTTCGTTTACCGGTTAAAAAGACTGTGTAGATAGACCCTCGCTCAATGTCCTTGGTGCGATTAGTGGCAATGCAATATGCCCTGCAACTGTGCCACTAGACAATAACCCCTCAGAGTTCGCTAGATACTGCCAAGTGAACCCCTGCAATACAACGCCAACTTCATCTCCAGCATGCAGTTGAAATGACACCGCAGGAAATTCTTGCTGATACAGTCCATCTCCCGGTAAGGGGAGATATTGATCGCTCAATATTTCGATATGGCGTTTTCCTGCCTTCCTAACTCCTAGTGCTAAATAGCCCACGCCATCGTGCTCACTTTCTGTTGACGTGAAGTTCACATCAATTAAAGGAACCCCCAAGAGGTCCATTGGTGTGCTTGCTTGATATAAGGGCACAAACGCCGGACGAATAGAACCACCAGTCGTCTGTAATGCGGGCTGTTCTGCTAGAGGACTAATGCGATCCATGAGGCTATCGAGCGGATCGAGAAGACCTTCTAGCAAACCACTAGGGGTTAAATGAAAGATCGTAGACGGAATAACGAAGGATTCACCACCATAAGTCACTTGCTCAAGGTTTCGACCACTATCGTCACTAAATGTGAGGCATAATTTTGGGATTTCTTGGGATGGAGTGATGCCTTTAAGTTTTTCATCAAGCCAATCCAGAATCATCGTTTGGGTATCGAATACTTGACCATCACATACAATCGTTTCTTGGGTATTAAAAATAGGTAAGCCAGACCAAGGCTGAATTGGCCAAAGCTTGTGTCCATCTTGTATACCAACAAAACGAACATCTTTTCCTCCGGTTAATGCGCAGGCTCGATTGTTTAATCCTTGGTTTAAAGGAAATAGGGTATCTTTAAAGCCTTGAATGAATAGAGCGTCGGCTTGGATAGACATCCCTTGAGCGCAGTAAGTCATTGGACTGCGTCTATCCATATCAGCATCGACCTTATCGTTCATATAGCCATTGAATAGGGCGAGGTATTCCGGTTCTATTGCCATGCCAAAATCAAAACCACTACTAAAAGTGCCTAGCAATCCTAATGTTCCGCCCCAAGCGCTTTTAACATGCCGGTTAGCGCCAAATGCGTCAGATAGATCCCACCATGTGGTTAGTGGCACAATGGCATCGATGCGAGGATCACGCAGGCTCGCGTTGACAGCCGAGCCGCCGCCATAACTTTCGCCAACGGCTCCAATTATCGCATCGCCATTGTCGTCTTTGCTGATTCGAGGAATATTGGCGATGGCCCAATCGATCACGGCGCTAAAATCTTTTACTTCAAAGTCGGGGTCCATTAGATGAATCTCGTCTCCGGATTCGCCGACACCACGTTGATCGAATGAAATCATCCAATATCCGCGATGCCATGCGGCAATCGAGCTCGTCCCCGATAGCATGAGCTGGCCATATAAACTGAGTGGGCGCGCCGCTCGTGTGCCACCAAAGCCATTGGTGTGCAATATAAGAGGGGCGTTCTCACCGGCAGCAAGCTGTGGCTGATAGAGTGTTAGACCTATCGTAGTGCCGTCATGGCTCTTGATAAGTATCTGAGTATAGTTTTCACTCAGCGCTTCGGTAGTCGAAGGCGAATCGAATTCAAATGACGCGGCGGTTAGCCACTGAAATACAAAAATCGCTGCTATTAACGTCGCCAAGACATACAAAAGTCGTTTAAACATCGTACTTATCTACTCAATTCAATGTGCGCGGATCATAACAGTGCGGCCACAATAGAACAGCTTCCACAGTAGACATTGGTAAGGTTTATGATGCTACGGGCCTGAAATTCGTCTGCAAACTGTACGAAGATTGTCCGCATTCACACAGAAAATATTAGGTATAGATACTATTGATTTCAATTATGACTCGTGAGGCACTAAGATTCGCCTGTCCAAAACTTTAAACTCTTTGAAAGTCGAGCTTATAAGCGCGAATTCGGGGAGTAACAAATCGCCCACCCACCCATTTGAAGGATTGACCTATGTCAGCTTATCAAGATGAAATCAAAGCGTTGAGCAGCGTTATTGAAGCAAACGGCAGCCCATGGGCCGCTATCAGTGCTGAATCTGCAGCTCGTATGCGTGTACAGAACAAATTCAAAACTGGTCTAGATATCGCTAAGTACACTGCAAACATCATGCGTGCAGATATGGCTGCGTTCGATGCCGACAAATCTAAGTACACTCAGTCTTTGGGTTGCTGGCATGGTTTCGTAGGTCAGCAAAAGCTGATCTCTATCAAAAAGCATTTCGGTACTACTGAACGTAAATACTTGTACCTATCTGGTTGGATGGTTGCAGCACTACGTTCTGAGTTCGGTCCTCTTCCTGACCAGTCAATGCACGAAAAAACTGCAGTAGCTAGCCTAGTTGCTGAGTTATACACTTTCTTGCGTCAAGCTGATGCACGTGAACTAGGTATGTTGTTCCGTGAACTAGACGCAGCTCGTGAAGCTGGTGACACTGCTAAAGCAGCTGAAATCCAAGATAAAGTTGATAACTACGAAACTCACATCGTACCTATCATTGCTGATATCGACGCTGGTTTCGGTAACGCTGAAGCAACTTACTTGATGGCTCGTCAAATGATCGAAGCAGGCGCTTGCTGCTTGCAGATCGAAAACCAAGTTGCTGATGAAAAGCAATGTGGTCACCAAGACGGCAAAGTGACTGTTCCACACGCTGACTTCCACAACAAGTTACGCGCATTGCGTTACGCGTTCCTTGAGTTAGGTATCGACAACGGTCTTATCGTTGCACGTACTGACTCTGAAGGTGCTGGCCTGACTAAAGAAATCGCTGTTGTTAAAGAGCCAGGCGATGCTGGCGATATCTACAACTCTTTCCTAGACGTTGAAGAAATCGACGTAGCTGATATGGCTGAAGGCGATGTTGTATTCAACCGTGGTGGCAAGCTAGTACGTCCTAAGCGTCTACCTTCTGGTCTATACCAATTCCGTCAAGGCACTGGCCATGAGCGTTGTGTATTTGACTGTATCGGTGCTATCGATGCGGGCGCTGACTTGTTGTGGATCGAAACTGCAATCCCAACAGTTCACGAAATTGCTGGCATGATGAACGAAGTTCGTAAAGTTCACCCAGATGCGAAACTTGTTTACAACAACAGCCCATCTTTCAACTGGACTTTGAGCTTCCGTCAACAAGCATACGACGCTATGGTTGCTGCTGGTGAAGACGTATCTGCATACGATCGCGCTAAGCTAATGTCTGCTGACTACGATGGTACTGAGCTTTGTGATCGTGCTGACGCTATGATTCAGTCTTTCCAAGCTGATACTTCACGTGAAGCGAACGTGTTCCACCACTTGATCACTCTGCCTACTTACCACACGACTGCATTGTCTGTTGATAACTTGGCTAAAGAGTACTTCGGTGAAGCGGGCATGTTGGGTTATGTTGCTGGCGTTCAGCGTAAAGAGATCCGTCAAGGCATCGCTTGCGTTAAGCACCAGAACATGGCTGGTTCAGACATGGGCGACGACCACAAAGAATACTTTGCTGGTGAAAACGCTCTGAAAGCTGGCGGCGCTAAGAACACTTCTAACCAGTTCAACAACATCTAAGCTCGTTTTAGATGAACTGATTAGTAAGTTCTTGAAAGAGGCGACCTTAGGGTCGCCTTTTTTGTGTTTATCTTATAGTGATATTCAGCAAAGCAGTCTTTGCGGTCGTGACCACAAAGCCATAAAGAGCCACGGGTTGCTGGTGGCTGATCTCTTTCTCTAACGCTTATTATTTAATTACTCAATTATCGTATGGCAAAATAAGCCAATCATGTGGCATTGGCGGCCTGCGAGTCATTTTCGTGACAGCTGCTCTTACAGGAGTCATGTGTTGAGGCTTACACTTGTTTCGTATTGTCATGAAAACTAATTATTTAAGTTGAGGAATGATAGGACTTCCCATCGACTTTTCGTTATTTGTCTAAATATTGGTGATTTTGGGTCAATGTATGTGTCCTAGTTCATAACATTAATGCCTATAGATTAATAATGTCGTCAAGATTGCATGGTAAAATGGTGATATTCAACACAGCAGTGGTTATAAGCTACTGTTTTAAAACGACTTTTAGGTTTTAGTACGCTTGCCAAAGGTAGTTGCTAAAAAAATGTGACGGAAATCACACTTTAAGTGTGATTGGACATTTAGACCTTAGTCGTTAACATGCGCGGTAATTCCTGGAATATGCCGTGTGTATGCTCCAAACAATAAAAATAATACGTGAGTCAAATTGATCTCATCACGGGAAGTACCAAAAAATGAGCCAAAGAGAGTTAACCATTCCTTCAGGTTCGGCCGGAGCGAAAGCTTGGAATTGGCTGGCACAAAGCCTGACACAGCACGACCAGATGACGGCCTATTTTGAGCCGCTAATTCAAATCGTATTGCCACAATGGACGACAACGGGTTATCGCTCGAAGGTCGTGCAAGTGCGCAGAGAAACGGCTGATGTTTACACCTTGGTTATCAAGCCGTCCGGTCGTTGGCCGCAATTTACGCCGGGTCAATATTTAGAAATAACTGCCGAACGTGATGGTGCTCGTCAGAGCCGTTATTTCAGTATCTCGTGTTCACCAGAGCAATATTCGCGTAGCGGTAATATCGAGCTAACTATCCGTGTGCAAGAGGGTGGCCGAATTACTCCTTGGTTGCGTGAGCATTTCGAACATGGCGGCATAGTGACCTTATCTGCCGCACAGGGCGAGTTTGTATTGCCCGCGGGCAATGAACCGTTACTCATGATTGCAGGTGGCAGTGGTATCACTCCATTCCGTTCTATGTTGCAGCATTTAGGGGCATCCAAGAGCAGCCGTGATGTGCATTTAATGTATTACGGTCGTGATGCTCAGAGTTTGTTATTTCGAGACGAATTTGAGCGTTTAGCGGCAGAGCACAGCAACATTCACGTTACCTTTATGGATGGCGAAGAAGTTGGTGTTATCAGTGAAGAACATATCACTGAACATTGCGCCGATTATGCTGAACGTCTTGCTATGATTTGTGGTCCTACACCTATGATCAAACGCAGCCGTACGCTCTTACAAGAAATGGGTGTTGCGGTTGAACGCATTGATTTCGAATATTTTGGTGCCGCGCCGATTGAAATGGAGCGCGAGTCAGCTGATGACGCTTTGGTGAGTTTCGAGCGATCAGGTTTATTTACCGAAGTATCTGCAAAAGAGCCAACCAGCTTGCTAGATGTTGCCGAGTCGCAAGGTTTAAAGCCTGTCAGTGGTTGTCGCATCGGTGTTTGCCATCAATGTAAATGTACGAAAAAAAGCGGTGTTGTTTATAACACTAAAACAGGCGCGTATTCCGATACTGGGCATGAAGATATTCAATTGTGCATTTCAGTGGCGGTTAACGACGTTGTTCTGGATATATAAGGGTATATACGATGGCTACTACAAAAATACCGTCAAATGAAACCCTCCAAGGTTTTGAAGACGATTTAAATAGAATACGCGATGAAGCATTGGCCCAAGTAGGTCAAAAAGATGCTAACTACATTCGCAATGTCGTACGTGTTCAGCGTGGCTGCGATGTCGCTGGCCGTATCATTATGGTGTTGGGCTTTTTCTCTCCGGTTTGGTGGATTCTAGGCGTTGCGTTATTAGCCATAGCGAAAATTTTAGATAACATGGAAATTGGCCATAACGTTATGCATGGTCAGTACGATTGGATGAACGATCCACACATTAACTCTCGTACATTTGATTGGGATAATGTCTGTGATGGCCAATCATGGCGTCGTACTCATAATTTCGAACATCACACGTACACTAATATTATTGGTAAAGATCGTGATTTCGGATACGACACATTGCGTTTAAGTGACGATACCAAATGGCGTCCTGACAATCGTTTCCAGTTGCCGCTTTATATTGGTATGGCCTTATTTTTCCAATGGGGCGTTGCTTACCATGAGATGATTGGCGAGCGCTTGTTTTTTGGTAAGCCACCAACAGACAGTAAATTGCCAATTTCACGTGCTCAGTTAGCGAAAGATTTTTTTAGTAAAATTCGCAAAGCAACATTCCGTGATTATGCTTTTTACCCTGCAATTGTCGGCTTATTTTTAGGCTGGCCAATGTTTTTCGCCATTTTAGGCGGCAATATTGTAGCCAACCTTATCCGTAATATTTGGACCTCAACTATTATTTTTTGTGGTCACTTTACTGAAAATGTTCACACCTTTAGCGAAGAGGAGTGTGAAAATGAAACTCGCGGTCAGTGGTATTACCGCCAAATCTTAGGTTCGTCGAATCTGGAAGGCAGTCGCTTGTTCCATATCATGACAGGTCATTTAAGCTGCCAAGTAGAGCATCACTTGTTTCCCGATGTACCAGCGTATCATTACGTTGCAATGTCTAAGCAAGTACAAGAAGTGTGTAAGAAGTACGATATCCCTTACAACACTGGCTCATTGTCTAAGCAGTACCTAACGGTGGTGCAGCGTATTGTTAAGTACTCTCGTCCACCCAAGCGTAATGATGGCGATTTAGCGACGAGCTGATTATTGCTTAACGGCATTGGAAATATAAAAACCGCCTAGGGATAACCTAGGCGGTTTTTTTGTAAGGATGTTCCGCAACAGGGCGGCGTGTCTGAAGTTGGTGCAGTTTTTATTCGCTAATAACATTTTAATGTCCGCACTTTGGCTCTAACCCTTATGTTTGCTCAGCATGAAAAACCTGACCGCTTGGCCAGAATATTGCTTGTAGGTTACTAGACCACATTTATTGGAGATACCTGCATGACATTTCGACCAAAACCACATAAAGCTTGGCTCGCGTCACTCCTGCTGAGCGCTGGGGCTTTACTTGGTGGTGTTGTACCAGAGGCAGAGGCGGAAGATCCGCTCAAAGTAGGATTCGTTTATGTCGGCCCTGTGGGTGATTACGGTTGGTCCTATGAACATAACCGTGGGCGTCTTGAAGCCGAGAAAGCTTTCGGCGATAAAATTCAAACAACTTATGTAGAAAATGTTCCCGAAGGCGCCGACGCTGAGCGAGTGATTCGTCAGCTGGCTCAGAGCGGAAATGACCTTATTTTTACCACGTCATTTGGCTTTATGAATCCAACGGTCAAAGTGGCTAAGCGTTTCCCTAAAGTCCACTTTGAACACGCGACTGGATATAAGCGCGGTAAAAACCTTTCAACCTATGCCTTGCGCACTTACGAGGGGCGGTACGTATCTGGTGTTGCTGCTGGCATGATGACCAAAACCAATACCATTGGCTACATTGCATCATTTCCAATCCCAGAGGTTATTCGTGATATTAATGCGGCTTACATGGCAGCATCCAAAGTGAACCCCGATGTAAAAATGAAAATTATGTGGGTTAGTAGCTGGTACGATCCGGTCAAAGAAAGCGAAGCCGCCAATGCATTAATCGATCAAGGTGTAGACGTTATTTTGCAGCACACAGACAGTCCTGCACCGCTAATGGTGGCACAAAAGCGCGGAGTGAAAGCGATTGGTCAAGCATCAGATATGAGTCAATTTGCACCCGACGCCCATATGTTCTCGATTCAAGATCACTGGGCGCCACAGTACATTGCGAAAATTCAGTCAGTTATCGACGGTACTTGGAAATCTGAAGATTTTTGGGGTGGCTTTGCTGAAGATCTACTGGTGGTTGCTTCGGTCAACGATAACCTTCCTGCAGAAGTAAAGAGCGCAATAAAAGCCACATACGATGAAATTAAAAGTGGCGATCTAAAGCCTTTTACCGGGCCAATCATCAGTAATACCGGTGAAACAGTGGTTGCAGCAGGCCATTCGCTAACCGATGCGGAGTTGGCGACTGTTAATTGGTACATCAAAGGTATTGACGACAAGCTACCTCAATAGGCTGTATAAATTCTTTAGGCTGGCACGAACGACTTTTCAGTCGTAGTCGTGCCAGTCTGTTATGATGCCTACCATATTCGCGCCGTTGGTTTAATCTGCCTTAAAAATCTATTATCTATCCGTATTTTGGCCGGAAAGCATAACGATAATGGTAATCAAGGTTGAACAGTGCGCCCAACCCCCGCTAATCTGTGAAGCAGATACTCTTCTGCTGGAGAACTTCATGACTGATTTGACCTTTGCTCGACCACAGGACATAGCGGACGAAGCATTTATTCGTCGACTTCCCAAAGCAGAGCTACATTTGCATCTCGAAGGGTCGTTAGAGCCTGAGTTGATGTTCAAGCTGGCAGAGCGCAATAACATCGAATTACCCTATGCATCGGTTGAAGAGATTCGCGCTGCCTACGATTTTACCAATCTACAATCCTTCCTCGATATCTACTATCAGTGCGCCGATGTATTACGCACCGAGCAGGATTTTTACGATTTAACTTGGGCCTATTTGCTGCGTTGCAAAGAGGACGGGGTGGTTCATACTGAGCCCTTCTTTGATCCACAAACCCATACCGACCGCGGTATTCCTTTTGAGGTTGCATTAAACGGTATTGATCGTGCTTTGTGTGATGGCGAAGAACAACTCAACATCACCAGTGGTCTTATTATGTGCTTCTTGCGTCACCTGAGTGAAGAGGCTGCGTTTGCCACGCTGGAAATGGCCAAGCCACATTTAGATAAGATCATCGGTGTAGGCTTAGATTCATCCGAAGTAGGGCACCCGCCAGAAAAGTTCGCTAATGTTTTTGCAGCCGCTGCGGAACTCGATTTGTTTCTAGTCGCACATGCCGGCGAAGAAGGTCCATCTACCTATATTGAAACCGCACTCGATATTCTCGATGTCGATCGTATTGATCACGGCGTACGTTGCACTGATGACCCTGTATTAGTCGATTCATTGGCTGAAAACCGTGTACCACTAACGGTATGTCCGTTATCGAATACGCGCTTAAAAGTGTACGACAACATGAATCAGCACCCGATTCTTAAATTACTTGAGCAGGGGGTATGCGTCACAGTTAATTCAGATGATCCAGCCTTCTTTGGCGGATATTTGGTTGATAACTATATGGCTTTGGTAGAAGGCCTTGCTATGACCCGTGCGGAAGCGGTAGCGCTTGCGGCAAATAGCCTAGAAGCGTCGTTTATAGACGACGAACTGTATGAAGAATGGTTGCAAGTGTTGGAAGGCTCGCTAGGCGAGTAAAAAAATAACCCCGTATTGATATCAATACGGGGTTATTTTAAGGCCGTTGTTGGCGTCTTGCAGACGTTTTACTTGCCGCCTTTTAATACATGGTTAATACGCATCTGAGTTTCTGGCGTATCTAACAGCGCAACGAAGGCCTTCATTTCTGCGAGTACCGCTTTATTCACGCGCTCGCGATGACCTTCTGCTCGCCCTAGCTGTTTAATCGCTCGAATTGAACCTTGCGAGTTCTTTGTTAATGCTGCGGCAGTCTTCATTGCATGCTCTAACGCCGTACCATCTTCTACTGCAGCGTTAATTAAACCCCATTTTTCCGCTTCTTCTGCTGAGAAAAAACGGCCAGTGAGTAATAGGTCATTGGCATTCTTAGGGCCAATTGCTTCACTCAGTAATACCGAGCTACCACCTTCTGAAGCTACACCAATCTTCGCAAATGGTAGGCTGTAGCGAATGCTCTTACCGGCATATGCCAAATCCGCATGCAGTAGAAAGTTTGCACCAATACCAACGGCAACACCTTCTTGTGCAAGAATTAACGGTTTTTCCATGCCAGCTAATGTATCAAAAATACCGGCAACGCCCTCGCTAACGGCATTCAAATCACCACCAGGCAATAGGTCAGACAAATCGTTACCTGCGGTAAATTTGCCGTTAGAGCCGGTCATAACGACCACGCTAACGTTATCATCGGCCTCAGAAGCTTTTAGCGCGGCAATAATATCTGTGTAGGTTTGAACACGGATCGCATTTAGTACTTTAGGGCGATTGATGGAAATAACTGCAATACGGTCGCTAACCTGATACTCGATGTCTTGATACATAATGGCTCCTCATACCCGACGCTCGTCGTCTGGTTCAATGTGTAGGATCATGGCAAAGCTTGGAAAGCGGGGCAATGACCAAAACAGACACCCTGATGATTACTAAGGACATTTATAGTTGCTACAAGCAATTTACAGAGGGCGCTCGTACTGAGCGCTCTTTGCTTGAGACAAGAGTATTGTTCGGTTAAGCATCCGCCTTCAATACGATCAACGCTTTACCCGGACTGACCCCTTGGCCTTGTTGGCGAAGTATCTCGACTACGGTACCCGCTTGATGACTGCTTACTTCAATTTCCATTTTCATGGATTCTAAAATCAGTAATGGCTGGTTCGCTTCGATATGTGTACCGGGCTCTACTAGGCATTGCCATACGTTGCCTGAGATATGACTATCGACGGTAAATTCGCCATCAAGTAATACGCGTTCATCAGCGTTATTCTCTTCTGCGGGTTCGCTGTCGTAGTGGAAGCGACCGGTGGCTTTCCAGTCTTCTAGTTCGGCTTGAAATGCTTTTTGGCGTTCATTTTGAAAACCGGATATTTCAGTTTTTTGTTCCGCTAAGAAGTGCTCATATTCGCTCAAATTAAAGCGTGTTTCTTCAATTTTTATTGGATATTGGCCATGCGGAAATACATTGCGAATATGCTGTAATTCATCGTGGTCCACTTCATAAAATTTAACTTGATCGAAGAAGCGCAATAACCAAGGTTGCGTAAACTCTGTGGTGGTTTTATAGCGGTTCCACATTTGCAGGGTACGGCCAACGAATTGATAGCCGCCTGGGCCTTCCATGCCGTAAATACACATGTAGGCACCGCCAATACCGACCGAGTTTTCGGCGGTCCAAGTACGCGCAGGGTTATATTTAGTGGTCACTAGACGATGGCGCGGGTCCATTGGGGTCGCTACTGGAGCACCTAGGTATACATCGCCTAGGCCCATGACTAAATAATTGGCGTCGAAGACGATTTTCTTCACGTCATCTATAGAATCTAGACCATTAATACGGCGAATAAATTCTATGTTATCTGGGCACCAAGGCGCGTCGGCCCGCACGGATTTAACGTATTTATCAACGGCTTCTTGGCAGGCGATATCATTCCACGAGAGCGGTAAATGGACGATACGTGACGGCACTTCGGTATTTTGTAAATCGCCTAGCTGATCTTCAGCTAATACTAGTAAATCCAGTAATGCCGTTTGGCTTAATACCGTCGAATCGTAATGCACTTGTAGTGACCGAATCCCAGGTGTTAATTCGCTAATAGCGGTAATACCTTGGCTTTCTAGGTATTGCATTAATGCGTGTACACGGAAGCGCAAGCGAATATCCAATTGCAGCGGGCCATATTCCACCAGTAAATAGCGATCACCAGATGGGCGATATACTACGCCAGTCGGGTGATTTTCTGTGCTGATGGAGCGAATAATTGCGCTACCAACTTCTGGCGATACGATATCGCCTTGGGATAATTCTGGTTCGAGGCTACATAGCGACGCAATAGATTCTGTTTGTGCATTCGCCAGCCTAACAGCTGCGTCTTGGGATACCGGAATAAACGAAATTGTATCGCCTGCCTTTAATTGACCGAGCTTCCATAAGTCGGCATGGATGACCGTTGCTGGGCATACGAATCCGCCTAAGCTCGGGCCATCGGGGCCGAGTATCACCGGCATGTCACCGGTGAAATCGATGGTGCCAATCGCGTAGGCATTGTCGTGAATATTGGATGGGTGAAGGCCGGCTTCGCCACCATCGTTGCGTGCCCATTCCGGTTTAGGACCAATTAAGCGCACACCCGTGCGGCTAGAGTTGTAGTGCACTTCCCATTCATGGCCAAAGAAGGTTTCTATATCACTTGGGGTGAAAAATTCGGGCGCGCCATGCGGGCCGTAGATAACGCGTAGTTGCCAATGGTTGGTTATTTTCGGCAGCATTAGCTGATCGAAAACGGCGGCAATTTTAGCACTACCATTCGTCGGCATTAGATGTAATACATCACCAGGAAGTAGTGCGCGTCCATTGTGGCCACCAAATTGTCCTAAGGTAAAGGTCGAACGAGAGCCTAGGTATTCAGGGCAATTAATGCCACCTTGAATGATTAAATAAGCACGTGCTCCGGCCTCGATGACGCTGCCACAATTAAGAATATCGCCCGCTTCTAAGCTAATGGCTTTCCAAAAGGGTATGGTCGTAGTTTGGCCGTTACGTTCATAACTAGCATTGGTATTCGCACCTGCAAGCATGATGGTCGCAGCGCTAATCATTTTTAATACAGGGCCTTTTAAGGTGATCTCCAGGCCTGCAGCATTTTCATCATTACCAATTAAGCGATTACCTAAAGCAAACGAGTAGTTGTCAAAGGGTCCTGATGGTGGAACGCCAATATTCCAATAACCAATGCGTGCTGGTAGGTCTTGTATGGTGGTTTGAGTCCCTGCACTGATGACCTGCATTGAATGCGGCGCATGTTCTAGCGTCTTTAATAGTTGGGTATAAACTAAGCCGTTTTTAACATCTGAGTTGGCTAGAATATCGAGTAAATAACGACGGTTGGTTTCAATACCGTACAGTTCGGTGTCCGCGAGTGCTAGCTCTAATATGGCTATGGCTTCGTCACGCGTTGCTGCGGTCGCGATCACTTTGGCAACCATAGGATCGAATAGGGCAGGTACTTGTGTGCCGCTTTCTACCCACGTATCAATGCGTAACGTCTTGCTGGTATTGGCTTTGGCTGGCCAAGTCACACGGCTTAATAAACCTGCACTTGGTTGAAAGTCGCGGGTGGCATCTTCCGCGTAAACACGAGCTTGTATGCTGTGGCCTAGAGCGTTAAATGTTTGATCGAATGGTAGAGCATCACCTGCGCCGAGTTTAATCATCCACTCAACCAAGTCGACGCCAAATACTTGTTCCGTTACACCGTGCTCAACTTGTAAGCGGGTATTCACTTCTAAGAAATAAAACTCTGTGGTTTCTGCATCATAAATAAACTCAACCGTACCGGCACTGCGGTAATTAACTGATTGGCCTAAACGAATTGCCGTATCGTGCAATGCTTTGCGAGTTGCTTCGCTGATATTTGGGGCAGGTGTTTCTTCTAAAACTTTTTGGTTGCGTCGCTGTAACGAACAATCGCGTTCGCCAAAAGCAATAACTTTTCCTTGGCCATCACCAAAAATCTGAACCTCAATATGGCGGGCTCGCTCAACGAACTTTTCGATAAATACGCCGTCGTTAGCAAAGTTATTAGCACTTAGGCGTTTTACTGATTCAAAGGCATTATTTAATTGCTGTGCGCTGTAGCACAACTGCATACCAATACCACCGCCGCCAGCGGTGCTCTTCAGCATCACGGGATAGCCAATATGATCAGCAGAGGTGAGTGCTTCACTGACATCACTTAAAAGCTCGGTTCCGGGCAATAACGGAACATTATTTTTCTGAGCTAAATCACGGGCGCTGTGCTTTAAGCCAAACGACAACATCTGTTCGCTACGCGGGCCTAGGAATTCGATTCCTGCTTGCTCACATGCATCGGCAAATGATGGGTTTTCACTTAAAAAACCATAGCCTGGATGGATCGCTCCGGCACCAGTTTCTTTAGCAATGGCAAGCAATTTGGACTGATTTAAATAGGTTTCTGCGACACTGCCTGAACCTAGTGGGTAGGCTTCATCGGCTTGCTGCACATGCAAGGAGTGTTGATCCGCTTCGTGATAGACCACTACTGAAGTCACATTTAGTGCTTTAAGAGTGCGAATAATACGGCAAGCAATGGCACCGCGGTTGGCGATTAGTACTTTGTTAAACATAGTCTTGTCTCACAAGCGTGTGGGTCGTCCCACTGAACTTCTTGCAAGGCTGAGGTCGTCCAGAACCTTGCTAATTAGGATAGCCTGTTATGGCTGAATCAATACCTTAACTTAATTCCACACCAAAATTTCAATCGGTGTCGGGTTGTAGGCGTTACAAGGGTTATTTAATTGTGGGCAATTCGACACTAAGACCAATACGTTTTTTAACGCTTTAAGTTCGACGTATTTGCCCGCATCAGAAATACCATCAGCAAAGGTAAGGCCGCCATCGGCAGTAATTGGCACATTCATAAAGAAGTTAATGTTGTGAGTGATATCCGCTTTATCTAGGCCGTATTCTTCATGTTGATTAATGGCGAGCATCCAACTGTCACGGCAGGCGTGCATACACTTTTTTTCTAGTGAGTAACGTACCGTATTCGATTCGGTCGCGCAGGCGCCACCCAAGGTATCGTGACGCCCGCATGTATCAGCGACAATTTCTAGCAGAGGTTCATTTTCGTTGCTCATCAGCACTGTACCTGCCGTGAGGTACACATTGCCCTGTTCGCGAATGGTATCCATGGCGCTATAGCGCTCGCTAGGGTCGTCGGCATTGTAGAACAGGGTGTCTGCAGCTTGATTGCCTTCTAGGTCTAAAATGCGAAGGGTTTGACCGGCTTCGATACGATGCAAAAAATAGTCGCCTGCTGGGACAACGTGACGAAACGACGCGGCATCTTCTGTTAACTGGCTGTGCTTAATCATTAGTTGTCTCCTTAGTTCGACGCTGAGCTAGATGGAAATGGCTCATTCAAAAAATTATAAAGTGCATTGTTTTTAAAACCGCGCTGATTCTCGCTGCATTTATTTTTGCATTCATCATCATCTGTTACGGGTTTGGCTTGAGCGATACTGTAATGCACGGGCCGCACTGGATATTCATCGGCAGAATTTAATGGATGAGGGCAGGTATGAAAAATCACTAAGGTATCCATTTCAAACCGTAGGGTAATGGTATCTCCGGCTTTAGATGCATTCTCAACATAGCGCATGTTGCCTTCGTCGTCGGTCACTACTTGGCTAAATAAATTTAAGTTAGCCGCCATGTCTTTACGATTTAAACCGTACTTCGCAAATTCGACTAAAAAGGCATCATTACCATTTTGAGTCCAGCCATTATGGGCTTCTTGATAGGTCTTTAGTGTCCATTTTTTTTCAAGCATGTTTTTATTTAAATTGCCGCATACCGTGTCATGCCAGCCGCAATCGTCTTCAACAATTGATGCAAATATTCTCCCCATATCTGAATACAAACAATGACCACGAGTCAGTTTAAATGTGTGCTGACACTTTAGGGTATCGGGTGCATTGTATTTTTCTAGCAGGTCATAAGGATTATAGAAAAGCATGCCGACGTTAGCGCCGCCTTTAACGTCAGTTAGGGTTAATAAGGTGCCTTTTTTAACTCGCATCGACCAATGGCATCCGCCGCCCAACGTATCTTCGTAGATGGGTTTTCCGACCATGTATACGTTGCTCATACACTTTTCCTTACTAGATAAATAGATGTTGCCACCGCGCGAAAAAGACACGTGCGCGCCAAAGATTGAAAATGCAAGGTTAATGCAAAATCAAAGTACAGAATAAGATGGGGGTGTTTTTTCATCTCTGCTTCCTGTCGGTTAACGGATTCGATACAACGACGAACTAATCGTCTGGTTGATCTCCCGGGCTTTTATCCCTCCGTGTAACCTTAACAGTGCGCAGCTGAAAGGTCGGTTACTCTCGGACCAGCACTTCAAAATGTGAAGCCGGAACCCTAGTAACCCATTGTTTTATCGCAATATAACCGCTTGATTAGCGTTACTTTGCTGGGCGCATAGCGTCTGTACATACACCATGTGTGTTGACAGAGTGTGAAGTTCTAATTCTTCACCACGGATAAATCCTAACATAACTTCCCCTTTGCCTGTCAATGCACTTAATTGGCGCTCAAAATTAGGGCGGCGAACTTTAAAACGCTCCTTGGTGGTGCGATTTATTTGGGCGATGCAGGCAAATATGCAAAAGATCGCCGGTCATTAAATAAACACTCTGAGTAAAAGCTAATCATTTAAAGATTATCTACTGAGTCTCAATACGCCTATTGTCGGCGATTTACGGAGACGTATGCCGTTTTCCCCATGTGATGTGCTAATTAGTCCAGATATTGGCACGTTTGGTGCTCACCCTAGTATTACCATAGATTAAAAACGTAATACTGGGAGTAGTTACATGAGAAGTAAGCCAAAGAAATTGCTAGGAGCGCTTTTTGCTGGACTGATGATGTCAGGAAGCGTTTTAGCTGAACCATTAAAAATCGGTTACAGCGATTGGCCAGGCTGGGTGGCTTGGGAAATCGCTATCGAAAAAGACATGTTCAAAGAAGAGGGCGTTGAAGTCCAATTCGAATGGTTTGATTACGTTGCCAGTATGGATGCATTTGCTTCTGGTCAATTAGATGCTGTTGCTATGACTAACGGTGATGCACTGGTGACGGGTTCTACTGGTGGTCGTAACGTCATGATCTTGATTAACGATTACAGCAACGGTAACGACATGGTCGTTGGTGCTCCTGGCATTAAGTCTATTAAAGATTTAAAAGGTAAAAAGGTAGGTGTAGAAGTAGGCTTTGTTGGCCACTTATTGCTACTTAATGCATTAGAAAAGAACGGCATGACCGAGAAAGATGTCGAGTTAGTAAACGTACCTACGAACGAAACTCCTCAAGTTTTAGCGTCAGGTCAGGTAGACGCTATCGTTGCATGGCAGCCAAACTCAGGTCAGGCATTGACCTTAGTACCAGGTTCTACTCGTATTTATTCAAGTAAAGACGAGCCCGGTCTAATCTACGATGTATTGGCCGTGTCTCCATCTAGCCTTGCAGCACACAAAGACGAATGGACCAAAGTTGCAAAAACTTGGTACAAAGCCGTTGCCTACTTGAATGATCCAAAGACTCGTAAAGAAGCGATTAGCATTATGGCTGCCCGCGTTGGTATTCCTGCTGATGATTATACTGCCTTTATTGAAGGCACAAAGATTCTTTCCTTAGATGAAGCTCTGCCGTTTATGAAAAAAGCAGAAGGCTTTAAGTCTTTATATGGTTCTACCAAAATTGCTGACGAATTTAATGTCAACAACAAGGTATATGAGACCAAGCAGGATCTAGATTCTTATATCGATGCCAGCATTATGGAATCTCTATAATCCATATCGAATAATGAATCACCAGAAATGCTATAACTTAGTTATAGCATTTCACTAATATCCAATATGTTTATCGCTTTTGCTAGTGAGTGAATAGCAGAGCAGTTCTCGTTTTTAATATTTGTATCTACCTTTGCGAGACCTTGGTATGACACTATTTGCTGTAAATAAATCAATAGATCCTCAGGCTCGAAAGATAGTTACGCTATTGAGTTTTGCTTGCCCAATCCTACTTTGGTGTGTGGTGAGTTATGTACCCTTTATATGGCATCCGCAAGTAGAGATCACTAACCCAGGTGGTGTCTCATACTTTCGCGAAGGCATGTTAGTGGACCGCGAAGTCTTTGCTGTAGAAACTAGTACCTGTGAAGCATCAGGGTGTGAGCTTCCTCAAGGTGATCCCGCGAATCCCGTATACCTTCCAGCGCCTCACGAAGTTGTTAGAGCGTTTGTAACGGCATTTACTACCGAGCCGCAGCGTAGAAGTGAGATGTGGTTGCATGAAAGTTTGTGGAGCAGTATTCAGGTCATATTTTGGGGGTTCGTGCTGTCGTCGATTATTGGTATTCCGTTAGGGATTCTGGCAGGCACTTATGACTTCTTTTCTAAGTTAATAGAACCTTTTATTGAATTTTTTCGTTATTTGCCCGCGCCAGCGTTCGGTGCTCTAGCCGTTGCTATATTGGGTATTTATCAAGCACCGAAAATTGCCATTATTTTTATTGGTACCTTTTTTCAGCAAGTATTAGTGGTTGCTAATACCACACGCAAGCTGGATCCAGCCTTGCTGGAGGCGGCACAGACCTTAGGAGCAAAGAATCGCTCTATGCTATTTCGTGTAGTAGTGCCCGGCATTCTGCCTGACCTATACCGTGATATTCGTATTTTATTGGGATGGGCTTGGACCTATCTAATCGTTGCCGAGTTGATTGGTACTAGCTCTGGTATCACGTGGTTTATTACCCAGCAAGCGCGTTATAAGAATTTCGACAATGTATTCGCCGCTATCATTATGATCGGCATTATGGGCATTACGATTGATTTGTTGCTTGCATGGTTAGGGCGTCGATTATTTTCTTGGCAGAAACAAGAATCTTAATCCAACTAACACGGCACTAACGACAGCAGAGTATATTATGACTAAGTTAAATCTACCCGACTACAAGCTGCAAAGTGAAGAAGTTAAAGATCGTTTTGAACGTCTAAAGCAACGCCCTGTAACGCTTGAAGTGAAAAACCTATATAAGCATTTTAATAGCCGGAATGGCCAAGTAACTGCACTAAAAGACATTAATTTAAAAATTCATAAGCGTGAGTTCGTGTGTGTGATTGGTCCATCGGGTTGTGGCAAGTCAACTTTAATTCGCATTCTTGCCGGTTTAGAGCAAGCTTCTACGGGCGAAGTATTGCTTAATGGCAACGCGGTGAGTAAGCCCGGCCCTGAGCGTGGCATGGTATTTCAAGGCTATACCTTGTTTCCTTGGCTGACAGTAAAACGCAACGTGATGTTTGGTTTGATTGAGTCAGGTTATGGTGAAGGCGAGGCAGAAGCTGAAGCACTACAGTGGATCGACTTAATCGGTTTAAAACGTTTTGCAGAAAGCTATCCACATCAATTATCAGGTGGTATGAAGCAGCGCGTCGCCATCGCGCGCGCCTTGGCGAATAAACCTAAAGTGTTACTGATGGATGAACCCTTCGGTGCATTGGATGCGCAAACACGCGCGAAAATGCAGGCCTATTTACTCGAAATCTGGAAGAACATTGATATTACCGTGTTCTTTATTACCCATGATCTTGATGAAGCCATTTATCTTGCCGACCGAATCTTGGTATTAAAAGCCAACCCAGGCGAAGTGCAGGAATTGATAGAAGTACCTGTGCCACACCCGAGAAACCCAGATCAATTGCTGTCGCCAGAATTTTTGGCGACCAAAAAGCGCTTAGAAGAATTAATTCATCCACCAACAACGGATACCGACGAAGATCATCTCAACCTTATGCGCATGGTGCATGTAGATGACGACGTTGGGAGTGTTTTTTAATGCTTCAGCTTAGCCATATGACATGGGAAGAAGTAGGGGCCGCTGTTCAAGGCGGGGTTGAAACGGCCATGTTACCGATTGGCGCAACCGAGCAGCACGGCCCTCATTTAGGTTGTGGCATGGATACAGCCATTGCTCACACTCTGTGTTACGACGTTGCTGAACAAGCGGACATATTGTTATTACCGACCTTACCTTATGGCTGTTCGGTTGGTCACTCTAAACGCTGGCCCGGTACATTGGCTTTAAATCCTAAGACCTTAATTGATGTGGTCAGCGATTTAGGCGATTGGGTTGTGTCTTCAGGAATTCGGCGTTTGTTGCTAGTTAATGGACACGTCACTAACGAAGCGCCGCTGCGCTGTGCCTTAGAAATGCTGCGCGCCCGTCACGACGGATTTATGGTGGCTTTAATCAACACTGCGCAACTTTCACCCAGAGTTAAACAAGCGCATTTTGCCGATGCTAACGATTGGCACGCCAACGATGCAGAAACCGCTTTGATGATGCATTTACATCCTGAGATTGTTCGACCAGAAAAACTCGATGAAGCCGATGATCCAGATCGTACTGGCGGCTGTGTTTTTAGCCATCCAGTGAATCGCACCAGTCTTAATGGCGTGACGGGACAACCGTCATTAGCCACCAAAGAAAAAGGACAAATCCTCTATCAATGGATGCAGGAGGATTTACTTGCCATCGTGCAACGGGCAACGGAAGAAGAAGCCCCTCTCAACCACAGCTATCAAAACTCGATATTCGAGCGGCTGTAACTGGATTTATGAAAGACCTATTCATTAGGTGAAATCACATGATCAACATTAAAACTGATAACGAAATCAGCGAAATTCAACAAGACCTAAAAGATAAAGGCGTGAAATATTGCATGGGAAACTATGTTGATATTCACGGTATTCCTAAAGGCAAAGTCGTTCCGATTACGCATTTACACCATATGGCACATGGTTCAGAGCTTTATACTGGCTACGCGCTTGATGGCTTAGGGCAGCAACCAAACGACGATGAAATCGCCTCAGTTCCCGATTTAGATCACATTATTCAGTTACCTTGGCAGCCAGAAATTGCTTGGATGCCAGCGGATAACACTTTGTATGGTCAGCCCTACAAGCTTAATACTCGCGTTTTATTGAAGTCGGTATTAGAGCAAGCAAAAGAAATGGGCTTTGGTATGAACTTAGGTATTGAAGCCGAAGTTTATCTATTGCGCCAAGACGAAAATGGCAAGTTGAGTGTGCCTGATCCTGACGATAAATTGAAAAAACCGTGTTACGACACGCGCGCTTTTCTAAGCAACTTTAGTTGGCTGGATAAAATGGCGACAAGTATTAATGATTTGGGGTGGGGCTTATATTCCTTCGATCATGAAGATGCTAATGGCCAGTTTGAGTTCGATTTTAACTATGCGGACGCGGTTACCAGTTGTGATCGTTTTACGTTCTTGAAATTAATGGCAAAAGAATATGCGAAGCAAGAAGGTTTGTTAGCGACCTTTATGCCAAAGCCATTTTCGAATAAAACCGGTACTGGCGCGCATTTTAATATGTCGCTTTACGATCTCGAAACGAAAGAAAACTTGTTTCAGTGTAAGCCAGTAGATGATCCTCATGGCTTAGGTTTAACGAAATTAGGCTATCAGTTTATTGCGGGTATTTTGAAACACGGGCCAGCTTTGTGTGCGGTATTTGCACCGACAGTGAACTCTTATAAGCGGTTAGTACGTCAGGGCGACATGCCTTACTTTACGTGGGCACCGGTATTTAACTCGTTTGGTTCTAACAACCGCACCAACTCGGTTCGAGTACCTATGGGTGGTGGTCGTTGTGAATCGCGTAATGCTGATGGTGCAACCAATCCTTATCTTGCGGCAGCGCTAGCGCTGGCGGCGGGTTTAGAAGGCATTCGCGAGAATCTTGATCCGGGTTTACCGCAAGAAAAGAACTTGTATGAGCTAACAGAAGAAGAACGTGCAGAAAAAGGCATTGGCTTTTTACCGCGTACTTTGGATGAAGCGATTGATGCGTTTGAAGCTGATCCCTTTGTGGAGCAGGTTTTAGGCTCAGAGTTGCGCAATGAGTTTATTCGCTATAAACGCGCCGAGTGGAATGAATATCATACCGCGGTGAGTGAGTGGGAAATTCAACGCTATAGCCATTTGTTTTAATGTTCTGAAAACGGCGGCGTTAATATTAACGCCGCTTTGCGAGCTAGGAGCCGCTATGGAAACCGGTAAAGACAAAGTGAGTCGTATCAGTATTTCTATGCCAGAAGCTTTGCTGGAAGGCTTAGATTTAATGGTTGCCAAGCGTGGATTTGAAAGTCGGTCGCAAGCCATATGCGATATGATTAGCCACCAGATTAACGAATACAATCAGCAGCAAGGTTCGACTGTTATGACCGGAACAGTAAATCTAGTTTATAACCATTCAACGCCCGGACTAACGAAAAAACTGCATGATTTGCAATACGAATATATCGATGAAGTGATCAGTAATTTAAATGTGAATCTGACTCACACCAATACATTGTCGATTATTTTAGTCCAAGGTCCCGCCGATCGGTTGAATATGATCGCCGATAAAATGACCACGCTACGAGGGGTCGTGCATGGTCGTTTATTATTAAATTCTTATCTTATTCCGCCGATCCATCCATTGCCAAAGGCTTAGCCTTGGTGGCATCGTTTGGGCAAGAAAATTCTTCTTTGCTCGATAGTAATTCATACAAGGCTTGAGCAGCAGGGCCGACACTGTCCGGGTGGGCTTTTATTAAATATAAATCGGCGTAGCGAGTTGCTTCTTCTTCAAAGGGAATGACCGCTAGGTTGCCCGCAGCTATGTCTTGTTCCACCCAGTGCGATGGTAGCCAGGCAAAGGCTAAACCGCGCTTAACAATATTGACACTGGTGCTGACATGAGTAACGGTCCAACGCTGATTCGCCCCTAGCCAGCCAGAATCAACATTGCGTTTTTTACCACTGTCGCGCAGTACCACTTGGCGGTGTTCGATTAAATCATCGTAACTAACGCGACGATTTAAGGTTTGTAGAGGATGATTAACACTCGTCACCGGAATGAATTCACAACGATAAATGTGCTGACCTTGGCGATCGGTAGGCACTTGAGCGGTTATTAATAAATCGACTTTATCGGCATCTAATAAATCATTGCCACCACTAAGAACAAATTCTTCTAGCTCGATACGCGTATGCGGATAGGATCGGGAGAATTTTTCCAATGCACAAAAAAGCTGTTCGCATGGATAAACCATATCTCGGGCGACACGCAGCAACGACTCCGTGCCGCCGCTTAAAGATGCGGCTACGCGGTCGATGCTTTCGGCTTGATCAAGTAAGCGTTCGGCACGCATCAGTAGGGTTTTTCCTTCGGGCGTCAGAAACGCTTTGCGACCTTCCACTTCTAACAGTTGCACGCCAAGTTGCTCTTGCAGCTTGTGTACACCGTAACTAATCGTCGATTGGCTTTTATAAATAGCGTCTGCCGCTTGGGCGTAGCCACCGTGTTCAACAACTGCGCGAAACATACGCCACTGTTCAAGTGTTGTTTTCATTCTCTCATCCCTACACCAAGTTTAACGAGTGTGGCGGCATGTTTCGAAAAAGTCGAATGATTAACGTAGGACGGATTGTTCTCTAGGAGCGTTTTAACCACTTACGCACAGCGTTCCAGCGATTAACGACTAGCGCTGTAAAAATGAGCGAGCACCCGAACAGTTGGCTAGGTTCCATGCGCTCACCAAACCAAGCGGCGGCAAAAAGTGACGTCCATACGGGTTCAATAATCATAATCACCGCTGCGTGACTGGGGCTCGACATACCTTGGGCATAGGTTTGAATAAAGAAGCGAGCTGCCGTGCCTACGGTAATGCTCAGTCCTAGCCACCACCACATATTGCCAGTCCAATGATCTGGCCAAGTCTCAGTCGCGGCTGATAGGGATAGAGCGACGATGCCAACAATCGAAAGCTGAATGGCACTTAGCGCGAGTGCTGGAACATGGCTTGCCGCGCGACCATTTAAAATAAAGGTGAGTGACAGCAGCAGTGCCGAAATAAAGAAAAATAGCTGGCTCGGTTCTGGCTGGAAGCCATGTTGCAAAGACAGTAAGCCCAATCCCGTAAAAGCCAAGGGCAGGGCGATCCAGTTACTGCGGCTAATGCTATCGCGAAATAACAACCAACTTACCAGTGGTACTAACACGACCGACAAACTGGTGATAAACGAGCCTTCGCCTAAATGCTTCGCAGAAAACAAACCAATTATCCAAAATGACATGGCCGCGCCAAATAATACGCCTACGCCAGCGGAGGCCTTCCACTGTTTTTTGGTTAAACGGGTCAGCGGTTTAAAACCAGGGATGGTTAGTAATAATCCGGCGAGTAAGAAGCGCGTGCCAATAAACAGCAAGGGCGGAAACTCGGCTAACGCTTCTTTCGAAAACATCCAGCTAATGGCCGCCAATACGGTTACAAGTAACAGCAGGAGATCGGCTTTAAATAAGTTTAAAGGCTTATGTAACGAGGTAGAGTGGGACACGAAAGCTGGCCATAGTAGGGAGTATTAATACGGCGCGCAGTATTTCATAGCTGACGTGTTTTGTCTGTCAGAACTCAGCCGATTCGCAGGTGCTTTTCGGCCGAATTCGTTGGTGTGTATCGAGCCTTGTTCAAAGGATCTCGACCATTAAATCATCTGAAATAGCTTCCAACGCGTCGGCCAGATCGTGTGAATCAAACCCTTCAGGCACTCGCAGCTGAGCTTCGCTTTTAAAGATAGGCAGGGCCGACATTTCAGCGCTTTCGCAACTGGTGGTGAGTTCCAATACGTTAACGTTTAAGCGCGCTAATACTTGCGATACTTCACGAACGATCCCCGGACGGTCGTTACCGACCACACTGAGTGTTAAATCTTTGGTGTTGTTGGTATCGCCTGCGCTGTTGCTAAGTTCTGCAATAACCGAAATGCCACGACCACCGAGAGCCGATAACGCACCGATTAAACCGTTGCTGCTTTCTTCTTCAATGCCGACGCGCAAAATCCCCGCGAATTTGCCTGCCATCTGCGCCATGCGGCTTTCTAACCAGTTGCCACCATGTTCGGTAATGGTGGCGGCAAGTTGCTCAACAATACCCGGTTTGTCGTCAGCGATGACGGTTAGAACAAGAAAAGTCGACATAAGATGTCCTTACTAAAATTCAATATGTTGTCGTTATTATGGCAAGACGTTACCACAAGCGAGAAAAAATTCGCACCTAGAGTTAGCAGAAGCAAGATAGTTTCCAAACGGAGGCATTTCTCGATTGAATGGCCGTAATGGATACAGTAGCCTGTCTGGCCAACCTGATAGCGGTTGGATAACTTAAATTATTGAATATGGACTGCATCATGGATACCCGCTTCCCTCGTATAGAACGCCTACCTCCCTACGTCTTTAACGTCATCGGTGAGTTGAAAATGGCGGCGCGAGCGAGAGGCGAGGACATCATTGATATGTCCATGGGCAATCCTGATCAAGATACGCCAAAGCATATCGTCGATAAGCTGGTCGAAACCGCTCAGCGCAGCGGTACGCATCGCTACAGCCAATCCAAAGGTATTCCGCGCTTACGTCGTGCTATGGCCAACTGGTATAAGCGCAAGTTCGATGTCGATCTTGATCCCGAAACTGAAGTCATTACCACTATTGGCTCAAAAGAAGGCTTGGCGCATTTAGCATTAGCGACCTTAGGTCCTGGTGACAATGTACTTGTGCCGAACCCGTCGTACCCGATACATCCTTATGGGTTTGTGATTGCGGGTGCCGATATTCGTCATGTGCCGATGACACCGGATACTAACTTTTTTGAAGAGCTGGAAAAGGCGATCAAAACAACCTGGCCTCGCCCGAAAATGTTGGTGCTTAACTTTCCCGGTAACCCGACGGCAGAATGCGTCGAACTCGAGTTCTTCGAAAAAGTCGTTGCTATGTGCAAAGAATACGAAATCTGGCTAGTCCAAGATCTTGCTTACGCCGATATCGTGTTTGACGGTTATCAGCCGCCATCCGTACTGCAAGTGCCGGGAGCCAAGGATATTGCGGTTGAGTTTTACTCGTTATCCAAGAGTTACAACATGCCCGGTTGGCGCGTTGGCTTCTGTTGTGGCAATAAAGACCTAATTTATGCGCTCGCAAGGATTAAGTCTTATTTAGATTATGGTACATTTACACCTGTCCAAGTTGCTGCGATTGCTGCCTTGGAAGGTGACCAGTCGGTAGTGACTGAAATATGCGAGATGTACCGTGAGCGTCGTGACGTTCTCTGTAAGGGGCTGAACGATGCTGGTTGGGCGGTAAAACCTCCGAAAGCAACCATGTTCGTCTGGGCGCAGATTCCCCCAGCGTATCGCGATATGGGTTCCCTTGAATTCAGTAAAAAGCTGCTTATGGAAGCAGGTGTTGCGGTGTCGCCAGGCATAGGCTTCGGTGAATACGGCGATGATCATGTGCGTTTTGCACTGATCGAAAATGAACAACGAACCCGTCAGGCACTTCGAGGCATTCGCCAGATGTTGCGTAAAGACGGCGTTGCACAGGCTTAAAAGCCACGCAACTAACCAATATGAATGGAAGCCTACGCCTTTATGGCTAAGGTAGGCTTTAGAAATAATTGAACGACAATCTCTAGGAGAGACGACCTTGAAACCGGTAAAAGTAGGTATCTGTGGTTTAGGTACTGTAGGTGGTGGCACCTTCAACGTACTTAGCAAAAATGCAAACGACATTGCACGCCGGGCAGGTCGCGAAATTATTATCGCGCAAGTGGCAACACGTCACCCAAACCCAAATGTTGATACCGGTGATGTAGCCGTTACCGATAACGTGATGGATGTTATTAATAATCCAGAAATCGACATCGTTATCGAATTGATTGGTGGTTACACCATCGCCAAAGAAGTGGTTTTGGGTGCCATTGCCAATGGCAAGCACGTCGTTACCGCTAATAAAGCTTTGATTGCAGTACACGGTGCCGAGATTTTTGCTGCTGCGGAAGCGAAGGGCGTTTCTGTAATGTACGAAGCGGCCGTTGCTGGTGGTATTCCCATCATCAAAGCGATTCGCGAAGGTTTAGCGGCAAACCGGATTAACTGGTTGGCAGGTATCATTAACGGTACTGGTAACTTCATTCTGACCGAAATGCGCGACAAAGGTCGTGACTTTGCCGATGTGCTGAAAGAAGCACAAGAACTTGGCTATGCCGAAGCAGACCCAACGTTCGACGTTGAAGGTATTGATGCGGCGCACAAGCTAACGATTTTGGCGTCTATTGCCTACGGTATTCCGTTGCAATTTGAGCGTTGTTACACCGAAGGCATCAGCAAAATCACTCAAGAAGACGTTGAGTACGCTGATGAACTTGGCTACCGCATTAAGCATTTAGGTATCAGCCGTCGTGGTGAAAATGGTATCGACTTGCGCGTTCACCCAACCATGATTCCTGTGGCACGTCCGATTGCTAAAGTAGACGGCGTGTTGAACGCAGTTATGGTCAATGGCGATGCGGTTGGCGACACGCTGTATGTTGGCGCAGGCGCGGGCGCCGGTCCTACTGCTTCTGCTGTGGTCGCTGATGTCATCGACTTAGCACGTACTATGGATGCACCGGCAACTGCAGCGGTTAATCACCTAGCATTCGACACCATCGAAAAGACGTATGTCCTGCCGATTGAAGATGTAGAAACAGCCTATTACTTGCGCATTCAAGTACAAGATAAGACTGGTGTTTTGGCGAGCGTGGCAACTATTTTGAGTGAGCGTGGTATTAATATCGAAGCTATCATTCAGAAAGAACCAAAAGCAGAAGACGACGTTGCGCAGATTATTCTTCTGACGCACCGCATTGTTGAACGCGATATGAACGCTGCAATTCTGGCTATTGAAAGTTTGCCTAGCACGGTCGGGGAAGTGACCCGTATTCGTGTTGAGCAGCTCGACTGACTTCATCGCAGGTTGTAACAAAAACGGAGCCGCTGGCTCCGTTTTTGTTTTTGTCACCTACCGGTTTTAATCCAGCAAATATCATTTTCATTGATTGAAAAATAGATAGTCATAGCCTTGGTGAATGATCGGGTTTTGGGCATAATAGCCGGCTAATCACTTGGATAGACTTCATGAACATTGATCGCATAGATCTTAATCTTCTCGTGTATCTCGATGTATTGCTGCGCGAAGGCAGCGTTACGCGTGCGGCGCAGCAACTCGGTATCACTCAGCCAGCCATGAGTAACGGCTTACGCCGCTTACGCGATGTATTTGGTGATCCTTTGCTGGTGCGTACATCCGATGGCATGACGCCAACGCAAAGGGCGCAAGAGTTACAGCCTGTCATCCGCAAAGCCTTAGGTGAGTTAGAAGCCGCCTTACAGCCGTTAGAAGAATTCGATGCCATGGTTAGCCATCGCGTATTTCGTATCATGGTGAGCGATTACGCTGAATCGACACTTGTGCCTGAGTTAGTTAAGCGCCTGCGTACCGACGCTCCCGATATTATTCTCGACGTGCTCACGCCATCGGATGTGACATTTAAGGATGTAGAGGCCGGTAAAATCGACATGGCAATTAACCGTTTTGATGAAATGCCACAGTCATTTCACCAAATGACATTATGGAAAGATGATTTTGTCTGTCTGGTAAATCCAGATCATCCACTATCTTCGAACTTTAATCTGGAAGCCTATTTGGCTAGCAAGCATATCTGGGTGAGCAAAACGGGTATGGGCGCAGGTGTTGGTATTGATCCAGAAAAAGTTGTGCGGCTAGGTTGGGTAGATAATGCGTTATCGAAGTTGGGCCACAAGCGCAAAATTTCGGTATTTACGCGTCATTATCAAATGCCGGCTTTACTGGCCTTGAATAACGACCTAGTGGCAACTCTACCGCGCAAAGTGGCAGAGATGCAGGCGGAATCCGCCGCCTTATTAGTGAAAGAGCCACCATTTCCCATTCCTGCTTTTGAGCTGAAAATGGCGTGGTCACCGTTATTGCAACATCATCAAGCGCATCGTTGGTTACGCCGCATGATTGTGGATGTTGCCCAGCACTGCTAATGACGAGTACATCTTGATCATTATCAAGATGCCTTGAGGCTGCATTCTTTACACTATGATTCTTTGTCATAGCCCGTGAGGTGCAGCCATGTCGATGATACTGCTTGATTACCCTCAACTCGCCCAAGACTTCATGAACCGTGAACATGAAACCTTTGTTAACCTCATGATCGAAGCGGAAGACGCGCTGCTCATGGGCCGTTTTACCGTGCAACATTTTCGCCGCTTAGTGCAGCATAGCCAAGAGCATTTCGCGCACGAAGAGCGTGAAATGCTTGCCTATCATTTCCCTGCATACCCAATGCATAAGCAAGAACATGAACGCGTGTTGGCGACCATGATTAGCCTACTTGAAGGCTATGAAGATGATCAGAATATTTTACCGTTACTTAACTATGTGCAAGAAGTACTCCCAGATTGGTTTGCGGGGCATATTACCAGCATGGATAAAGTAACTGCTGAGTTTCTAGCTCGCCAGAAGATCTCTGCAGCCTAAGCGCTTCAGCGCGCGTCGCGATTTTTCGTTATAATCTGCGCCAGTAGACAACAGAGCCAGTGTGACACTGGCTCAAGCGCGCAGGTATTGTATGTTCAGTAAAACTTCCATTCGTTTAAATAAATACATCAGCGAAAGCGGCATATGTTCGCGTCGTGACGCCGACCGCTTTATTGAGCAGGGCAGTGTGTTTATTAATGGTCGTCGTGCCACGATTGGGGATCAAGTCGGTACTGGCGACGAAGTGAAAGTAAACGGCCAACTGATTGAACCGCGCGAAGAAGATCAGCTGGTATTTATCGCCTTAAATAAACCCGTAGGCATTGTCAGTACGACTGAAAGTACCGAAGTTAATAATATTGTCGATTTTGTTGCGCACAGCGTGCGGATTTTCCCGATTGGACGCTTAGATAAAGACTCCCAAGGTTTAATTTTTCTGACCAGTAATGGCGACCTAGTTAATAAAATTCTACGCGCCGGTAATAACCATGAAAAAGAATATTTAGTCACGGTTAACCGCCCAATTACCGATGACTTTATTGACGGTATGAGTGCCGGTGTTCCTATCCTTGGTACAAAAACGAAAAAGTGTAAGGTCGTTAAAGAAGCCGCTAACGTATTTCGCATTACATTAGTGCAGGGGCTTAATCGACAAATTCGTCGTATGTGTGAATTTTTTGATTACGATGTGGTTAAGCTTGAGCGTGTCAGTATTATGAATGTCACCCTCAAAGGCTTGCCAGTGGGTGAGTGGCGCGACTTAACAGAAAAGGAACTGGCGGTACTATTTAAAGCCATCGAGAACTCTTCATCTGAGGCGCCTAATCCAAATGCTGCTAAGCGCAAGTCGCCACGCGCTATGCCAAGCGCGCCATCGGATGGAAAACCAAAGCGTGTTGCTGGCAGTGCGAAGAAGCCCCCGGGGGCTAAACCCGTAAGCGCCAAAGAAACCTACGCGAAAACGAAAGCCAAACCAAAAACCCGTAAAGAAGCCAATATGATGGGTGCTAAAGCAGGTGGCTATCAGGGTAAAACCGGAGGGGCGAAAACCTCTCGGCCTAATAAATCAAAAGGGCGCTGAGCATAAACCAAAGGGCGCTGATTGCGCCCTTATTGTTACTCTCTGTTCATCGCCATAGTCGCGATTTAACGCTGACGTAAACTCAACGTTAACGAGTGGCTCTCATTGGGTTGCAGTGTTACGTAGTCATGCAGGGCATTGGCACTTTCCACGCAAAACATACGTTGCCATGCATCATGTGGAAATTGGCTTAAGCGTTTCGATTTTTCTACCCACGGATTCCAAACCACGGCACTCGCACTGTTACAGTTAAGTTCTAGCGTTTGTTCTGGCGTTACCAATGTTTGTAACGGGCCTGCAGTGTAAATGCGATCCGTTTCTTCGCTAAAGTGAATATCGCCTCGTTGTTGCTTCTCTGACCAGTCGTCTAGCGCATCAACATAGGCGAAGCCGTGAAATCCTTGCACGCGGGTTGCGCTAATATCGCTCGTGGGAAAATAGGTATGCAGCGCTTGAGAAAAGCTAACCGCTTGATCACCCGCTAGAGTAATTAAATTCACTGTTAAGCCTGATTTAGTAAAGGTAAATACAATTTTTGCTGTAGCGCCCCCAGACCAAACTTGGCTATCAACTTCTGGTAGCTCTAATGTGAGTTCAACCGCATCGCTTGATTCGTTGACTGCAGTTAGCTGCCAATCAACCGCACGCGCTATGCCGTGTGCAGGAGCTGAGTGCGGATCAAGAATAAACTCTTGAACCTTATCTGGGTTTCTATCTGGATTACCAAACCAAGGCCAGCACACGGGGATGCCGCCACGTACCGATACGCCTTTACGAAATTCTGCTGTTTCACTTAGCCATAACCAGTCGTTCTTATCATTGGGCTTAAAGCTGAGCAGATGTGCGCCTTGTAGCAATAGATCGGCGCTGAAAAATGGGTGTCGAACTTGGATGCAATCGAGCTCTCCGTACTGAACCTTCTTGGTAAACACCGTGCGTTGCAGAGTTTGTGTCAGGTGTGAGGATGTCATTATATGCTCCAGAGTTGGTCGATAGTCGTAGCTTACAGCAAAGGTGTTGGAGCAAGAAACCTGAGTTGATCCAATTATAAATGCGAGTAAGCTACTCGAAAATAGATTGTGGCCAATATGAATAAACACGCTTTAAAAGACGCCTTGCTAGCAGCACTAGACGCAGAGATCAACGCGGCGCTCTCGTCTGCGAGTACCGCGCATGCGACGGCCTCCGATGCTAATAATAAGCCAGAGAATAAGTACGATACCTTGGCTTTAGAGGCTGCCTATCTCGCTCATGGACAGTCGGAGCGCATACTCGAATTGCAGCAGCGTCGTATTCAACTCGCGCGCTGGCCGATTCCTGTTATCGAGCAAGACGACGTCATTCGCTTGGGCGCGTGCATTACTTTAATTGCTGATGATGATACTGAGCGCACCGTATTCATTGCACCGGTCGGTGGCCACCAAATAGAAAGCCATGGCATTAAGATACTTGTGGTAAGTCCTGATACGCCTTTGGCGAAAGTCTTGATCGGGAAGAGTTTAGATGATGAAGCGGCTTTAACCTTGAGTGGTCGTAAGCAAAATTGGCAAATCACAGACATCAATTAGACAGTTTGCATCTTCTTCAAAGTCTGGCATTATCGGACTACATCAAAATAGCACTACAATAGACAGCTATTTATCTTTTATACGGAAGTAAGGAAAGTACATGGAATGGTATATCGAAGCCCTATCAAAATACGCTGATTTTTCTGGTCGTTCACGTCGTAGAGAGTATTGGTATTTTCACTTATTTAATCTAATTATCTCCATTATTCTTTTCGGTATGAGTGTCTCTTTGGTCAATGTTACTGGCATTGCGGTGTTGGGTTTTTTGTATTTCCTTTATAGCTTATTTATTTTCATCCCATCGTTGGCGTTAATAGTACGACGCTTACACGATACCGGTAGAAGTGGTTGGTGGTTTCTTATTTTCCTCGTTCCTATTATTGGCGCGATTATCTTATTGATATTCACGGTTACGGATAGTAACGAAGGTGATAATAAATACGGTGCATCACCTAAATTATATTGAGGACGTAACATGACATACGAACGCATTATGGGTTTGAACGTTATTGATGATGCAGAATATCAAAAATATCGTGCAGGAATGGAACCTATTTTGAATTCGATGGGCGGTGCATTTGGCTTTGATTTTCGGGTATCGGAAGTGCTGCGTTCTAAGTCGGCTGATCCAATTAATCGAGTATTTACCATCGACTTCCCTAGCGAGGAGGTCATGAATCAGTTTTTTTCTCATCCTGATTACTTGATCTTGAAAGAACAGTATTTGGATCATGCGGTTAATAGTCGAACCATTATTTCTATGCATAAAAAAAGCGACTAAAAAGTCGCTTTTTTTATTGAGTGTGATTAGCTAATAAAGCTTTGCCAAGCCAGCAGTAAATCTTCTAGGTCATCTAAGCCACAGCCTGAGATAGACTCATCTTCATAGATGGTAAGTCCTTCTTCAGCATAATCTAGCCCGTCTTCTGTCGTCTGTTCATTGATTCCGTTATGCATTTCGCTGATATCGGCTTCATCGCGATTAAGGACCAACTGAAAGCGACGACTTTTTACTTCGTATTTTTCACGGGTTCCTGCCTTTAACTCGTCGATAATATCCAGTAGCTGCTGCAACTTAATAATATCAGTGCCGATTTCGCTATTAAGCCAGTTGGCGGTTGTTTCTTGGCCCATATCCAAACTTAACGACGGGTGGCCGTGGTCATCATAGGTAAACTCGTAATCCATGCTGTGTGCTCAATAATTCGCGTTGAAAAGGTCTAGCGGGAAGGACTAAGCCCCTTATTTGCTTAGCAAATAAGGGGCTTTAATTAGGTTTAAATACGTATTTCTATTAATCAGTCTTCCGATACGTCTTCGCCACCGGCCAACGGCCAGCCGCCTAAATCTTTATAACGATTGACGATAAAGCAAAATAATTCAGCCGTTTTGAACGTATCGTAAGCAGCGCTATGAGCAGCACTATTATCGAAATCAATGCCTGCAGTAATACAGGATTTAGCCAGTACGGTTTGCCCAAGCGAAATTGCCGCAATAGACGCTGTATCGAACGATGAAAACGGATGAAATGGATCGCGCTTAATATCGTTACGGGCAATCGCTGCGCGCAAGAAACCATGATCGAAATGGGCATTGTGACCTACCAATACGGCACGGTTACAACCGGCGGCTTTTACTTCGCGGCGAATCACCTGGAACATTTCAGTTAGCGCTTCGATTTCGAACTCTGCATCACGTTCAGGGTCGAACGGATCAATACCGGTAAAATCCAATGCTTCCTTTTCTAAGTTAGCACCATCGAACGGGTGAATATTCGCACTTAACGTTTCGTTTGGGTGCAAATAGCCATCATCATCCATGCGCAAGGTCACCATTGCGATTTCCAATAGGGCATCAGTGTCGGCATTAAAACCACCGGTTTCCACATCAACCACCACAGGTAAAAATCCGCGGAAGCGTTGCGCCATCGGTGACTTTTCTTGCTTATCTTCAGTACCGCTCATGTGTTGCCCTTACTATTAGTCGAGTTTCCAGCGCAATGTTTCACCCGCGCGCAGTGGAATAATTACATCATTGCCAAATGGCATTTCAGACGGTGCTAGCCACGATTCTTTTACTAGCGTGATGGTATCTTGGTTTCGAGGCAGACCGTAATAATCGGGGCCGTAATGGCTCGCAAAGCCTTCGAGTTTATCCAGTGCACCTAAGTCTTCAAAAATCTCTGCATACAATTCAATCGCAGCATAGGCACTAAAACAACCGGCGCAGCCGCACGCAGACTCTTTCGCGCCTTTGGCATGTGGAGCGCTGTCTGTACCCAAAAAGAACTTATTGCTACCACTAACAACCGCATCTTGCAGAGCTTGCTGGTGGATGTTGCGCTTCAAAATAGGTAAGCAGAATAGGTGAGGGCGAATACCACCCACTAACATATGGTTGCGGTTATACGCCAAATGCTGCGGCGTAATCGTGGCAGCAACGTTAGTGCCTTGGCTAAGGACAAATTCCGCGGCTTCTTTGGTGGTGATGTGCTCAACCACTACTTTGAGTTTAGGATGACGACTCATCAGTGGCGCCAAAATCGTATCGAGGAATTCTTTTTCGCGATCAAAAATATCAACGTGGTTTTGGGTAACTTCACCATGCACCAGTAAACGGATATCGCATTCGGTGAGCACGTCGGCTAGCTCATCCAGCTTGCCTAAATCAGTAACACCCGACGCTGAGTTGGTGGTTGCGCCAGCGGGATAAAGTTTAACAGCAACAATATGACCAGCCGCTTTGGCTGCGCGAATCATATCGGGTGTGGTTTTATCGGTAAGATACAACACCATCAGCGGATCAAACGTTGAACCTTTTGGCGCCTGCGCCAAGATGCGCGCGCGATACTCCAGCGCTTGCTCGGCGTTCATAACGGGTGGGTTAAGGTTCGGCATAATGATGGCGCGCTGCATTACCCGAGCGGTTGCGGGCACGGTGTGCTGTAACACAGCGCCATCGCGAACATGCAAATGCCAGTCATCGGGGCGGGTAATGGTCAGACGTTCCGTCATAGAGTAGTAACCTTGGCTAGAATGAAAATAGACGCCCAAGTGAATAATGGCTTGCGACGTGTGGATTGAGGGCATTGTACCGAATTTGTGGCGAAAGCACGGCATACCGGTTTAATTTTTCTTAGCTTTGGCCGATAACCTCACTAATAACCGAATACAGGACGCCATGACGTTGAACTTCAATCGGCCATTTCTAGCCATGATCACGCTTATTCTCTGGGCTGCCAAAGTCTCATCTGGCCCAGCGTTGAGCTATGGCGGCAATGTGGATACCACCATGTGGATGCTCAGTGGATCGGTATTCGAATGCCGCTTTGAGCAACCGATTCCTGATTACGGCCGTGCCGTGTTTAATCATACCGCGGGCGAAGACGTCACTTTTCAGCTAGAAACCAATCGTAATCTAATGGCCTATAGTAAGGCGCAAATCAGCTTGAATCCGCCCCCGTGGCAGCCATCAGGACCGAGTGAATCGCTGGGCTCGGCTGCCATTGTGAAAGATCAACCTAACTTAAGCCTAGATGCCGAACGCACCAATCAGTTTTTACACGCCTTACTCGAAGGCAAATGGCCGACCATTACCCACAAAACCTTCTACGACCAAGATCGTTTTGTACAAGTGCATGTGTCAGCGATTCGATTTGATAAATACTATCAAGACTATATTCGCTGCGTTAATCAGCTGTTGCCGATGAATTTTGAGCAAGTCGCACGCTCAAAAGTACACTTTAAAATAGGGCAGAGCGAGATCGATCCGAAAGACACCGACATGCTCAATCGCATTGTGTTTTATATAAAACACGACCCGCGCGTATTTGCCGTGTATCTCGATGGCCACTCCGACAATATTGGTCGCCGCTACGACAACCGCCAAACCTCGAAGCTGCGGGTCGAAAGTGTAGAGCGCTATTTTATTAAGCAGGGTATTAGCCCAGATATGATCACCACCCGTTTTCACGGCGATCGCTACCCTGTAGCCGATAACAGAACCGCCAAAGGTCGTGCCGAAAACCGCCGAGTGACCATTCGTCTAGAGTTGCGCGAAGACATGCCCATCCCCGACGACCTATTGTTCAAACTGCCAGAAGACGCCACCGTTTTGCCACGTTAAGCCAGTAACAGCCCCAGTCAGCGTGCCATTTGAGCCGTATAAATAACGCTCACTTGGCGTAAGGCCTCGCAATCAGTACAATATGCCCCCTTTGAATTCCTCGCGTTGGCCAACTTAGTTGATCAGCGCCGTTAACCATCCTGGAGATACCCATGTCAGACATCAAAAAAGTGGTGCTGGCGTATTCCGGCGGCCTAGACACCTCCGTAATCGCTAAGTGGCTACAAACTGAATACAACTGTGAAGTAGTAACCTTTACGGCAGACTTGGGTCAGGGCGAAGAAGTTGAACCAGCACGCGCAAAAGCTGAAGCACTGGGCATTAAAGAAATCTTCATCGACGACCTACGTGAAGAATTCGCTCGCGACTTCGTATTCCCAATGTTCCGCGCTAACACCATCTATGAAGGTGAGTATCTGCTAGGTACATCGATCGCGCGTCCATTAATCGCCAAGCGTTTGATCGAAATCGCTAACGAAACTGGTGCAGATGCCATTGCTCACGGTGCGACCGGCAAAGGTAACGACCAAGTACGTTTTGAACTGGGTGCCTATGCACTGAAGCCAGGCGTAAAAGTGATTGCTCCTTGGCGCGAGTGGGACTTAACGTCTCGTGAAACCTTGATGGCCTACTGCGCAGAGCACGACATCAAAGTAGAAAACAAAGCCGGTAAGAAATCGCCATACTCAATGGATGCTAACCTGCTGCACATCTCTTACGAAGGCGACATCCTAGAAAACCCATGGAACGAACCAGAAGAAGACATGTGGTTGTGGTCTGTTTCACCTGAGAATGCGCCGGACGAAGCAGCCTACATCACACTAACTTTCAAAAATGGCGACCCTGTAGCCATCGACGGCGTTGATAAATCACCAGCGACCATCATGGAAGAACTGAACAAGCTTGCTGGCGCACACGGCATTGGCCGCGTCGACATCGTAGAAAACCGCTACGTCGGCATGAAAGCCCGTGGCTGTTACGAAACCCCAGCCGGTACGGTATTGCTAAAAGCACACCGTGCGATTGAATCCATTACACTGGATCGCGAAGCAGCTCACCTAAAAGACGAACTGATGCCACGTTACGCTAACCTGATTTACAACGGTTACTGGTGGTCACCAGAGCGCAAAATGCTGCAAGCCGCCATCGACGAAACCCAAGACGTGGTTAACGGCGACGTGCGCGTGAAACTGTATAAAGGCAACGTGATTGTTGTTGGCCGTCGTTCAGACGATACCTTGTTCGACGAAAAAATCGCCACCTTCGAAGACGATGCTGGCGCTTACGACCAGAAAGACGCAGCAGGCTTTATTAAGCTAAACGCATTGCGTTTACGCACTGCCGCGAAAAAAGGCCGTAGCTTTTTGAAGTAAGATTCAAAAGGTTAAAGCATAAAAAAACCCGCTGCGGCGGGTTTTTTTATGGGTGTTGTTTGGAATAGCGAGTTAAGTAGGCGGTTAAATTTGCATTAATATTAGTAAATATAAGTTTTTATCTAATTTTAATTTTTAATATCTATTATTTTGAGTTAGCATGTTTGTAATACATGGAGGTGTTGATGTTCTCGATTGAGTGGACGAAAACAGCTGTAAAGGAACTGCGGAAGATTCAGCCTGAAAAACAACGTACGGCGATCTTCAAGGCTGTAGACGAATTAAGTGAATGCCCAACAACGGCAACAAATGTGAAAGCACTGAAAGGTCATAAGGCTGGTTATCGCCTGAGGGTAGGCCGATATCGCGTTTTGTTCGATCTAGATGAAGGTGTACGAGTCATAACGATTCAAGAGGTGAGAAAACGAGATGAGCGAACATACTGAAGCCAGGATTAAAACCGAAGCTCAGATTATTAGAGATAGTAGTGGTAAACCTTTGTACGCCGTAGTGCCTTATGATGAATACCAAGCACTTGTTGAAGCTGATGCTCACGTCACTGTTCCTCATGAGGTTGTAGGTCTTATGATTGAAAAAGGTCTAAGTCCTATGGCTGCGTGGCGCAAATACCGAGGATTATCTCAAGTGCAGATGTCAGAAAAATTAGGCGTTACTCAAGGAGCCATTGCTCAGGCAGAGAAGTTCGGAAATAAACCTCATATAGAAACTCTAAGAGCCTGGGCTCGTGCGTTAGATTGTGATGTTGCCCAGTTGACGGAATAGGGTCCGAGTTACGATTAAATAATCGATAGATTTGTAGTTTATATACAGTATATTTTTACTAAAGCAGCAATATAGGCACACTTTACAAATTCAGTTGCACGCTTTGACCCTGAGTGCTAGCTTATTTCCCATCAAATCAGCCAGTTACAAACTTGGTTTACAAGTTAGTGTGCCAAGAGAACTGAAATAGTGTGCTGGCACACTTCCACAGAATGGATTGCAGATGTAATGGAGTATTTCCCTTTTAAATCAATAATTTATGATGCTGGTGGAACTTTGTCAAAACCGGCAAAGTGTGCCGGCATACTATTACGCTGTTAAGCGGGAAGGAGTAATAAGCAGTGCAACATAGAATTTTTGAATGGGAAGAAATTGCCCAGAATTATTACAGTGGTTCATTGCTGCTAGGCAATGGCGCCAGTATGGCTGTTGATGGACGCTTTGGATATACGTCTCTTATCGATCATGCACGTGAGCATGGTCTTCTCACTAATGATATTCACCGACTATTTGATTTTTTTCAGACCTCGGACTTCGAGCTTGTGTTGCGCCTAGTATGGCAAGCTTCTAATGTTAATCGCTCTCTAGCTATTCCCGACGAAAGAACACACGCAGCTTATGTAAGGGTGCGTGAGTGCCTTATCCAGTCAGTAAGGAATGTTCATCCTGAGTATCAGGAAATTTCAGAGGATATACCTGCTATCTATGCTTTCTTGAAACATTTCAGGACAGTGGTTTCTCTGAATTATGATCTGATACTTTACTGGGCCATTATGTATGGTATAGACGTGCGTGATCGTCATGCATTAAAAGACTGTTTTGTTAATGGCCAATTTTACGAGGATTGGCGTCGTTTGCGCGATCCAATCTATGGAGATGCATCGACAACTCTTGCGTTTTACCCTCATGGTAGCTTAGTTCTCTCGCGTAATAACATTGAGTCAGAGTACAAAGTAACAGGCAATGGGAATAGCCTGCTTGAAGCAATACTTCAAGCCTGGCAATCCGAATCAGTGGTACCTTTATTCGTTAGTGAAGGTACATCTCAGCAAAAAATAAATTCAATACGCAGTAGTAGTTATCTAAATACAGTTTACAGAGAAGTTCTCACTTCTTTGGAGCCCTCGTTGGTTATATATGGATGGGGTTTTTGGGAGCAAGACCTTTATATTCTTCAGCGTATTGCTTCATCTCAAATTCGCCATGTTGCTGTTTCGGTGCATGGAAATGATCAAGTCTACTGTAATAGGGTGAGTCATACGATCCAGAACACTCTTGGCGCTAATGTTCAAATACGCTTTTTCCGAAGCAACAGTCCTGGCGCATGGAATAATGTCGCTTAACAAGTTGCTGCACTCGGAAAAATTACTCGCTGCGCTCGCAATTTTCCGGTGAGCCGGGCGTTAGATTGTCTGTATTAACTAGGCGGAATCAATTAGGTATTAATATAAAAGCGATCAATATGGACAAATTGAAGGCGATTAACTGGCCAAGCCTCGTAGCAGGCAAGCACTCATGGATTGACGATCATTTCAAAGTCCACTCCGTTCTTGACGACAAGAAAACCGTCTGTCGATTCTTCTCTCTGGACTTTTCAGGTACTCAGCAAGAGATTCTCTCTCTAACCGAGTCACTGAGTGAATCAATCGAACACTATGTTTTTGATGAGAAGCAGCTTGCGAGCTTTCATAAAGAAGGTAAGGTTCCATTCCAAAAAGCAATGAAATTTTTCGGAAAGACAAATCCAGATATGGATGGTAAGTACGGAGAACTACTCCTATACCTTTTAACAGAAAAATTTCTCCAGACACCTCTTGTGAGTCACAAACTATCTCTTATTACAAATACGAACGATCAAGTCAAAGGCGGCGATGGTATTTTTTTTGGTGACTATAAAGGTGAATTGGCTATTTTAATTGGGGAATCCAAGATTCATCAAGGAGCTGCTGGGGCCATGGAAGACGCGTTAGAGTCACTGGATAGATTTTACGACAACTATAGTTCCGGTCAACTAGGACATGAAATGTTCATTGCTCGGTCAAATATTTCAGAGAATTTTTCATCACTAGATGATGCCGAGAGCCTTTATCAAGCATTTACTCCGGGTACTAAACAGTACAAAGGTTGCGTCAAGGCGCACCCTGTTCTTCTTGTTTTCGAATCAAGTAAAATTAGTACTATCGAAGAGAAGGCCAAGAATAAAGACGAAGCAGAGCAGATGTTCAGCGACTGGCTAACTGGCAGGTCAAAAGAGATACAAAAACTTCTAGGTGATAAATTAAACAAATACTCAGAGCTCAAGAAGGTATACATCGATGTATTTCTTATACCATTGACTAATGTATCTAAGTTCAAACACGCGCTCTATAGAGAAATTCACGGCATAGACTATGTATCAAATGAAAAATAAATAATATGACGCAGATATATTCTCAAGCAGCAAATCATGAAGATTTTATTCGAGTGTTTGACAAGCTATTGGAAAAGCTATTTCTCGAGGATAAAGTAGCAGATAATGTACAGGTTGATCTTGATAATGAAGAGATCAAAAAAGCTACCTGGCTCGCTTCGATAGCTGCTCTTAGTGACGATGATAAAGAGCGCAATATGGCAAATGCTTTTGGAGCGCTGCTCCACCTGACCGATAGAGAAAATGAAATATACAAACGTGCGTGCTATATCTTGCAATCAAGAGCTGGAAACCTTATTACCAGCAGCCATATACCCAAACTCTTCCATAAAGAAAACACACTCAGCGATTATGGAACGCTACTAAATTTTGAACTGGCGGCACACAGAGCACTGCTAGAACACGAATTCTCCGATGACACAAAGATCTTTTTCACTGAGTTTCAGAAAAAGCTTTGGGAGTCTCTTAACTCTGGAGAGAACATAGCTATTTCTGCCCCAACATCAGCGGGTAAATCTTTCATAATTAAGAAATATATTCTGGAGCTGGTACAAGGTGGCGCGAAGAATATCGTTTTCATTGTGCCAACAAAAGCGCTGATAAATCAAGTGAGCAACGCGCTAAAGAGCCAGTTCCACGAAAAAGCGCACGTATATACGACCTACATAGCTAATGAAGAAGATGATCTGGCCACTATCTATGTGCTGACGCCAGAGAGATGTTTGAAACTTCTACAAGACAAAAATATAACGCCACCAGAATTAATATTCATGGATGAAGTACATAATATTGAAGCTGGTTCGAGAGGGGTTATATTTGAGAACATCTTATATAGAGTAACCTCTACTTGGGCTTCTACCCAACTTGTCGTCGCAGGGCCATTCATAAGCTCACTTTCAGATAGTATTAAGAAAATCTGTAATATCTCTATTATTGATCATCAAACACTATCCTCTCCAGTGTTTCAGGTTCGGTCGGCACTTACTTTTTTTCCGAGCAAAAAAATAGCCCAATACAAAATATCAAGCCCAACTCAACGAATTATCTCAGGTGAGATTAAGTTGAAAAAATCACTGTATTCGAAGATAAAAACAAACAAAGGGGAGGCGCTAGAGGTTATTGCAGATATGTTTTCTCCTGAGGATCATAATATTTATTATGCTCCGAAGAAAAACCTTTCAGAGAAATGGGCAAGCAAAATCGCTCCTGTTATCGCCTCAAAGAACCCAAAAATTATCGAGGCGGCCGACTCTAGAGTTAAGGATCTAATCGATTTCTTATCTGAAGAAGTGCATCCAGATTACTCACTCATCCGAACTCTTAGGCTTGGAGTTGCATATCACCATGCAGGGCTTCCAGATATTGCAAGGCAAGAAGTAGAGGAGCTATATTCGGAATCTATTATCAAGAATATTGTTTGCACATCCACTTTGCTACAAGGTGTGAACTTGCCAGCAGACAGACTCATTGTCATAAGTCCTAAAGTGAATTCACAGGATATGCCTGCCTTTGACTTTCTTAATCTTCTTGGTCGCGCAGGCAGAGCCAATACTAAACTTTATGGTGAAATCTACTGTATTGATGTTGTTGATGATGAATGGGGAAGCAAGAAACTTGAAGCTGACGTAAACAAAACTGTTGATACATCTTCAAACCTTTTCCTTCAGAAAAATGAAGATTATCTATCAGTTATTGCCGATATGTCAGGAGATCAGATACGCGAAATGACAGGTGATAAAGATATTTACGGCAACCTATCTTACTTAAGGTCAATATTTAAAACTGACAGAAATCACTTCGACAGGATTCTATCAAGCTCAGGGATTTCATCAGAAAACGTCGAAATCTTTTCTAAAAAAATAGAATCTATGTACAACGGTATAACTATACCTCAAGAACTTATAGCCAAAAATCCGTTTATTGATCCTATCTTGCAAAACAAGCTTTTCGAAGCGATTCAATCGGAAGGGGCAGGAAACTGGCTGATAAGCAAGAAGCCCATGACAAAAGGTGGTAGTGATCTAGATTATGTGGCGTTCCAAGAAAAAAGCTATTACTTTCAGCTATGGAGTGTTTTCGATAGGCTCAATGAAATTTTCAATATCGAATATGAGCTCAATAGTAATGGCTATGCGAACGACAATTACATCAACATAGGAAGACTTGTAAGGGATGCACACCGTTGGATGACTGGAAAAAAGCATAAATTCTTCATTCTTGATCTCATTGGTGAAAACAATAATGATGAGGCAGAAGTCGATAAGGCTGCGAGGCGAGTTACTAGTCACATCAGTACTAACCTAACTTTCATTGCCGTTAAGTACCTGATGCTCTGGTCTGACATGATTTCGTACTTTTTGAGCGACGAAAAAATTGAAGAGAATGCCTATATTCTAAACCTGCATTCTATGCTCGAAATGGGGAGCTACGACCCTGTTGTTCTAGAGTTAATGAGCTGCGGAATAAACAGGTCTGTAGCACTTTCAATCTCTAGCAAGGTCAAGATGATCGATGCTTCTGCAGAAAAAGCGCTAGCCATCATCGATAAAGACAAACTTCCGAACATCTTTAAAAGGCACTTGATGAAGGCTGGATATTAGTTGGCCAAATACTGTATTACTCAATCTAACAAAGCCAAGCAGCATCGCGCACTCCGTGCGCTGGACCTCGCTACGCTCGGCCGCTGTTGGCAGCGTTATAAATATTTGAAACTATGAAGTACCTGAAACAAGTTCTATTCTTCGCGACTTTATTGGTGTTTGGCCTATGGGGTTTTGCCTTCCTTGTTGATGCTATCAATAAGCATGTAGACTACGCCGCCACTGGGATTATTGAAGATTCGTTAGCTTCGAATGCTGCATATGACTTGGATACACTAAGTAAAATTAAGGAGTTATTAGCACGCGGAGAGGTTGAAGAGGCAAATGCTATCATCGACCAGCAAGTTGAGCTCAAGATGGAAATGCTAAAAGCTTGTGTGTCGGAAGCCTGTATCAACCTCAGGGATAGTCGAAATGTGCGATGATATTTATAACAAATGGCCGTTGATGCCACTGAAAAGCGTGGCGGGACGCGCAAAAAGCGCGCGCCCTAAGGCCGGGCGTTATGCGCTAAGAGGTACTGATGACCTGTAGTTACAAATTGACAGAATCTGAAGTCGTGAACGCGATGAAGCTAAACGGAAGAGGCTCCGATAAAACATTGGTGGTACTTGTGGTTATTGGGCTGCTGTTGGTTTTAGTTGGTGCTTTTACCGAGTACAAGACAATGGGGTTTGGTGGTGTTGTTGGTGGGGTAATTGGTTATTTTTCTGTTCTGTTCTTATTGATACCTTTCAACGCCAAGAAACAGTATCGCCAACTCAGGGCGCTAAGAACTGAAATCACCATGCATTTATTGGAGCAAGGAATCAATTTCAAAAGTGAATCGGGAGAAAGTAATTTACGTTGGTCTGATATTCACAAATGGAAGTATGGTAAAGGCATCTATCTCCTGTATACAACGAGCAATATGTTCCATATGGTGCCGTCACGGGCGCTTTCAAATGAAAGTGAATTTAGTAAATTGCTTGGTGAGCATCTTGGTCCTAGAAGCGCATAACAAGCGGCTTCACCGGACAAATGATCTTCCCCCGCTTTAAGAATAAATAAGACAGTCAAGATAAGAGAGTAGCCGGCAATTTACTCTTTTAAATTTTCGCGACAAGATTTTATTGGTGCTGTAGGAGTATGCGGCGGACTTTTCGGTGATATTGCTTAAAATTCGCGATTTTTAGGCGAGATTAAATCTCAGAAGGCTTCTGAATTAGGATGGGGAGTGTTGAATCAGATTGTCGAGGTTACGAAAGCCTTAATTTGCAGGCTTGAATTCCCGCTGTTCGTCGTCGTTCTTTTTGTTTGTCCCAGAAGCAGCTGATTTTTGATTTCACTTCATTGACGGCACCAACAACACCCTTGAATTCAGATTCAAAATTCTGGGTAATATAGAGCCAGTGTTCGGCGTCAATACCTAATCGATTCATAATTGCAGGTTCAGCTTCAGAAATGGAGCCTCGTTTATTTTCTCTGATTTGGCGGCCAGTCCAGTCAACTAATTCCAAGTAGTCCGTCAGGCGCATTGGTATGCCCTCAGGCATATCCTGTTTAGGGTTTCCGGCAAAGTTGAGAAGTTCAGGTACTTGTTGCTGGGGATGGTTGGGGGAGTAGGCTTCTTTTGCTTTCTCAGCACGTTTTTTCACCGATGTATGCTTAGATTCTTCCGGTGTCTTTGCCATGGCTGCGCGCACTGGATTTAAATCGACGTAGGCCATGCATGCGGCTAGAGCTTTTTCATCCAGCAAGGCTTGGGATTTAAATCGGCCTTCCCAGAAATGACCCGTGCACTCATCTTCATCATTTGCTAAGCGCGCGATTGTTTCGTTCAATCGACGCATAAACCAACTAATGCTCATTAGTCGTGAGCGCCACTCTTCGATATTTCGTCGTAGTAATATCCATTGGTCTTCGCGGAGATCTTCGCCACGCTCAAACTGTTGTGAAACGAGGGTGCCTTTATATAACTGATGCCAGCGTTGAACGACTTCAATGTCGGTTAACCCTTTAGACTTGGCTTGGTTTATATGAAGTACGGCGTGGAAGTGATTCGACATTACTGCGTAGGCAGCGATATCAATACAGTAGACCTTGGCTTGTTCTAGCAATAAATGCTCAATCCACCCGCGCCTATGTTCGAAACTACGACCCTCATTGTCAGTCCCGCATAAGAATGCACGCCTTACACAGCGCGAAACGCAGTGGTAGTAGGGTGTGGCTTCGAGTGATATGAGTTCTTTTCTTGGTTTAGGCATCCTAGCCTCCTGCAACTTGCTTCGTATTTTCAAACTAGCGGTATTGACGTTCCTGATCAATCGGGCATTCTTCTTAGGATGACTGTCCGTACACGCAGAAAATTCATGTGTCCGTTTTATCGGGGCAAGATCATCCTTCGGGCTGTACGTGCTAACGCGCGCCGCTGCTTTGGGCGCTAAGTTTCATAGGTTACTACGATGATTCGAAATTACATATTTGCTTTTGCCTTCCTAATAACTCCGCTAATAGCTCAATCTAGTGAATCCGAAGATTGGGGAGGTTTAGAGGTGAATGTTTTTGAGGTAGATCTAACTCTGGTACCTAAAGGTGTATTCGACTTTGCTGGCGAAGATTATCTAAAAGCAAACGAAAAAGCCGTTGTAGTCTCGGCAATAAGTCCTAACCAAGCTCTAAAAAATGGTCTTATTGGTAAATTAGTTTTGGGGGTACTCGATCCAAACTCAAAAAAAATCTCAGAGCGCACCTTTATTCAAAACCAAGAATTTCGGTTATTAGTACAACAACTAGCAGCAATTGGCGATGAACCTGGGCTAAAAGAATACATAAGCACTCAAAACCCTGAATTTGTTGCAGCAATAGATCAACGAACAGCTAATCCTATGGGTAACGTCCCCAATGAGGATATTATCGGTTTTTACATCATCAAGAACGGAAAAATCGATTCATTTAATCAAAACAAAAACTATAAACTAGTGACTAAAGATGGTGTTGCTAAGTTCACGCCGGGCGTTGTAAAACAATTGCAGGAGCTTATTAATCGTGCAAGTGAAATTTAGTAAACGGCTCCATCGGACAAATGTTCGCTGTCACTATTTTGCGTGGGCACGCAGGAGTTCCGCTATGAAATCTTTTTCGGTTAGCTGAGCGTTACACACTCTTATGAATTATCAATGCTGCTATTGTAAAGAAGAATTTCCTGCCATCGAGGCGATTGATGGGTATCAGGAAGGCTACAAAGTTGGATTTCTCTGCCCTAAGTGCGGGAAAAATATCCAAGATAATCCAATGAATGAAGAGTGGGTTTTTTCTAGTAACTCATCAAAAATATTTTTCGTTATCTTTGTGGGTTACTTTCTTCTAGCGTGGATATTTCTAGAGGTTTCTGGGCTTAATACTTGGGTAGATTACGCTGCTGTTTTAGGCGGGGTGATTCCATTTTTAATTTATGGCCATATAAAATATCCCAAAGATATGTACTCACCAACTATTGGAACTAAGCCGGTGAAGTAGTGCATTTCTTTGCATATTGAACACGGCTTTATTTCTTTCTTCTGAGATATGCAATCACATTTTACTCAGATTACACGAGAAATAAGTGATCAGTCTTGTGAGCGAGCTGTGCTGCAAGAACGAGTCGAGGAAGCCATAACTAAAGAGGGTATAATGCAGACCGTCGTCATAATGACCATAAAAACCGATATCAGAGAATAATAAATGTCTCTTAAAGAGCCGCCAGAGTACTCCCTTGTTGATGATTTCGTGGCACCTGCATGCAGTGATTTTGTTGAGATTTTGTATCAGGACGACGATATTCTATTGATCAACAAACCGAGTGGTCTGCTGAGTTTGTCGGGTAAAAATCCCCTGAATTGGGATTCCGTGCACTATCGGTTAGTCCACGGCCAAGAGGAGATGAGTCCTGCATTCCCTCATGCCAAATTACCGCATCGACTAGATTTTGGTACATCCGGCATTATGGTGGTGGGCTTGAATGCGCAGGCGGCGCAGCATCTCAATAAGCAGTTTCATGCTGGTACTGTACGCAAGCGTTATATTGCCGTGTTGGATGGTTGGCTCGCAGAAGATCACGGGCAGATCTGCGCAGCGATAGCGAAGGATAAAACTCAGTTTCCTCGGGTTAAAATATGCGACAGCAAGGGTAAGGTAGCAATCAGCGACTACGTGGTTTTGCAGCGCCTAGAGCGACCGCGTCGCAGCCTAGTACAGTTTTCTCCGGTTACTGGGCGTACACATCAGTTACGGATTCATAGCCAGCTGATAGGGCATCCCATACTTGGCTGTGATTTGTATAACAATGATCACAGTCAGCAGATGGCGGACAGGCTGCAACTGCATGCCAGCGATTTGTATTTTAAGCATCCTACCAGTGGCGAACACTGTCATGGGAAAAGTGCTTGCCAATTTAGCTAATATTAGCGAGTAACCTTCTGTTATTGGTAAGCCATTGGTTGTTAGCTTAGCCCTGTAGCTCAATTTTGAAGGTTGGTATTTACGGCAGTTTGGTTACTCGGTCGGGTTAATACACTCGCTGCGCTCAGGATTGAATTTACAACGAATCTTACGAGCAATGCGTAACATAGTTGCATCGTAATAACCCTCATCCCGCAAAGCTATTCGTACTTCACGAGTGGCTTCGCTTAATTTCTCGGTCTCACTATCAGGCGTTTCTATCCAAAAATCTTCAGGAACTAGAGCCATTTCCTTATCGACACGGGCGGAATAGTTATCAAATTTTAATAGAAAATCTTCGCGTAGCATTTGTGCTAAAGGATCTGGAAATAACTCGGAACGACCAATGAACTGCATGGTCGACTGAGATATAGGATTGCGTAATACACCGGTGTCAGAACTGATTTGACCACTCCCCATAACGAGATAAGCAATGGCAGGAGATAGCATAGAAACGACGTTGTTATCGGCATAGCTTTGCACGTTCGCCATCATGTCGCCTTCCACTGGAACAGCGCCGAACTTTTTAGTCAGTGCTCTCATTCCCGGTTCGACGGTTTGAACTGCAACGCGTTTGTTTTTAATACTGGATAGCGATTTAAACGATTTATCATCCATAAATGCATAGTTTCCACCAATGGTTGCAACACCCATGACCGTATATTGTCCATCGGACATAAAGCGGTTCATTTTGGGGCTGGTAAATACCTGCATTAGTAGCTGTAAATGCTTACGTTCGGGCAATGCTCCGACCGCCTCAATCGTGCCTGAGAATTTATTAAACTCCATCGCTACTGCACCACGAATTAAAATGGCGTCGCAGGTCGTTTCCGTTTTGAAATTTTGAACTAGTTCTCGTTCATTATTAAAAATGGAAACTTCCAAATCCATTCCATAGTGAAGCGATCTGAGCGCTTGATCTTCAACTGTATTGGCAATAGGTCCAGACTTTCCAAGAGGGTCTCATATGCAGATATGTCGTGTAATGCGTCCATTTGTAGTGAGGTGACTATAGAGCGTCTTGAGTGCTTTTATTCGCTTTTCTAACGGTATGTTCTGATTCATTACCGTAGCTTCGAGCCTAGCATTCTTTGCGGACGAATCATTACTACCAAGTGATGATTCGTCAGCAGCCCAAGTAACAGAGTTGCACATTAAAACTAAAACATATGCCAGAATAATTTTGGTGGTCATATTGTATCCATTATTATTATTTTCGGTCTTATATGGCCAAGCTAATGGCAGCCAACGATTGCGCTTTATCGGTGCTTTTAATCATCCGGTAGAGGATACCTTTTTGATTAGATTAGAGAAGACAGACGCGGGAATATGTCTTGGTTTGGTACATCTTCGACCCATACTGTTACAAAAGTCAGTTGGCGAATTCGTTTTTTATCGATAATCCCTGATGACTTAATCGGCAAAAAGAATTGTGGTTAGGCAGGCGACACGATTAGTCGCGGCCATATTTAACCGATCTTCAGCCGTTTTCTAACGAGATATGTATTCGGGATGATTATTAATTTCTTATTATTTGATTAAGAGTGATTATTTTATTTAGATTTGGGTTGGTATTCTTTCCCCAATGATTCCTCTAAGACTTTATCGAAGGCGGTCCAGTAATGTACTTCGTCTCCGACTGGTACAAGCCAGTCAGCCACCGCTCGGCGATAGCCGCGGGAATGTAGAACATGGTCCAGTATGGTATTGATGGATTTTATAGCCATTTTTCCTTCTGCTGAATTGGTGCAACCGATAGCACCCAGTATGTAGTCACCTCGTGTTTCTTTTATCGGAATAAAACGTAATTGATTTGGATAATCACCTTCATCCACATAGTGGTTCAGCACAAACTCATATTCGATAAGAATATCAAAACGTCCTTCGCTTAACATAGTAAGGACGCCTTCGGTTTCCGTTGAACCGGAACGGGTGTTGAGTACGACGTTGTCGTTATACTTGGTTAACAACTTGTCGATTTTAGTGCTGTAGGTTCTTCCTGCTATATGACCGAGCGAAACTTTATGCTCACTAATAAGGTCTTCTAAAGATACAGTTCCATCAGCATTAATTGGCAAACTTTCGGCAAATTTATTCGTCGTTATGATGCCGTGCGGCATATACATAGCGTTGGGGCTAGAAAGGATATATTGATCGTTTATTGGGGTTTCGTAGATCATGGTTGCAAAGCACAATGGGCTGTATTCTGCCCATGTATGTTCCAGTCGGCTGAGTGGAACGAGAAAAGTTCGATGATGATACTCAGGTAAGTTTCGTTCGATTATGGTTTGTATTTGGTCGCCAAAGCCATTCTGGCAATTACCTTTGGCAATATAAAAAGGCGGGGCATCATTTTTCACCCAAGTAATGGTTTTCTGTTCGATGTTCTCACTTTCAGCCGTATAGCCTGTTAGTGTATAAAATGCGCTAAAAAATGCCAATATACTGATGCCTATTGGGTTCCTGAACATCTTATGTCCCTTGAGTTCGTTAGTTACTTGAGGTTATGTCAAGGTTCATGACAGTGTCAATTATTGAGTATCTTGATACTTACGGCTCTGTGGCTTATTAAGCCAGCTTTATTGACTCGTATGGTGACTAAATCTATTGTGATTCTCGCTCTTTAATAAGACGTGGAGAGCGATCTTATAAATAATAAATTGAAAGGAATCTCTAATATGATTTTACTTATCCGTAAGTTATCGCTTGCTGCCGTATTTGCTTGCTCAACTTTATTAGTCGGTTGTGGCGGTGATGTATTGTCGAGTGAAGAGTTAGTGTCGCTATTCCCTGAAGTTGGTCCTGAAAGTACTCGTGCGGAGAACACAGATATCTTGTGTCCATTTCAACGTATGTTGAAGCGCTCTGGGTTATACGATAATGCTGAAGATGGCGAAGCTACGTCGCTTAAGGTAAAAACCGGTTTGGCATCGGAAGCTGCAGAGGTGTTTGGCTGCGATAAGGGCAGTTGTGGAAGCATCATCACACTGGCAAGTATTGCTCAGTGGAATTTAGGCAAATTAGATTTATCTCGTTTACATGAAGCCGGTTCGTTGCTGTCGCATGATTGTGGTTTGACGTTCGAATTTGGTGGTACAAGCGTGAGTGATAGCCAACGTCAGTTCACGTTAGATCGCTTATTGGCGCTGGCCAATACGGAAGGGCAATTGCAGTTCGATGACCTCATAACGGTTAAGCAAGAAATCTGTGAGAGCCAAGGTGTAGAGATGACAGTTGGCGGCGAGACTGAAGTTAAATTGATCTATGCCTATCTTGGTGGTGTAGAGCGGTCTTTCATTGATCACAGCGATGTCGTTCGCTTACTTCATGCTACGATGCCTGCCTATAAAACATCGGCTATGGTTGATCTCGATTTAATCGGCCAAGTGCAATAGCCTTTTGTTGGTTATCTAGGTTTGATTTGCCCGCTTAGGCGGGCATTTTTATGATAGGAAATAGTCGATGCCGACGCCCAATATTGATCCTGCTTTATGTCCTTTATGTAAAACCTCAAATGCTTGTGGTGTTGAGGCTGGTAAGTCGACATGTTGGTGTATGGCAGCAGATTTATCAGTACCGCAGGCGCTTATTGATTCATTACCGGATGAATTGCAAGGTAGGGCTTGTATCTGTGAGGCTTGCGTTCGGCGCTTTTTAGCGACAACTCAGGCGCAATAACCAATCACCACAAGTCGCCATATTGTTCTTTGTGACACAAGTAGAGTCGCACATCTAATTCGAGTTGAAAGTAGTTCGGCTCCATATATTGGCAAAGTTTATAAAATGCCTTGTTATGATCCTTTTCGCGTAAATGCGCCAATTCGTGAACAATAATCATGCGTAAAAAGGCTTCCGGCGTGTTGCGAAACAATGTGGATATGCGGATTTCATGTTTGGCTTTTAGTTTATTGCCTTGAATACGGCTTATAAAAGTATGCAAACCAAGTGCGTGATCGACCACATGAATTTTATCGTCGTATATGACTTTGCTAATGGGCGGAGATGAGCGCAGGTACTCATTTTTAATTTCTTGAGCGTAGGCATAGAGCAAGTTTGCAGAAGAAAGGGTATGTTTGTCTGGGTGCCGTTTTTTGATGATTTCGCCAAGCTTATTGGCCGCAAGAAGCTCGCTGGCCTGATGCTGGACGTCAGCAGAGTAGGCCATTAGGTAACGTAACGCGCGCGGATTCATAAGAAAAGTGGCCATTTAATACATACGGAAGCCACAGTATAAGAGATTCGCCTCTGCAAAACACGGAGCAGAGGCTTATGGGCTGGTATCCTATCCCTTGATAATTAGCAGTAAATTCTGGGCGTGCTCGGCGGCATTGCGTCCTAGTTCTGTTAGGTAGCCACCATCTGCTTGGCTGATTAGGCCTTTGTTGAATAGTCGCTCGGTGGCAGCAATGACATCTGGCGCGGCTGATGAATGAATCTTGATGCCTTCTTGAGTGGTCGAAAGGTTGAAACGAGCAAGGATGTTCAGTTCTGCGGTTATGTCGGGTGTGTAGGGCATAGTTCGATCCTTTTTATGATTCTTGTCATCGTGTTTTCGGATTTCAGTGTACTTGAAAATCCGTTGATACCTATCTGACTTTAGTCAATTCTTCTCAGGATTGCGATCTATGCCCGTTCCTTTAACCAACAAACATCTTCTTGGCTAACCCAAGTCCCTTCCAGCCACTAAGGCTTACTGTGGTTATTAAGCCGCCGATCATAGCGCCAGCAACGCCACAGGTCATGATGTCTTGTCCTGTAAGATATAACCCCGGAATCTGAGTTTTGGGCTTTAGCCAATCTTGCTCAAAGCGGCTTGGGGTATGATCTAGACCATAAATTTCGCCTTCGCTGTAGCGGCAGAAATAATCGGTTGAGAGCGGGGTGGATAGCTCGTAGTAATCAATTTTTCCACGCAAGTGTGGCAATTTTTCGTAGAGTTTTTCCAGCAGGCGCAGGGAATAAGCCTCTTTCTTTGCTTCGTAGTCATCACCACGCTTGCCCCACGGCTTATCTTTCCACTCTGAGTACCACTCGAATGGTCCAGGTGCGACTATCTCAATCGTCGCCCGGCCCGGATAACGGCTGGCGAAGCTTGGATCTTTAGCTGATGGAAATGAGATGTACACGAGCGGCACGTCGTGGTCGTCAGGAGAGACTAAAAACTCACTAACGTGTTTAGCATAATCGGCCCCGGGGTATATCCATAAATTGGTTTTTGGCAGTTGCAAATTTTCTGCGGTGTCTTTTATGCCAATATATAAGCACACGCTGGCCATAGAGCGGCGCACATGCGTGAGTTTTTCTTGGTAATAATCTTTGCTGGGCGCGTTGTCTGGCAGCAGAGGGCCGAAGGTATTGTACACACCGGCATTACTGATAATTGCGGGGGCGAAAATATGCTCGCCATCCGCCATTTCAACCCCTACCGCAGCACCATTTTTAATGATGATTTGTTTAACATCGGCGTAGGTAAATACGTCACCGCCACTTTGCTGAATAACGGGAATTATATTTTTCGCCATTTCCGACGCGCCACCAATCGGATAATAACCACCGTATAAATAGTGGCGAGCGATTAGGGCATGAATAATAAAACTCGACTCATTCGGTGGTAGGCCGTTGTCACCCCATTGACCTGTGAGTGCGGCGATGAGCTCTTGATTTTTGGTCAGAGTTTCTAGTACTTCTTGGGTAGTCTTACGAACAAATCTAGGTGCTTTTTTACTTTGCCAGCGATTAAATGTTCGGGCGATAAATTCGGGTAGTATTTTTCCAATGGTAATGCCCGGCATTACTTTTGCGACTTGGGCTAAATAATCGAGATAAGTATCGATTGCTTGTTCTTCACCAGGGAAATTTCTCTTTAATTCATCACTAAATGCTTTAGGACCAGCCATTAAATTAATTTGGCGATCACCAATAAACAAGCGATCGTAGTTATCCGCGAGTGGCGCCCATTTAAGTTTGCCATCGGTAATGTAGTCGAAAAGGCGTTTGCTCAGAGTATGATTTGCACCCACATCGCCGATGTAATGCACGCCTACATCCCACTCGTAGCCGTTGCGATCATAGCTATGAGTAAATCCCCCAGCGGTATAATGCTGCTCGAGCACAGCGACTTTTTTTCCCATTTTGCTTAGGCAGGCGGCGGTTGTTAAGCCACCAATGCCGGAGCCTATAACGATGGCTTCGTAGGGACCGTTTAAGCGGTTAGCGCGATAACGACGGCCTATCCGTAGGGTGCTCGGTTGCGTGCTCATAAATGACTCTCAATTAATTATTCTTGTATCAACTCAGCATGGCCCTTTTCTAACGACCTAGAAATACCTCGATCAGATGATTTAATGATCAAGTAGCACAGATGCCGTTAGCTGGTTTTGGTCATACACAAGTCGATCCAAGCTTGAATGCCAGCGCTGCGGTACTTTTGCTTATGCACAATTAAATATAATTGGCGGCGAAAATTTCTGGTGGGTGTATGTAGCTGCGTCAGGTTGCCGCGTTTAAAGGCGTCTTCTAAGGTAATTAACGATAAACAGCCCACTCCGAGTTGCGCTTCAACGGCACGTTTAATGGCTTCTGTGTGTTGTAACTGCAAGGCGATGTGTAATTTGGGCAAGATACCGTGCATAGCCCGATCAAACGCTTGGCGAGTTCCCGAGCCACTTTCGCGCAAAATCCAACGAGGGGTGAGTAAATCGTCGTCGGTAAGTGGCCGTGCATTTTGCAACTTAGCGAGTGGGTGACTAGGGTCGCAGAACACGGCTAGTGAATCTTCGCGCCAAGGGATGACATCGAGTTCTGGGTGATGTAATTCGCCTTCAATGAGGCCAATATCCAGTTCAAAATTCAGCACACGTTCGGCAATGTGCTCAGTATTGGCAACATCTAAGGTGACGGGGGCGTCGGGGTGGTCGTTCATATACTCAGCCATTAAGCCAACAGCTAGATAGTTACCGATGGATAGGGTGGCGCCAACATTTAATGGCCCAGCCTCAGCATGGCGAATAAGCGCTTGCTCAAAGTCTTGGGCGAGTGCCATGAGGGCTTCTGCCTTTGGTCGAACTAATCGGCCTTGTTCATTGAGTTGCAGACGTTTACCGACACGATCAAACAACTGCACTTCGAACTGTGTTTCAAAATCCTTAAGTGCACTGCTAGCCGCACTCTGCGACATGGCCAAATGATTGGCGGCGCGGGTGAGGTTACCTGTGTGAGCAATGGCGAGGAAAACTTCCAACTGGCGTAGCGTATAGCGCATAAGTGATTCCAAGTTCCAATGTTACTTGATCGGTAAAACCGAATACCGATATCAAAACAAGTCATTTTACCGATAGTTTGCCGAGGCGTAACCTGTTTAGCAAGTAATCAATTTGTTGTAATTTTTCACGAGGCGAACATGAGTAATTTGATCCGCGAAACCGTTACCAGCGTGCATCACTGGAATGACACCTTGTTCAGCTTTACGACGACTCGTAATCAAGGGCTGCGTTTCAAAAACGGTCACTTCACAATGATCGGCTTGGAGATAAACGATAAGCCGCTATTACGCGCTTACAGCATAGCCAGTGCAAACTATGAAGAAGAGATGGAATTCTTTTCTATTAAAGTTCAAGACGGCCCGTTGACTCAACATCTACAAAAATTAGCCGTGGGTGATGAGGTGCTGGTGGGTACTAAGCCCGTGGGCACGTTAGTGACGGATCATTTATTGCCGGGTAAGAATTTATACTTGCTGAGCACAGGTACTGGATTAGCACCTTTTTTAAGCATTATTAAAGACCCTGATGTGTATGAGCAGTTTGATAAAGTGATTCTGACTCATGGCGTGCGTAATATTTCTGAGTTGGCGTACCGTGATCGTATCGAGAACGAATTACCAAACAACGAATATTTTGGCGATATCGTGCGCGAAAAACTGCTGTATTACCCAACGGTTACCCGTGAAGAGTTCCGCAATCAGGGCCGTTTAACCGATTTGCTTACTAGCGGTAAGTTAACGGCGGACTTAGGATTGGAAGATCTTAATCCTGAAACCGATCGTTTTATGTTGTGCGGTAGCCCTGCCATGTTGGCAGACTTTACGAAAATTCTTGATGAGCGTGGCTTTAAAGAAACCCGCAGTGGTGATTTAGGCCACTACGTGATTGAACGAGCTTTTGTAGAAAAGTGAGAGGAGTTGGCTGTGGGCGTTATTCAAACGCTGACAGCCACTTTTTAAGCAAGGTGTTCAATTGTGTTTGATCTTCTTGTGTTAGGTTATTTAGCAGTTCATTTTCTATTTTTAAGTGCTCTACGATCATTTGATCAATGAGTGCTTTACCGTCTTTTGATAATTGTACGAGTAAACTACGCCGATCATTTTGATCGTGGATACGCTCAATCAATCCCGCTTTTTCAAGACGATTCAGGCGATTAGTCATTGCCCCTGATGTCAACATCGCCGAGCGGAATAATGCCGTTGGCGTCATGCAATAGGGGTCGCCATTTCTCAGCAATGTCGCTAGTACATCAAATTCGCCGGTCGCGAGGCCAAACTGCTGGTGGACAGTTTCGATTGCAGTTCGCAAATGCTGATGTAGACGATAAATCCTTCCAATTGGCAGCATAGGGTTTGGGTTTAGATCGGGTCTTTCTCGTTGCCATTGTTTGGCAATCTCATCGACATGATCATGAGTTGATGCAAGTGATTCGTCATCTGTCATCGGTGGCTGCTCTTATCTGGATAGACCGTAAAATTATGCCGTTAGATTTATCTTAATGTAAAGGTAATTGCTTCTTGGTAGGTAAGCATTTATCTTTTAGTAAAGAATCTTTATATGAAGGTAAATCATGCAGCAGCAATCACAAAGTACACTATCGATTTGGCTGATGGCTTTGATGGCGCCAATGATTTGGGGAACGACTTATTCGGTTACTCAACGCTGGCTGGTGGGGGTTGATCCTTTTTGGCTAGCCGCATTAAGGATCAGTATTCCTGGGTGCTTAATGGTATGGATGGTTCCCAAGTCGGTATGGATCCAATTCGGTTGGCGTATTGCTTTACTAAGTATGCTAAATATCGCCATTTTTACTTCGCTGCTATTTATTGCTATCGGGCGTTTGCCTGGGGGAATTGCAGCGACCTTGGTTGCCACGTTACCTCTGCAAGTCATTATGATTCGCGCGATTTTTGGTATACGCCCAGAGATGCATCATGTGTTTGCTGCTATCGGTGGCGTGGTTGGGGTCGCATGCTTAGTTTGGCAATCGACAGAATCGTTAGATTCATGGGGGGTTGTGGCGGCTTTGTCGGCGAGCTTTATTATGGCGTGCGGTATTTTGCTGACAGCGCGTTGGATTAAGGATATTCCGCCGCTGCAATTTACCAGTGCCCAGCTGTTTATTTCTGGGGTGGTTTTGCTGCTCTACGTAATTCTTAGTGGTCGCGAGGTTCCCGATATTACGCCAAGTGGCATGCTAGCATTGGCTTGGCTGGGGCCTATTGGTATGGGTATGGGCTATTGGCTGTGGTTTCGGGCGATGAAGGCTATTCCAATTCAACGGCTGAGTTTTTTGGGATTGGTCAATCCTGTTGTCGCAGTGCTTGTTGGAGTATTTTTTATGTCAGAAGAGATTAGCACGGGACAGCTCTTTGGCATGTGCTTGGTTTTGTTATGCGTTGTGGTAGGTCAACGGAAGTAGTGTTCTTTGGGGGACGAACTAAGCTGAGCAAATTTGGCACTAATTCTGCTCTATCTTTCTAAATCTTGGTTTTTGACGAATTTTCGTCAGAATTTCGTCGAGCTTTAAGTGCTCGAGCGCCATAAAAAGAATGATAGAGGTGGTTATATGGCAGGTCACGGTAAAGTTAGCTCAGTATTGGATTGCTTGCAGGGCGCATTAGAGATTGCTCGTTTGTTTCGTGCATCGGGCTATGTGCTTGATAAAAGCGAAATGAAGCGTCTTTTGGCTGAGCTGGTTGGCTCCATTTCTGAAGCGAAGATGGAACTGTCGATATTGCAGGGCAATGTTGAAGATAAAGACGCCGAGCTGATTCGCTTGAATGAGGTCTTAACCTATCGCGGCAATATGCGCCGTCGCGGCGATGCGTACTACCGGACATTGGATGGCAAGCCCTATGGCCAGCCGTATTGTTCCTATTGCTGGGAGAAGGACAGCCAGCAATATCACTTACACAATCGCATTCTGAGCAAGGAAGTTCGCGTTTGCCCGCATTGCAAAAATGAGTTTCAAGCGGCGCGCACCCCATATTTCGAAGCCGACAAACTTGCCGTATGAATGGCCAGTGTGTGAATTCTTAATTCTCCATAGCGGCTGACCTACTTGGCCGCTATCATTAGCGCTAATTTCGTTTGCTAATAGTCGTTGATGACATGCGTATTTTTTTGTCGGTGCCCCTTTTACTACTTTTTTCATCACTGGTTCTAGCGGCAGACGCGAGTAAGCTTCCTGTGTTCGGTGTACCTGATGTTGAACCGGATATTGCGACAGAATCACAAAGCATCGAAGTACTGTCCGCTGATGAACTCGATCCACAGATTCGTCAGTTTCCTGAGTTGGTTGAAAAAATACGCACAGAACGTTTAGCCTCTGATAATCCTTATGTTCTTCTTCCGCATAAACCGAACTATTTACTGCCGCTGACTTATCAAACTCGCCCGAGTGACAAAGAACTTGAGCGGGCGTTAACGAGCATTGCTGATGAGCCTGTTAGTCGTGAAAATGGTTATCAGCATCTTGAGGCCGTTATGCAGTTCAGCGTTAAAACGACATTGGCCGAAGACCTGCTGGGGAAATTGAGTACCATCGAGTTCGGTTATACCAACCGATCATTTTGGCAGGTGTATAATTCCGCGATATCAAAGCCGTTTCGTGAAACTAATCATGAACCTGAGCTTATGTTTAATTGGCAGTTGAAGAACTATCCGGTAGAAAGGCTGGGATTATCAATCAATCATCAGTCCAATGGACAAACAAGTACCCTGTCTCGTAGTTGGAATAGGATCATCGGCGAGGCTACGATGCTGATACCCGATGGCGTTTTGAATTTGCGTGCCTGGTGGCGTATTCCAGAAAAAAATTCGTCAGATCCTGAAGACCCCAGTGATGATGATAACCCAGATATTGAAGAGTATTTAGGTTACGGCGAGCTGATGTATTTGCACGTAATGCAGCATCATCAGTTTTCAGCAACGGTGCGTAATAATTTAAATTGGAATGAAAACCGAGGTTCATTGGAGCTTGGCTGGAGCTTTCCAATATCACGAAAAATGAAAGGCTACGTACAGTATTTTAACGGCTATGGTGAAAGCTTAATCGATTATAATCGTTACCAAGAACGCTTCGGTATTGGTATTAAGTTAAGTGATTGGTTCTAGCGTTATTAATCATCCTTATTTCATCTGTTTAGAGAAACTGCATGTTGACCTTTGGTCTGATTATTAACCCTTTTGCGGGTATTGGCGGTGCTGTTGGCTTGAAGGGGAGCGATGGCGAAGCGGTGGTGGCAGAAGCTTTTGCTCGTGGTGCTGAACAGCGCTCTGGAGCACGTACTGAGCAGGCTTTAGAAGTACTTTTGCCTTACCGAGATCATTGTCGATTTATCACTTGTCCAGATGATATGGGCGCGAATTTATTAGAGAAGCTCGGCTTTGATTATCAAACTTTGCCGATATCTATGGCTCTGCCTACTTCTGCCCAGCAAACTCGCGAAGCTGCTGAACTCATGCTGTCGGCAAAACCGGACGTTCTTGTTTTTGCTGGTGGCGATGGCACTGCGCGCGATATTTGCGCCGTGATCGGCGAGCAACTTCCTGTACTCGGCATCCCCGCAGGCGTCAAAATTCATTCCGGTGTTTACGGTGTTACTCCCGCGGCGAGTGGTGAGGTGCTACGTCATTTGTTGGACGGCAAGCTGGTGGATATTCGCGAAGCGGAAGTTCGTGATCTCGATGAAGATGCTTTCCGACAGAATCAGGTTCGCGCTAAACACTATGGCGATATGCGGGTTCCTCAGGCAGGGCATTTTGTCCAAGCGGTGAAGCAAGGTGGCGTCGAGGATGAATCGTTAGTGGTTGCCGATATCGCTGCGGATATCATCAATTCGATGGATGACGACGTTGTTTATTTGATCGGTTCAGGTAAAACGACTCTGGCGATTATGGATGAACTCGGTTTAGACAATACTTTGCTCGGCGTCGATGCCGTATTGAATCGTGAATTAATCGCTCGAGATATCAACGAGCAACAGATATGGGCACTGATGCAAGATCATGTTGCTTGCAAAGCAGTCGTCAGTAGCATGGGCGGGCAGGGGCACGTATTTGGGCGCGGTAATCAGCAGTTTAGCCCCCGAATTTTAAGAGCGTTGGGTAAAGACAATATAGTAATTATCTCGACTAAAACGAAAATTACAGCGCTGAATGGGCGGCCACTGATTATTGACAGTGGTGATGCCACTCTCGATCAAGAGTGGCACGGGACGGTTGAGATTGTTACCGGCTATAACGACAGAATTGTCTATCCCATCGCTTGATGGCCGCGCACTTTAATCAACCTTAAAGCGCGCAATGTTATGCGATAGGCTAACTGATAGCTCTTTTAGCTGTGTACCAGCACCTGAGGCATCTTGTGCCTGATTGTGGCATGAAACTGCCAGTTCATTGATTCGCACCACATTACGATTGATCTCTGCTGCGGCAACCGTTTGCTCCTCGGCTGCCGTTGCAACCTGTGTGTTCAAATCATTAATGGCACTAATATTGGTGTAAATACTGTCGAAAATAATGGCCGATTCGCGTGTTTTTTCAATCCCTGACTGCGCTCGTTCGCGCGACCGCGTGACCGTAGTAACAACACCCGCTGTTCCTTTCTGAAATTCGCCAATGGTGCTGCGAATAGATTCGGTAGATTCTTGGGTACGACTTGCTAGCGTTCTTACTTCGTCGGCTACTACCGCAAAGCCTCGACCTTGTTCACCAGCCCGCGCAGCTTCGATTGCTGCGTTCAAGGCCAGCAAATTTGTTTGTTCGGCGATAGCGCTAATTACGCTTAAGATTTCTCCGATGCTTTCGCTATCGGCTTGCAGCTTAGAGATTGCATCGGTGGCTTGCATAATGTCGTTGTTTAGGGCGTCGATTTCATCACGAGCGGTATTGGCAACGAGTTTGCCGCGCGCAATTTCAGAATGAACTTCATTTACTGATTGCGCAGCGTGATTGGCATTGTTTGCAACGTTATTGATGGTTTCTGTCATTTCACTAATTGCGGTTACTGCATGAGTAATTTCCTGTTGCTGTAAGTTACTGGCTTTAGAAACCTCATTGGTAACGTGCGTGAGCGTTACCGATGCATTCGATACAGAATTCGATGTGTTTTTAACAGCAACAGTCGTATCGCAGAGTACTCCCAGCAAATGATCGAAGGAACTCGACAAAGAACCAATTTCATCACGCGAATTAAAGTTGACTCTTTGGGTGAGGTCGAGACTCTGGGAAATATCACGAATTTTGTTAGTAATCAATTGAATGGGTAAATAGATAGTGCGAGATACCATGGTGATTAAAACAACACTAATACCAATAATAGCGGTGATGACGATGCCAATAGTTATAAAAACATTAGTTTGAAGTTGAGTTACCGCGTCTCTTAAAGCATTTTGCATGATGTTTAACGCTTCTTCGGTGGCATGAATCTGGGTACGCATATCACCCATTAAACCTTCAGTTGGGCTCAGGCCTACAGCTTCTTGTTCCGCAACTAAGGTCAGAAATTCGGTTTCATAGTTCTTCAGTGAGGCATTAAGGTGGGTCAAATTTTGCTCTTGAATTAACTGACGGAACTCTGCAATCTGGCTAATAAATTTGTCGCGATACTTTAAATCGAGACGCAGCATGAAATCTTTTTCATGGCGACGAAGCATAAGGACTTGATAGAGCACATCGTATTGGTTGTCGGCCTTCGCAGTGTTTTCAATTTGATGCACAGCCTCACGCAATCGCCCATAACGACCCGTCGTTGGGGTTAAACCAATATCGTTTTTCTTACTAACTAGGGTGTTAAACTGAACAGCGTATACTGCAATGATATCGCGTAGTTGGGTAACCGGCGTGGTTATCAAATTTAACGTTTTGAGTTCGTCTAATAAGCTGGCGATATGAGACTGTGTTGCCGTGACGCTATCGTTAAATTTGGCCTGATAAGATACATCGTTGCGGGCTAGAAAGTCCTTTTCATGGCGACGTAATAGCAGGATATCGCTTTCGATTTTCTCAATATTGATCTGTGTTTCACTAAGGAGTTTGGTTTTCATAAGCTGTTGAACACTGGCAAATGCCATGATTCCAAGCCCCACAATGACCAGTCCAATGATAACGCTGTGGCGCATCTTGATGTTTAGGTTATCTAATAGCATGTCCAAAATCCTCTACGTAGTGTAATTAGCCTAGCAGGCCAAAAAGCAATGTGCAGAGAATCTTGACAAAGGCAGGAAAGTCGTCGCTTGACACGACGACCTGCTAAATTACATTTCGATAGGATAGGCCGGTTTTTTTTGAATCAGTTCTATTTTGTAGCCGTCGGGGTCTTCAACAAATGCAATTACCGTGGTTCCTCCTTTGACAGGCCCAGCTTCGCGAGTGATTTTGCCGCCAGCAGCGCGTATGGTGTCGCATGTCTCTGCGGCATCGTCGACTTCGATGGCAATATGACCGTAGCCACTGCCCAAGTCGTAGCTGCTTTGATCCCAGTTATAGGTAAGCTCTAATACAGCGCCTTCTGATTCAGATTGAAATCCGACGAACGCTAGGGTGTATCGGTATGCTTCATTGTCGCTGCGGCGTAGTAGCTTCATCCCCATAATTTGGGTGTAGAAATGGATTGAAGCGTCGAGGTCGCCTACACGCAACATAGTGTGCAAAATTCTCATGGTTAAATCCTCTACTGGTTAAATATTTAATCGACCGTTTTATCTTTAAATTCGCACAAGTCTTCTATTAAGCATGAGCCACACTTGGGCTTTCTGGCGACACATACATATCGACCGTGAAGTATGAGCCAATGATGTGCATCCATTAAGTATTCGTTCGGAACTAAGCGCAAGAGCCTTTGCTCCACTTCATCAACGTTTTTTCCAGGCGCAATCTTGGTACGATTTGAGACTCTAAATATATGGGTATCAACCGCCATCGCAATTTGCCCAAAAGCGGTATTCAATACAACGTTGGCTGTTTTACGTCCAACTCCGGGCAAGGCAACGAGGTCATCGCGGTTATCCGGCACGATACTGTTGTGTCGTTCGATGAGCAGTTCAGCCATCTTGATGACGTTCTTGGCTTTGCTATTAAATAAGCCAATCGTTTTGATGTACTCTTTCAAGCCTTCTTCGCCCAATCGCAGCATAGCTTCTGGGGTATTAGCGATAGGAAAGAGCTTGCGTGTTGCTTTATTGACACTTACGTCGGTAGCTTGAGCGGATAGCGTAACGGCCACTAATAATTCATAGGGTGAGCTGTATTCCAGTTCGGTAACAGGGGTCGGATTTTCCGCCTTAAGTCGGTTGAATATTTCGATGCGTTTTTGTTTATTCATAAAAGTAGATGCTAGCAATTTCAATTGATGTAATGGTATCACAGCCTTGAATCGTCGCTTCTTCACACTTTATTATTAATTTTATCATTAGTGCGCGACATTGAGATCGAGATGCATTAACTTACACGGCAGATCCATTCCTGCCAGCAGTTGAGTTTTCGCTATGCACATTGGGCAATCCTACGTTTTTAACTACCGCGTTACCGAATCAGATACCTGCGCCTTGACCGCGACCGATCAGGTTAAAGTTCTTTCAACCCCGCAGATTGTGGCTTTGATGGAACATTCTGCCCGCGAGCTATTGCAGCCTGCATTAGTGGATGGGGAAGCACTGATCGTACAGACCAGTATTCTGTCGGTCATTTCCCCCGTGAGTTTGGGAGCCGAGCTGATTATTGAGGCCAGCTTTCAGGGTGTATTACATGGTCTGTACGAGACGGATATTTCGATCTCAGATCTAGCAGGTGTTGTGGCACGCGCACAGTTGGTGCTGTCACCAGGTAACACCAAAGACTACTATCAAGCTGCGCTGAAACGTCAGCGCGGTATTTCTGCTGTTTGAGTTGAAATAGGCCGGCATTTTTAAAAAATGTCGTTTAGGTCATTAATGCTAAGTAAAGTTCCTGCAAACTAATGTTCAGAGCATTACAAAACTACACATTCTGGATGTCTTTTTCTGTCAATTCGGTATTATGCGCCAAGTTCGAATTTGTACCGTGTAAACAAGGAGAGAACATGAATAAGCACCCAATTTTTAAAGGAAGTTTAATCGCATTAATCTCGATTGCTTCTATGTCAGCTATTGCCAATGAAAATACCTATATTACCTTCGGTGCAGGCCATTTTGACAACGATCCGTTCGGCGATGTCTACGATGATCAAGGTATTCGCGCTCGTCACAGCTATGAAATAGAAGCATCACTAGGCTATATGCTTAGCAATAATTTCGCGGTAGAAGGCTCCGTTGTGATGCCATCTCCGACTCAAGCGTCTGAACGTGCTGACATCAACCAGTTTCGTTTAAGTGGTTTGTACTTTTTCGGTGAAAAAGCATTGAAGCCATACTTAGCACTGGGTTTGGGCCAAGAAGAGTTCGAAAAAGATGGTTCTCCGTCGCTCGACTCTCGAGGTGGCTTTTTGTCGCTAGGTGCCGGTTTGCAGTACGACATGAACGATGAGTTTTTTGGTCGTGTGGAAGCACGTATCGATGATCTACAAGACAATATTTCCTACCATGCCGTATACATGTTGGAAGTCGGTTATCGCTTTGGCATCGAAAGCAGTGAGCGTGTTGCGAGCTATGATGCGAAAGAATCAACCGTTGCTGCTAGTGACTTTTCTTCAGAGTACTATGATGGTTGCTGCGCCGAGACTAACGCTGAAGATTCTACCTCTGCAGAAGCTATGCAATTAGACACTCAGGAACTTGCTGCCTTGCCAGCGACTGCCGCAGGCTCGAATGACGATGACCACGACGGCATTGCCAACGATCTTGATCAGTGTGCACTGACTGCTGAAGGCTTAACGGTTGATGAAACTGGCTGTGCTAAATTCACAGGTTCTATCAGTAATGTCTTGTTCGATGTCGAGTCGTCTAAGTTAACAGTATCGATGAAGAAGATGCTGGACGATGCTGCGAGCGAGCTAGCACAATATTCAAATGCTTCTATCACTGTGTCTGCCTTCACCGATAACACAGGTCCTGAGACGTTTAATAAAAACCTCAGCCAAGATCGTGCTAACAGTGTGCGTTCTTACCTAATGAAGAAGGGTGTGAGTGCAGATCGTATCGACGCGAAAGGGTTTGGTGAAACCAGTCCTGTTGCGAGCAATGATACTGCTGAAGGTCGTGCTCAAAACCGCCGTGCGGTATTCGACATTAAGTAATATCTCTTGATGTTCGTAAAATAAAAAGCCTCGATTCAATCGGGGCTTTTTTGTATCGGCATTGTGGTTTTTGGGGTTGGGAAATGAAGAGGGCCTAACACATGTTATGTTAGGCCCGAGCAGGGAGTGTCTGAGCTTTATTCTTGTATTCGTCACCGTTGTTATCTTTATTCTATCGGTGACGTTGCTCTTTTTATTACTGCTGTTGTTATCGTGGTGAGAGGCTGTTTCGCTTCTTCTAATTCTAATGTTAGTCCTGTTTTTTCGGTTTACATTGGCTGTAAGCAAATCGACACAAATAGCCACCTACTGAGATACATATCAGTACAGGGGTTTACAACCGTTCAAAATAATAAATAGGTCAAAACATTGACTGAAAAGCTGACGAGCTACTTAAAAGATTACGAAAGGAGTTGAGATGACGCGAGGCCAAAACTGTGTTTACAGTTTTAGCCTCGTAGAGGCCTAACGACTGTTAGACCTATCGAGATGAGCGCGCTTAGTTATTCGCGTGCAATTCCTCGTTCAATGCAATGGCACTCTTGTTGGTCACACACTCAACGGCACCAGAGATTGAATTACGACGGAACAGCAGGTCAGACTTACCGGCAAGGTCGCGGCCTTTAACGGTATCGACAACTTGCTTTTGATCATCTAACACTTGGATCTTAGTGCCAGCAGTAACGTACAAACCTGATTCCACCGTGCAACGATCACCTAGTGGAATACCGATACCGGCGTTCGCGCCCAGTAAACATTTTTCGCCGACAGAAATGATGATGTTGCCACCACCGGATAGGGTGCCCATTGTGGAACAACCGCCGCCTAGATCTGAGCCGTCACCGACAACAACTCCTGCTGATATACGGCCTTCAACCATAGAAACACCCAAGGTACCGGCGTTAAAGTTAACAAAGCCTTCATGCATGATGGTTGTGCCTTCGCCGATGTGTGCACCTAAACGTACGCGCGCAGTGTGCGCAATGCGTGTGCCGCTTGGTACGATGTAGTCGGTCATACGTGGGAACTTATCAACGCTGTTAACGCTAAGTAATTCGCCATTTAAACGCGCTTTCAGCTGTGCTTCTGGAAGTTCGGCTAGATCAATTGCACCTTGGTTGGTCCAAGCAACATTCGGAAGTAAACCAAACATACCGGCCAGATTAACGCCATGTGGTTTAACCAAACGATGCGACAGGAGATGCAACTTCAGATAGACCTCTGGGGTACTGGTCGCTTGCGCATCGGTGTCTAAGATCGTCACTGTGATTGGACGAACACTCTCGGTACATGCGCGGGCTAGCGCCGCTTGTTCTGGGGCGATTGCATCAATGGCATCTGCAAAAGCAGTGAGCTCGCCACCATCGACATCAAGTGCCACGTTGCCACCTTCGTAACCCAAGGTTTCAAGAGCGGCTGTAACTAAGCTATCAGCAGGATTTAATAGTGGTTTTTGGAAGTACACTTCCAACCATTCGCCTTTGCTATTTTTAGTACCTACACCGATGGCTAGTGCAAATGCTGTCATGGGAATTCCTCACATTATTTCTGTAGTAGATGTTTGTATTCGTCGGCTTTAAAACCAAGATGTCGAGTGCTGCCTGTATCCAATAGCGGACGCTTAATGATCGACGGGTTCTCTAGCATAATGGCCCGAGCAGATGCTTCATCAATAGCTTCTTTAACACCGTCTGGTAGCTTGCGCCACGTCGTGCCGCGACGGTTGATTAAGGCGTCCCAGCCTAGGTTAGCCATCCAAGTGTCTAATAAGTCTGCGGGCAAGCCATCTTTTTTATAATCATGAAACTCATAAGCGACACCGGCATCATCAAGCCAAGCGCGGGCCTTTTTCATGGTGTCGCAGTTTTTTATGCCGTAGAGGGTAATCATATCCAGTCCTACAGGGCTATGTTCTTAAGTCTGGCTTAATGAGATAGGCCATTTGCGGATGCGAAGGATACCAGAAGGCAGAGAGAGGTTCAGCCCAAAGAGGGGGAATTGGCGTGTTGAAGCAGTTATAGACCTAGTTCGCGCTCAGCAAGGTTCACAAACAAATGATATTCGGTCTCTAATGACTCATATAACGAGTTATCTTTGGCGCTTCGCAACTCTTCTTCGTTTGCCGACTCAAGCTGCAGTGCAATTTGAGCAACTTTAATGGCGCCAACGGTCAATGCTGGGCTTTTTAACTTGTGGGCTTGGCGATGGATGGCATCGATATCCAATTTGTCTAAGGCTAACTTCAATGACGTTAAAGTTTCCGGGCTCGTTTCGCGGAAGATATCGTAAATGCTTGCCAGTAGTTCTTGGCTGTTGTTTAGCCTAGATAATGCCCCTTCTTTATCCCAAATAGACTCAGTATCTATCTCAGCTTTTTTAATGGGTGCTGAAATGCCCTCTGTGCTGTCTATATAAAGCTGGAGTTTGAGTATTAATTGCTCGAAGTCGACAGGTTTGGCTAAGTAGTCTGTCATGCCTGCGGCTAAACATTTCTCTTTTTCACCCTGCATGGCAGCTGCTGTTAACGCAATGATAGGGATGTGCACATACTTTTGGCCCGCTTCACCATTTCGAATGCATTGAGTCGCCTGATAACCATCTAGCTCCGGCATTTGACAATCCATTAAGATAATATCAATGGAATTATCGTTTGTTGTGTTTAATATCCGCAGAGCATCGATACCATTGACGGCTTCTAAAATAGTGGCATTGTGGGCTTCTAATAATCCAGTAATAATTGCTCTATTGGTACGGTTATCATCTACCACAAGTATGGTTTGGTCGGCTAAGAACTCAACTGTGTTTGATTTGCTAGAATCGGTTGCGATTGAAATATCAGCATGCGGTTGCGCTAACGGTATTGTAAATGAGAATGTACTCCCGCGCCCCTTTTCACTCGTAACCGTTAGTTCGCCGCCAAGTAAGTGAAGAAGTTGTTTGCTAATGGAAAGTCCTAATCCTGTGCCTCCATACAATCTCGATGTGCTGGATGTTGCCTGAGTGAATTTCTCGAATATATAGTTTAATTTCTCTTCCTCTATACCTATTCCTGTATCAATAACCGAACATTTAAATTCAATTTTTCCATCCGGTCTTACCTGCGTGTTAGCTTTTAGAGTAATGGTGCCAGTATCGGTAAATTTTATCGCATTGCTTAACAAGTTATTAATGACTTGTTTAATTCTATGCGGATCTGAATGAACGTGCTCTGATTTTACTTCACTTGTATCACATACTAACTGCAGGTCTTTATCGTTTGCTGCCGTGCTTATATTAGATGTCGTTGTATGTAGTAAATTAATTAAATTGAAATCGACATTGTCTATAGTGAGTTTTCCGGCTTCAATTCTTGAGAAGTCCAATATGTCATTAATCAGCTGTGTTAACAGAGAGGCGCTGGACTTTGCTATATGCAGGTTTTCTTCTTGGCGCGGCGTTAGTGGGCCATTAGCAAGTAAATTTAGCATTCCTAAAACGCCATTTAGTGGCGTTCGAATCTCATGACTCATCGTTGCGAGGAAGTCACTTTTAGTTTTGTTTGCTTTATCTGCAATTTTCAATGCATTTTGTAGTTCTGATGTTCTTTCTTGAACTTTTTCCTCTAACAGACGATTGGATATTTCCAATGATTTTCGGTATTCAAAAACGATTGTATTGTCATGGATTAATAGTACTAAATCGATTTCTCTTGTATCTAATTTTTGTATCTTCGTTAAGGTAATATTGAAGTGTCTAGTCTCTCTATTCAAGCTGGTAATGCTTATCAGGAATTCTGCTCTTGGTTCGCCATTATCTAGTATTTTTTGAGCTGTAATAATACCTTCCTGAACTTCCGGTATTAGGTCGAAAATAGATTTTCCTTCAAAATCCTCTAAACTTGATTTTAGTCGGAATAATGATTTTGCGGCGTTATTGTATCTTTTTATGCTGTACTTAGGGTTTAGGGTTACTATGCATTCTGATATGGCATTTACAATGGTTTCATAGCGTATTTCTGCTTCGTCTTTTACACGAATGGCTGTGATAGATCTCTGATAGATTATGGCGGTAAATATAACAATCAAGAATAGAGCGAATGAAACAGCCTGATAGCCAATGAGATGTTTTAGCACGTTTTCTATAATTGTCGATTCAGTAATGGTATTAACAACATATAAATAGCGTTCTTTACTTTGGGTGTTGTACTTTATTTTGACACCATGACTAAACAGAACTTCTCCATTTGGTTTTTCTACCGTGCTTATTGCATAGGGGGCTTCCTCAATAGGCGTTTTGAAGTAGCCCTGCCAAGAGTCAAACAGAGAGTTTTTATGCTCGAAAGAAAAGTCTAAGTGCGAATCAGGATGTAACAAAAACTTATGATCGCCATTTAATAAGTAGGTGTCATAACCTTCGGTCTGTGAACGGAAACTATTTAAGAAATCAGTTGCATCAATGTTGATTATGACGAATCCGAGTAGCGTCATGTTTTGATCAAAAGTACCTATGGCAATTCGATAAGTCGGCCACTCTGGGAAGTCAATCATCCCATGCTCTTTGTTTAATTCAATCTCTGAAATGAGTACTGATCCAGGAGTTAGTTTTATGGCTTCTTTAAAGTACTGGGTATCACCTTTTTGTTGTAATTCCGATTTTTCGGCGATCTTTATATTACCGTTAGAACGCTCGACTCTTACTATTTCTCTCCCGTTATCATTAGTGCCAATATAGCGTATTTGTCTTATTTGAGAGTTTGCTTGGATATAGGCATGGAATATTACTGCTAAGCGATCTTCCCATTCCTCGACAGATAGGTCGTTTTTTGAGTCGTTTTCTTGCTTTTTGGCATTAAGTACTATTTCTTGAATTGACGGTAAGTTATTCAAAAATAGAGCTTTTTTTCTATCTGATTCGAAGGTGTCTTTTATATTTTTTACGATGATTTCTAAGTGATACTTATCGTCATTGATAAGTTCGGATTTGGTTGTGTTGTAAATATAAGTAATTTGAAGAATTGAAATAATTATGTATAGGGTGAATATTGAGCCGATTAATATGAACAAATTCTTGTTCTTTAAGAAGATCCTCCACATGTACATACCTATATTTCTGAGTGTAAATCAAGGATGGAAATAAACATAAATTTTCTACTAATCATAAGAGATTAGGAGGTAATTGCTGGTTGAACAAGATTGTTTTTCCGCTACTTGGCATAGATTACCTTCGTTGATGTGCTCAGATATCTTAGATCTAGTTTAGGCTACTTCTTTGTGCCGATATTGTGGGAATAGGACATTTTTAAGTAATTGGCCTGTTTGGAGTTGTTTTGGCTGGTGATGAAGCCAGCATCTACTAGGCTCAATTGTCTAGCTATTGTCGTCGAGGCGTTTCATGAGTTGGTTAAAGTCACTGCCGATCAAGTACAAGCTGCTGTTACTGATAGTGGCTCCTTTGTTGGCGATTACTTACTTCGAATTACGTGACATTACTAAGACATCAGGCCAGCTTAGTGAGCTTGAGGCGGTTCAAACACTGGTCGAGCTCACCTCTATCAATAGCCAATTGGCGCATGAGCTACAGAAAGAACGAGGAATGACTGCCGGATTTATTGGCACATCGGGCGCTAAATTTGGTGACACTTTAGTCACGCAACGACAGAACGTTGATATTCAGATACAGCGTTGGCAAGGCTACGTCGCTAAGGCCAATCTTGGACAATTTACTGATGTTGAGAGCCGAGTAGTCGCTGTGCGGGCTAAAATAGAAGCGTTAAAGTCGACTCGAATCGCGGTTCAACAGTTGTCCTTGCCCTTAGGAGAGGCACTAGCTTTCTTTACCACAACAATTAGTGATCTACTGATCGTACCAGCTCTAGCGACGGCTTACACAACTCAGGGTGATCTATCTCGAGGGTTGCAATCTTACTACAATTTTTTGCAGGGTAAGGAGCGAGCGGGCATTGAGCGCGCAGTATTGAGTAACGTGTTTGGTGCTGATGCATTCGGGGACGGCCTTTATCAACACTTCGTACGCCTTGTCTCTGAGCAAGATGTGTTTTTTGAAAATTATGTCCGCTTTACGGATCTGGAATCTGCAGCCGCTTTTGAAAAATTCTTAACGAGTGACGAAAACACTGCTGTTGCTAACTATCGTATTCTTGCCAATGATAAGGCGCAAACAGGTGGATTTAGTGTTGCTTCTCCAGATTGGTTTAAAGCTGCCACAGCGCGTATTAACGCACTCAAGGCTATTGATGATCAGTTAAATGCGAAGCTGATACAGTCGGCTCAGCGGGAACTGAGTGTGGCTAAAACGAATCTGAGTCAAAATGTACTGATTGCACTGGTTATAGTCGGTATCACCCTGGCATTAGCGATTCAAATATCCTCCATGATTTATCGTCAAATTCACGAACTAACGAGTGTTATCGGGAATGCGGCCGCTCATTTATCGCTGCATAAACGCGTTAAAGTTCTCTTAGATGATGAGCTAGGCGCGGCTGCAAAGGCATTCAATGGTATGCAGGAGCGTATGGCAAGCACCGTAACAGCGATTAATGCTATAGCGCGGCAGCTATCACTGACCGCCATGCAGAACCAGATGACTATTTCGCTTAGCTCTAAGGGTATGCATAAACAGCAAGAAGACACTGGGGCGGCGGTGGTCGCAGTCACTCAATTAGAACAGGCGACTAGAGAGATTGCTAAGCATATTCAACGTGTTGCTGACCAATCCGATCGCGCCAATGATGTAATCCATAGTAGTGCTAGGGTTATCGACCGGAGTGTTAAACAAGCGGATACCTTAAATACCAGCATGGGTGATGTTGCCAAAGTCATTCGTGAATTACACGACAGTAGTGATGCTATTGGTGGTGTTTTGGGTGTCATTAAATCGATTGCAGAACAGACCAATCTGTTGGCATTGAATGCTGCAATTGAGGCAGCTCGTGCGGGGGATCAGGGCAGAGGCTTCGCTGTGGTCGCCGATGAAGTAAGAACATTAGCGCAAAGAACACAAGATTCGACGGCAGAAATCGAAGTAATTGTCGGTAAATTTCAGAAAGACTCGAAGCTAGCATTTAATGCCGTCGATGCTTCGCAAAAAATTGTTACCGAAGGTGTGGATTTATCGAATACCTTGCATCGCGAATTGAATCAAATTCGCGATGTTATTCAGGATATTCGCGATATGTCTGATCAAGTAGCTGCAGCTGCGGAGGAGCAAGTGTCGGCCAATATAGAAGTGGGCGGCAGTATGAATAATATTTTTAAAATATCTAAACATACCGTTGCCACTGCTACATTTATGGGAAAAACCGCGAAAGAACAGCGCGAAATGGCAAAAGCTTTAAGCCAGCAGACAGGGCAATTTGATTTAGGTGTAGAGTAGGCGATAGCGCTTGCATCTGGGGCTAATCAGCGTTGTAAACACCTGCGAATAAATTCTGCAATAATGTCTACCTCCTCATTGCACACTTCATGTGCCATCTCTAGTCGATGGCTCTGTAGTGTATATCCTAATTTTTGTAACGCGATTAGGGTATCGTCGGCCAAGGGTATTGGTACGACCATATCCTCAGTGCCATGAACTAATAATATGGGCAGTTCGCTATGAGATACGTGTTTTGGTGCCTTGATCAAATAGGTCGACAACGCCATTAAACCGGCTAAGGCCTTGGGATGGGTTAATGCACATTCCAAGGCCACGGCGCCACCTTGTGAAAATCCGGCTAATAGGATGCGGTTGGCTGCAATACCAAGCGCTATCTGTTGATTTATTAGTTCGTTTATTTGCGCGCAAATTTCAGTCACATGTTGTGGGTTAACAACACGTGAAGGGTTAACAGCTAATATGTCGTACCAACACGGCATAGGCACACCGCCGTTGATAAAAACCGGCCTAATCGGTGCTTGTGGAAATATCCAACGAATAGCGTGTTCAGCTAAAACAGGACTAAGCATCTTTCCTATGGGATAAAAGTCGGATGCATCTGCACCTAGGCCATGGAGCCAAATAATACAGCTATCTGCCTGTTTTTCAGGCTCAATAGATAGCATTTTTAATGAGTTGTTTGTCTTCATTTTAATGGGTAAATTTCGGCTGTAGGGATATCAGAATATACTGGCGGTTGTTCGATGTCGTTCTCTTGAAACACATTCCACCAAGCGGAGATTCTGCCATCTTCATAAACACCTATGGTACCAAATTGTAGGAATACCGATTCGCTCTGCTGCGGAGTCATAAAAATAAAGTCATCTTGCTTTATATCGCTATCCACCGGAATGCCATACATTTCTTGATTGCTTGAGCGACCAAAAATTTTGCAATGTTGGGTATCTTCAGGGTAACAAGGATCTGCAAGCCAGTTGCCGCCATAGATAAAACAAGCCCGCTTCGGCAATACACCAATAATACGCAACATGGTTGAAATGGCAGGTGTTAACGGAATTTCTGGTTTAGAAATATTTTTTAGTATCGGTGCAGCGATAAAGGCTGCCTTCTGGTGATGCTCTAATGTTTCGGCGGAAAAATTAGAGGGCATTACTAAGGCCGCGCCCGCAGCAATTTCATTCACGAGTTTAGAATTGTGGTACAGGGTGTAGGTGGTACTACCGCCAGTATTGATGCAGAGATTGTCGAGAATATGATCGCCCAGCTCTGCTTTTGCGGCACTTAAAAAATTTGCGTAGCGCCCTTGAGTATCGGCGAAAGCGCTTTTTATACCGCCTAATATCATTGGCATTTTGGTGATATGGGCTTCGTAACCCATTAAGCCACTGAGCGTAAGATAATTAGAGCGACGAATAAATCGGAGGGCTGCAGTGAAGTCGGCAGTATTACGAAACCCTCCTCGATGCAAACCAACGTCGATTTCCAAGCATACGCGTAGACGCAGATTACGTTGGCTTGCAAGATATTCATATTGCTCTAGCCGTTCGATGCTATCGATTAGCCATTGGAGTTGTAATTCGGGTGCAAAGCACATGCTACTTGTTTGCCCTGAATGCCAATCGTAGAACTCCTGAGCGGCGCGCACAGGCATAGGTTTGCCCATCAAAATGTCGGACGATGGAATATGATTAACCAATTGCAGTAAGAACGGCAGGTGAAAGCACATAAGGCGCTGGGTTCCCGTTCTCCGCATAACATACTGGAGTAGCGGGATAGATGGCAGCGACTTCGTTACAAGGCGATATTCAAAGCCTTTGTTCAAAACATCTATTACGTGATCAATGTTTCTGTCGAGGCGTGCTCTATCTATGATTAGAGTCGGGGTGCAGACACCGGCGGTGTGTAATGCTGCAGTGATACCTTTAAAATACGCGTCGCTCATCAGGAACCCGAACCAATTAACATTATTATTATTGTTGTTATTACGACAACACTATAATGCCAGCGAAGCGAATAATCCACGATTATGCCCATTTGGGCCAATCTCTGTATGAGCGACAGTGATCTTAGAAGAACAAGCCTGCTTCTAGCTGAGCTTCTTCGGTCATCATGTCACGATGCCAAGGGGGATCGAAAACCAGTTCGACGCTGACTTTAGTAACGTTTGGTACCTTAGCCACGCGGTACTTGACGTCAGAGATTAACACTGGACCCATACCACAGGTGGGTGCCGTCAAAGTCATATCAATCACGACTTCAGTTGCGTGAATCTTTATGCCATAGATAAGGCCAAGATCGAGCAGGTTGATAGGAATCTCTGGATCATAAATCGTGCGTAGGGCTTGGCGAATTTGCTCTTCACGAACAATACCATCATCGTGATTTTCAAATACGATCTCTTCTGCTTCTAAACCTAGCGCTGCGGCATCAGTACCATCAACACGAACCATATTGCCATTCATGGTGACTGTGTAGTTACCACCGAGAGCTTGGTTGATGGTTACGAAGGTGCCCGCAGGAATAACCGTGGGTATACCAGAGGGAACTTGACGGGCCGGACAGGCTTCTTGTGCGACCACCATGCGGCGTTCCATACTCTTCTCCAAAATCGTTTTAGCCGCAGGGGCGATTAGTGAATAGACAGGAACTAATACTGCCTATTTAAAAAGTTTAAACCGAGAACGACTCACCACATCCGCATAAATCTTTTGCGTTTGGGTTGTTAAATTTGATGGTACTGTTTAACCCTTCTTTGGTGAAATCGATCACAGTACCACGTAAGTATGGCCGTGCTTCTTCCGACACAAACAAGGCAACATCGTCGGCTACTTGAATGGTTTGATCGCCATCAGTTGCTTGTTCAACAAATTCAATATCGTATTTAAAACCAGAGCAGCCGCTCTTTTTAACGCCTAAGCGAATGCCCGCCATATTAGCGTTTTTAATTAGTTGTTTACGAATATGCGCGATAGCGGTGTCGGTCATGCTGACATCGGCCATGGCATTAGGATCAAAGGTTTCGATACTCATAGTGTTTCCTTCTATCCGTTACAGTAAAAACATTTTGGCTTTTTCAAGGCCAGTAAATAAGCGTTCAACATCGTCTAATGTGTTATAAAAACTGAACGACGCTCGTACTGTGCCTGGTATTGCATATTGATCCATTAATGGCATTGCACAATGATGACCCGTGCGTACGGCAATACCTTGTTGATCGAGAAGGGTGCCTACATCCCCAGGATGTGCATTAGCGAGTAAAAAGCTAAACACACTGGCTTTTTTTGCAGCAGTACCAATACGACGAATATCTCCAAGCTGCTCAGCTAGTTCATTCGCTTTCAGTAATAACGAGTCTTCGTGCTTGGCTAATGCTACGCGATCGAGCGTGTTTAAATAATCAATTGCCGCAGCTAAGCCAATCGCACCGGCAATATTTGGCGTACCGGCTTCAAATTTATACGGCAATACATTGTACGTCGTTTTCTCAAACGAACAGTGTGCAATCATCTCGCCGCCGCCTTGGTATGGGGGCATTGCATTAAGCAAATCTTCTTTGCCGTACAGTACGCCGATACCCGTTGGCCCAAATAACTTATGACCCGAAAATGCGTAAAAATCGACGCCTAAAGCCTGCACATCGACGTTCCAATGCGATACCGCCTGCGCACCATCGACTAAAACTTTAGCACCAACTTCGTGTGCCATCTTAATAATGGTTTCGACTGGGTTTATGGTGCCAAGTGCATTCGATACATGCACGACAGATACTAGCTTTACCTTATCACTCAACATGGTGGCGAACGCGTCCATATCAAGCTCGCCATTTTCCTTTACTGGAATTGGGCGCAACTTAGAACCAGTTTGCTCACACAGCATTTGCCACGGCACTATGTTGGAGTGGTGCTCCATACCGGTGACTAGAATTTCGTCACCTGCTGTTAAATTCTGACGACCCCAAGTGGAAGCCACGAGATTGATAGACTCGGTTGTACCGCGTGTCCATACAATTTCTTCAGATTTCTTTGCATTTAAAAACTGTTGTAATGTGACACGAGCCCCTTCAAATGCTTGAGTCGCTCGGTCGCTGAGTGTGTGCGCACCACGATGCACGTTCGAGTTATCGTACGCGTAATAATGTGCAAGCGCGTCAATGACGACTTGGGGCTTTTGCGTCGTCGCACCGTTGTCTAAATACACTAATGGCTTACCATTAACGTCTTGGTTTAACGCTGGAAAGTCGGCACGAATCCGCAGTATATCTGCATTGGTCATGCATGTTCTCCCGCTAATGCATTCGCTAATTCTGGGCTACGACCGAAGCGCTCAGACAAAATAGGGTAGAGCCATTCACCCACGCCTTCGTGAGTGGTTGCCGATAGTAATTCGTTAATAAAACCGAAGCTCAGCATGATTTCTGCATCTTTGGCACTGATACCACGACTTTGCAAATAGAAACTGGCCTTCTCGTCCAATTGCGCAACGGTTGCGCCGTGAGCACATTTTACATCGTCGGCGTAAATTTCTAATTCTGGTTTGGTGTAAATCTCTGCCGTATTCGTGAGTAATAAGTTTTTATTACTCAATTCGGCTAAGGTTTTCTGCGCATCCGGATGAATATGAATACGACCGTTAAATACGGCTTTGGATTTGTGATTCATAATCCCACGGAAAACTTCATTACTAGTGCAATGCGCCGCCTTGTGTTCGATGCAGGTGTGAAAGTCGATCAACTGCTGGTTTTGCGGAACATAAATACCCGCCATTTCGCAGTGCGAGCCACCAATGTTGTGATTTACCACCACATCATTACGGGTTAAACGAGTACCTAAGCCAAGGTAGAAGCCGTTGTAATTGGCATCGCGTTGCAGATCAATGTGCGTGCTACCAATATGCAGTGCATCTTCTTGCATCAGCTGTAAGCGGTAATGGGTCAGACGCGCATTATCTCCGACAAGGATTTCGGTTACTGTATTCGTGAAGCTATTTTGAGTTTCGTTAGTCGAGCCGAAGTGTTCAATGATATTGGCACTGGCACCTTGCTCTAACACCACCAATAAGCGCTCGTTCAAGGTGAAGGCGCTTTGTTGTTGCGTCGTAATGTGGCTGATTTGCAATAGGGTATCAGCTTGTACATTGCGGTTAACCAGAACGAAGTAGCCGTCGCTAATCGCAGCATTGTTGAGCTGGTTAAATACATGTCCACTTTTATCATTTAGAGTTTGGCCTAAGTACTGAGCGATCTGATCTTTTTGATCTGCGTTAGCATCGGCAAAACGAACGATGCGGTTAAGTGCAGCTTCGTCGGATAGTTCAATGCGCAATTGACCGTTAACAAGTACCAAACGATCAGCGTCGATATTAGGAATCGTCACTAAGGTACGAATCGCATTCATATCAAAATCGGCGGACTTTGCTTGAGAGGCGAAATCGCCGGTTAGCAAGGTATGTAGCGATGTATATTTCCACGCTTCTGTTTTACGGTTAGGCATACTGGCTTGGGCAAATGCGCTGCGGCCACGCTCATTCAGCGTGCTCAACAGTGCTAATGGTGTTTGCGCAGTGGCTAACGCCAGTTGCTGATTCTGAAACTGCTCAGGCATGTTAAGCGGCTCCGTTGTCTGCGGTTTCTAACCAGCCGTAACCTTTTTCTTCTAACTCTAAGGCCAGTTCTTTACCACCTGATTTTACGATGCGGCCATTGGCCAACACGTGAACATAATCAGGTACGATGTAATCCAATAAACGCTGATAGTGAGTAACGACAATAAAACTGCGGTTAGCATCACGCATGGCATTAACGCCTTCTGCGACCACTTGCAGCGCGTCGATATCTAAACCTGAGTCAGTTTCATCAAGAATGCACAGGCTTGGCTCTAGCATCATCATTTGCATTAATTCGTTACGTTTTTTCTCGCCACCAGAGAAACCTTCGTTAACTCCACGCTTTAAAAAGCCTTGATCTAAGTTAACGGCTTTGCATTTTTCTCGTGCCAATTTTAAAAACTGGACAGAATCCAATGCTTTTTTGCCTTGGTGCGCGCGTACCGCGTCGACCGAAGCTTTTAAGAATTCAAGATTCGACACCCCAGGGATTTCCACCGGGTATTGGAATGCTAGGAATACACCTTCGCGGGCGCGCTCTTCGGTATCCATGGCAAAAATATCTTTACCGTTTAGCGTCGCTGTACCGCTAGTCACTTCGTAACCCGGGCGACCGGCTAGTACGTTGCCAAGAGTGCTTTTACCGGCACCGTTAGGCCCCATGATTGCGTGAACTTCACCCGGCTTAATATCCAGTGATAAACCTTTAAGGATGTCTTTTTCTTCAACGCGGGCGTGCAAGTTATTAATGCTGATCATGCTGTTACCTTGTTTTCTTTGGCCTAACTTAATTCGTTGTATTGGTTGATTAAGCTAGGCATTAAATTTTAATTATGACTCATAGAGTTAGCGTGTTGGCCATCGGCCCGGTTCGTTTCGCTCCTTGAGTACCTCTAACAGGATTCAGTTCAACGATGTATTTCGTTAACCGACCGAACCTTCAAGCGATATCTCTAACAGCTTGCCCGCTTCAACGGCAAACTCCATCGGCAACTCTTTAAACACTTCCTTGCAAAAGCCATTAACAATCATAGAAACGGCTTTCTCAGTGTCGATACCACGTTGTTGACACAAAAATAGTTGGTCATCACTTACCGTAGAGGTCGTCGCTTCATGCTCAATGATGGCAGAAGGGTGCTTACTCTCGATGTAAGGGAAGGTATGTGCCCCACATTTATCACCAATTAATAGCGAGTCACATTGGGTATAGTTGCGAGCACCTTCGGCTGTTGGGTTCATGCGTACTAAGCCGCGATAGGCGTTAGAGCTTTTACCCGCTGAAATACCTTTCGAGATAATGGTCGAGCGCGTATTTTTACCCAAGTGAATCATCTTAGTGCCCGTGTCGGCTTGCTGATAATTGTTGGTTAACGCTACCGAATAAAATTCACCGATTGAGTTATCGCCTTTTAATACACAGCTTGGGTATTTCCATGTAACAGCAGATCCTGTTTCTACTTGAGTCCAACTGACTTTAGCGTTGGTGTGGGCAACCGCACGTTTAGTCACGAAGTTGTAGATGCCGCCTTTACCTTCGGCATCACCTGGATACCAGTTTTGTACTGTGCTGTATTTGATTTCAGCATTATCTAGCACAATCAATTCAACCACGGCGGCGTGCAACTGATTTTCATCGCGCATGGGTGCCGTGCAGCCTTCTAGGTAGCTCACATAAGAACCTTCATCGGCAATAATCAAAGTACGTTCGAACTGACCCGTTTTAGCTTCGTTTATACGGAAGTAAGTCGATAGTTCCATTGGGCAACGCACACCTTTAGGAATATATACGAACGATCCATCGCTAAATACTGCGCTATTTAACGCGGCAAAATAGTTATCGCGTTGCGGCACGACACTGCCCATGTATTTTTTGACTAGCTCTGGGTGCTTATGTACAGCTTCTGAAATTGGCATAAAGATCACGCCAGCTTCTTCTAACTTAGCTTTGAACGTTGTACCCAGCGATACCGAATCGAATACGGCATCGACAGCAATACCCGCCAGCGCCATTTGCTCTTGCAAAGGAATACCGAGCTTGTCGTAAACCGCTAATAGCTCAGGATCAATCTCATCCAAGCTCTTAGGTCGGTCTTCCATGCTCTTTGGTGCGGAGTAGTAAGACACTTCCTGATAATCGATCTTAGGGAAATGAACGTGCGCCCATTCAGGCTCTTTCATCTCTAACCACTGGTGATACGCCTTTAAGCGCCATTCCAGCAACCACTCAGGCTCGCCTTTTTTGGTCGAAATAAAACGGACAGTATCTTCGCTCAGACCCGCAGCTAGGGTTTCTGACTGAATGTCACTGATAAATCCGGCTTTGTATTCCCCGCCCATGCGGCGTTCGATTTCGGCGTTACTACTCATGGCGATCTCTCTTGGGTGTCTGGCTCATGAATGCCCCTAGCGTGTCTGCGGGTTTTGCAAAGACGATCTAAGAACCATGCTCGTGGCGCTGTTTTGGATGTGCGTTCTAATGCGCAACATTCTACCAAATCTCAACGCTGTATCGGAGTATTTTACTCGGGTATCACAATCAATACCAACTTGGTATGATTTGATTTATGGTGATTCTATCAAAGAGAATGAATTCTGACCAATCTACTGGGGTATTTGTTCTCAAAGTCTCGCAAAATCGACCTGTCAGATGGTTCATACAAGCAAAATAAGGCGTTAAAGAGGTGGGATTATGCTGAAGATCAGCAAACTGACAGATTACGGGATCGTGGTACTTAACCACCTTGCCCAGTCGGCCTCGTTGCAGCAATCGACCGACGACATAGGTCTTGCTACTGGTTTGGCTACCGCAACGGTACGCAAAGTGATGAAAGCACTGGCCGATGCCGGCCTAGTGATTACCCGTCGCGGTGCTCATGGAGGCTATCGTCTAGCTCGTTCGCCATTGCAGATTAGCGTACTAGATGTTGTAGAGGCCTTCGAAGGCCCAGTAGCTCTGACTGAATGCAGCACTGACGACCATCACTGTGATATTACCGAAAACTGCTCGCTCGCCAGTAACTGGGGTGGGATCAATCAACTTTTGATGCAAGTACTATCGCGGGTAACGTTAGAAGACTTGCGCAACCCACAAGTGCAAGACAGGTTGTATCGGGAGTTAGTGCAGCAATCGCCGCGGATACAGTTGCTGAATTTGTGAAGGAGTATCTTTTTAAATGCTGTTGCCGACGTATTTGGTAGGAGCGACGCAACCAACGTTTTTTGTTCGGAGTTACGAACTTGCTAGGTGATCTTGGTCAGAATTATTCACCCAGCTTATTCACATTGTTGGTTTTTCTAGCTCTTGAATCAGATAGCTCAATTCGTCGGCTTTTTCAGAAAACAGCGTCTGTGCATCAGATAGGCCTTGGTTGTAAAAGTAGGCTCCGATTTCTTTAGCGAAAAAGTCGATTAAAAATTCAGCTTCAAATCCACCGATATCTTGATGAAATTCGGCTTCGAAATAGTTTTTTACTTTGTGGATCACTCGATCTTTCTCTTCCGTAGATAATTTAATATCGGCCATCGTTACCTCTCGGTTTATCTGCGTTATCGCGAACGTCTATATTGCAGGTTTTAGCATTTTGAGCAATGTTTTTGCTCATCATCGCCAATCGCGGATAAGATCCGCGCTTACACACTCTTATGCTCATTATGCTAGATCCACTACTGCAGAGGTGATTCGCTCGCAAGAGACTCGTGTTGCTCAATAAATCCATGCCCCGAAAGCCGTTGGCCTATATAATCAGCCTATTGTTTTCATCCCAAACTCAATAGGAATCCGCGTGACACCTGATTATCTCGATCGTTTTGGTGGTATTGGTCGCTTGTATGGCACCGCTGGTTTGCAGCGTTTGCACGCTGCGCATGTATGCGTGATTGGTATTGGTGGTGTAGGGTCTTGGGCGGCGGAGGCTTTGGCACGTTCGGGTATTGGTCGCATTACCTTGATCGATATGGATGATATCTGTGTGACCAATACCAATCGTCAGATTCATGCGATGAAGGGCACGGTAGGGCAGTTGAAGGTCGAGGCTGTGGCCGAGCGTATTCGTTTGATCAATCCTGAATGCCAAGTTGAAGCGCGTATGGCGTTTGTAACAGCTGCAAATTTGGAAGAAATGATCAGCACGGATATGGACTATGTAGTGGATTGCATCGACAGCGTGAAGAATAAAGCGGCGCTGATCGCTTTTTGTAAGCGTCGTAAAATTCGTATTGTGACTACCGGTGCAGCAGGTGGGCAAACCGATCCTACGCAAATTCAAATCGGTGATTTAAATAAAACCTTCAATGATCCATTAGCGCGCAAAGTGCGGTCGTTATTACGCCGCGAATACAATTTTTCGCGTAATCCATCACGTAATTATTCGATTCCGTGTGTATTCTCGACGGAACAGCTGCAATATCCACAGGCGGATGGCACTGTGTGTCAGACCAAGCGTTTTGATGGCGACAGCACACGCTTAGATTGCGCCAGCGGTTTTGGTGCGGCCACCATGGTAACCGGTACATTTGGCTTTGTGGCTGCGTCGCGTGTGGTTAAGCGTATTGCAGAAGATGCGGGGAAAAAGGCATGAGTAAACTTGCGTCGTTATTAATGGATTTACTCTGCCATATTACGATTGAGCCGGATGATGGCCTGAATCCAGATGACACTGCCGATCTGCAAATTGATACGTGGCAGGCCTTGATTCACGATCTCGATAGCGCAGAATTGAGTTTAGTGAAAGCCGCGGCGCAGGCCAAGCTAACCGTGTTAGCAAGTATCGCAACGCCATCGCCAGACGAAGAGCAATTGATGGCGATTCTTGATGCCTTTATCAATGATGAGCTGCAGTAGACCCGTGCAGTTATCTAAATAGAATGTTGGGCATTTTCTGCCAGAATTCGACAATATGACCCCTCGATGTTTCTGTGGGTCTACTATTCCGTGTGTTTCCCCGTAACTGTCCGAACCTAACCTCAAAGCTAGGTTCTTATCACTGGTAGGATGTAGGACTGTTTGCGTTGATGAGGCATTCCTCGCGGCGGCATAACTTTTTGGCAAAGGATTATAACAATGACAACTCTCACGAAAGTTTTGGGGCATGGCGCGGTTGCGATGGCAATGGCACTGAGTTTAACGGCGTGTAATTGGGGTGATGAGGTTATCGACGAAATCGGTACTGATGATCCAACAACGGATCCAGTCGATCCAGATCCGGTTGATCCAGCGCCAGTTGATTTGTCAGGCTTACCGGCTGCGAACTCTGCGTTAAGCACCACCTCTCCAGAAGGCATCTGGATGTTGATAGCGACTGAAAACTCAACGCTACCAAACGATGCCGACAGCATGAACCCGTTTAATTTTACCAGTACTAGCCGCGAGCTAGTCGCTATCAGTGCCAATGCTGATGGTATTTATACTGTTACTCGTTGTGAGAGCGGCTGGCGTGATGCGTATACGTTAACTGCTACCGCTGATGGCTATACCGCCACTCTAAGTGAAACGACAGCGGCTGATTCTTCTGGTGTGTCTTACACCACAGATACGAATTTCACCGTTGCTTATAGCAGCGATTTCCAAACACTCACCGTGAACGGCAGTGCGATTACCACTCCAGTAGGCGAGAACTTAACCTTAGCGATTGAAGGCGTAAAAGTCAGCGACAGCACTGATTTCTCCGCGGCTCCGGAATTAACCTACACCTACAACTTGGATTACACCAATTTGGGTACGGCAGGTGAGCAAACGTCGGCTATCGCGCAGTGTATTGGTGTGCAAACGGCAACGAAAACGACTGAGCAACCGAATGATGTTTGGCAGGTGGATCAAAGCGAATACACCTTTTACAACGCCAGCAATCAGCAGCTTCAGTACTATCGTTTTGATCAAAACATTGATGGTGTGATTACCAATACGTTAGGTGCGACGATTAATACCGCCGCGGTAACGACTTTGTACATTAATACCTGCAATGACACTGAGCCAGATTGCAATGCAGCTGCGAACTGGACCGAGGCGATTTCAAACGATGCGACGACCGTTGCCTTTGATGTTAATTACGAAGTAGTGAATAACGACTATGTGATTAATCCATTAGCGTTAACGCCGTTTACTGCATTCTTGTGGCCACACGATGGTGACTTTATGCATGGTGCTGCTTCTGTGGTTATTAACCCCGTTGCTCCTTGATATTAAGTGAAATATTAATTTGCTGTTGATTAGCAAATAATAAAAACCCGCGAAAGCGGGTTTTTTTATACTTGTTCGTTGGTCATTCTGAGCACGGCTGAGCTTGGCGTAACCGCTATTTATTAACCAGTCGTAATGCTAAGCTTTCGAGTCATTGGTTCGCAGCGGGTGGATAAGGGTGTCACTGGATTACCGTGAGAAAATAGAGATTGAGCAGTTACGGTCTATCGAGCAACAGAGTCAAGCATTGACCATACGTTCCCAGCCGGCCTCAAGTTTTGAGGCATTTCTACGTCAGCGAGTTTCACAGAGTAAGTTACAACCTGAATTCGAGAGTGCGCTTGACCAAGCGCAGCATTGGTTTCGAACCTTATTGTTGGGTAGTTGTTTGCTGGCTGGTCTAGCGGGTATGTTCGCTGTTGTTCAAGCTGTTAGCGGTGCTGGCACTTTGAATGTGTTTTGGGTGTTGATGGTTTTGTTAGGCTTTAATCTGTTGTCGTTTGTGCTTTGGTTGCTGTTCACTTTTGTATTACGTACACCGGCAAGCAGTCCGCTGGTGTCGATATTTATGCCGTGTTTGAACTGGACTATAAAGCTGGCGGCAAAGGAGCATTATTCGCAATATGCGAGCAAAACTTGGTTGCATATTCAACTGTCCAATCCGCAAGGCAAGTGGTTTATAGGGCGGGTCGTGCACAGCGTTTGGTTAGGCTATTTAGCGGGCGGTTTTATCGCCTTATTGTTGGTATTGATGACGCGCCAATACGATTTTATTTGGGGGTCAACCATATTAGACCAAGCAGCGTTCCAGCAGTTAACCGCTTATTTAAGCTTTCCTATGGATGTTATTCACTGGCCGACCCCCTCGGTTGATGAGGTTATTGCCAGTCAGCAAGGGCTAAATGAAATGAGTTCAACCTTGCGTTCTTCATGGGCCTATTTTTTGTTGGGATGTTTGCTATTTTACGGTTTATTTCCTCGGCTAGCGGCATGGGTTATGTGTCGCATACTCGACGCCTTTCAATTGCGTCGGTTTTCTCTGAATTATCAAGATCCTTATTATCTTGCGCTGAAACGTGAATGGCAGCCGCTGAGTAGCCAAGGTCATATATTAGATGCCGACAGTCGTGGGCAACCTCATCAGTCATTGCAGAAGACGAAGCAAAGTCTTCAAGCGTTACCTAGCGAAGCGCTGTACTTAGGTGTTGAACTCCCTAACTTACTGGTTACCCGAGTTTCATCTCAGTTGACTACTCCAGTAATGGTTAATGTGGTTAATAAAGATACAACTGACCAAGCATTGGCGTTTATTAAAAATAGCGTGGTTAGCGTGGTGTTTTTGGTCAATGCTAATAAGCCACCCGACCGTGGGACATTGCGGTTGTTGCAGAGCCTGATGCCGAAAGGTAAGAAATATTGGCTCGGGTGTATTGAGGATGGGGCAATGCGGATTGCTAGTGAAAATACTTATGCACAATGGCAAGAGCAGGCGCAGATGTTGAGTATTCAGCCTCAACACTGTGTGTTATTGCAAAGTACGGATGACGCTCATGACTAATAAGCAGATTTCGTTACCCATCATATTAAGCGTTGTTGGGCACACCAATACGGGTAAAACCTCGCTAGTGCGTACGCTCATGCGCAATTGTGATTTTGGTGAAATTGATAATCGTGCTGGTACTACACGACATGTCGAGTCGGCGCAGATTTTTCTAGGCGATAAAGCCTTTCTCGAATTGCGTGATACGCCCGGATTAGAAGACTCCGTAGCGCTGGCTGAGCGTTTGCAAGCACTTACATCGGCACATTTGTCGGGGCGTGATACGCTGCTTACCTTTGTAAAAGACTCTGCTAATAAAAAGGAATTTGATCAAGAGCTGAAGGTACTTAATCAAATTTTGATCAGCGATATTATTTTATATGTGATTGATTGCCGCGAACCCGTATTGGAAAAATACCTCTTTGAGTTACGGTGTTTGAGCATGGCTGCAAAGCCGATTATTCCAGTGCTTAATTTTATTGAAAAGAGCGGAAATCACAAAACTGAATGGCGTAAAACCTTAGCCGATTTTAATTTCCATTCCTTGGTCGAATTCGACACGGTAGCATTTAGCTTTGATGCGGAAAAACGCTTGTATCGAAAGTTCCAAACCGTACTTGAGCCCTATTATGCGCTGCTAGAAACCTTTATCCAGCAGCGCGAAGAAGATTGGTTGGCATTAAGGCACGCATGTATTCAATGCAGTAGCGAATTTATGCTGGCAGTCAGTAAAATTCAGGTGACTGTAGATACCACTACGGCAGACAAAAATGCTGAGGTTGAGGCCTCCGCTCGACTACAAAATACGGTGCGAGTTAAAGAAAAAGAACAGCTAGGGCGCATTTTACAGTTACTGCAGTTCTCTGCAGATGATATCCAATACGCCAATGTCCCAATTAAAGACGGGCGTTGGACACTGGATTTATTTGCCCCAGAGGCATTGAAAAAATTTGGTATTGATACCGCGTCTGCTGCGGCAACGGGTGCTGCTATTGGTGTCGGTGTTGACGTCATGCTCGCTGGCTTGAGTTTAGGTACGGCAACGCTTGCCGGCGCCATTTTGGGTTCGTCCTGGAGTACCGGTAAGCGGTTTGGTAAGCAACTATTAGCAAGGTATCGAGGGCAGTATGTCATTGGGCTTGATCAGCCAACGATAACCTTGTTACTTGCACGTCAGGCGCATTTGTTGGATGCCTTGTTTCATCGCGGCCATGCTGCACAGCAGCAACTTATGCTGGGTGACGATAAGGTGACCAAACTTGATTATTCTGAGCCGCTGCAAGTGTTAAAAAAGGTACAGAATTTGGCGGTAAGTGATGATGAAGAACTGGAAGCAGATATCACACAGGTGTTAAACAACTGGTTTACAACGGTGATATCTGCATAGAAATGAGCATTTAAATCAGGCGCTAGCCTTCGTCGTCGTATTTCGATTTGCCTTTAAGCTGCTTTAGCAGACTCTCCGGTATGGCGTTAACGATAAGACGCTTATTGGGTGCGTCGAATTCAATGCCTTCGCCCATCAAGTTAGCGGAAAAACTAATGCTTAAATCTTTGTTCTTACCGCTGTAACGAATAAATCCACGTAATTGTTTTCTATCTGGGATTAACTCGGCTTTTACCGCTTCGGCCACTTCAATCATTGGCGCTCCTTGGGCGGCTAATTGCTCAGGGCTTAGGCCCGAATTACTGCGCTGTTGTTGGCGCGTTTCTTTTTTCTTCTCGATAATGTAATGCGAAAATGCTTCCGCTGGATGTGATTTGGTTTCGGCGGCTAAATGATCAGCAAGCTCATCAAATACAACGGGTTCACCGCGTAAATCATGCTCCATGCAGTAGTCCACCACTTTGGCCTTGTACTCAAAGCGTTGTTCTTCAGGCAGCGTTTGGCTGTATTGATCCACTATCGACAAAAACTCTTCAGTTTCGGCTTGGGTGTTGAGGGTATCGGTAAAACCAATGCCTGCAGCCATATGATTTTGCAGTGGCTTATCACCGCGCCCAAATGAGAAGGTGATGTACTTGCTATCACTATCTTGCTGCCAATCCGTTAGGTTAATACAAACGCCAAAGCCAGTATTGGAGAAGTCGATGTAGCGCGTTTCCGTCAGGCTCATGTCCGCACCGACGCTCACACTCTCTTTGTGGCGTAAGTGAAATACATACAGCTTGTCGTGATCAGCTAAGGTTTCGTAAAAATAGGCAAGATAACCTTCCATCTCAAATTCACTGCTATCCAGAGTCGAGCTTAAGTGCTCGGTTAGGCGTTTGGAGAAGCTTTGGAACGACATGCCATCGCGTTGCCAATCTTTGATGAGGCCGCGCACCGTCGGCTGTTCGTCGGAGAATACGCCATAGCGTTTGCCGCTGCGTTGCATCAGTATGCCTTTCAGCTGAGAAGCCGCTTGCTGATAATACGGCGCTAGCGCACCTTCGTCGGCATTGCCTTCTAGCACGCTACAGTTAAGTTTCGCCGCCGGATCGTTGCTCGCTTTAGCGATTTGGTGGGTAATGAAAAAACGTAATGCCATGATGAAGATGCCGAATTTGAGAGCTGCATATGATAACACGGCAAAATGCTCTGACACCGTTATGGCGATAGTAATTCATCCTTCGATTTCGAGCATTTCAGCGCTGAGAGCGTTACACTTAGGTCTTTACATGAATTGCTTTAGCCTTTGTATTGGAACTTCAGATGACTTACTCATTATCTAGCAAAAACCGTCAAGCATCCTTGGCGTTATCCGACAATAAGCGTTACGAACTTTTTGTTCGCAAAGTGGCAGAAGAGGGTGAGATTTGGAGTCTAGCGAATGACGAAGGTTGGGTAACCGTTACCGGCGAAGATGGTGAGAACTGCTTGCCTGTATGGCCGCATCCAGACTATACCTTGGATTGGGCGAATGGCGATTGGGCTGACTGCAAGCCAAAGATGATAGATCTAGCGACTTGGTTAGAGCGCTGGACTCCGGGCTTAGATCAAGACGAAACCTTACTGGTAGTACTACCTAATTTGAAAGAAGAGGCGGTTTTAGTTGATCCGCTGGTGCTGGATGAGGACATTCGGGCAGCGTTAGAAGCGGCCGAGTAAATGGCATTGGCTGCAGGCCAATGCATCTAACCGCACCGTTAGAACGTACTAACGAGTAATCAATGTATTGCAACGTATGTTTTGGAGAGCGCTATGACAAGTACAGTAAAATTTAAGTTTATTTCACGGGGTATGAAGCAGCTAACCTTGCTGGCAATGCTTGCTGTGTGCAGTGGCGCGCAAGCCGCTCCAGAAACCGCGGCGGTGGTTGATGAAGGCGTTTATCCTGATTCATGTCCAGCGATCTTTCATCACACTATGAAACAGCTGCACAGTAGTAATATGCTGAACCTGTGTGATGTGACCAATGGCCACCCGGTATTGTTAGTTAATACCGCTAGCCATTGTGGGTTTACCGATCAGTTTGGCGATTTGCAGAAGATTAACGACAAGTACAGAGATAAAGGTTTAGTTGTTATTGGCGTATCGTCGGATTCGTTCAATCAAGAAGCCGACGATGAAGCAGAAGCGGCCGATGTGTGCTTTAAGAATTTTGGTGTGAGTTTTACTATGCTCGCCACTGTGCCGGTTAAAGGCTCTAATGCGCATCCTCTATTTAAAGAAGTTGCTGAGCAAGATACAGCGCCAAAATGGAATTTCTACAAGTACCTGATTGATCCAAGTGGAAAAATTGTAAAATCACACTCTAGCTTTAAAGTACCTAGTGATAAAGAAATCGAATCTTTATTACAGCTGTAACAATAAAAGAAATAAAAGGCGGGTATCGGTATAGATGCCCGTTTTTCATTTCTAAATACTATTTTGGGAATAATTTTTTTTGCTATGACGTTTGCAGATATTACAAGTATTGCACCACTTGATTGGTATGCCATTTTCTCTGCCCTAGTGTGCGGCACGATTATTGGTCTCGAACGTCAACTTCGCGGTAAGCCCGTGGGCATTCGCACGTCGTCTTTAATTGTTTTGGGCACTTATGCTTTTGTTGCTCTATCACAATCCCTCAATAACGAAGTAACAGACACAACCCGTATTATAGGGCAGGTGGTCACAGGGGTTGGGTTTTTGGGCGCTGGGGTTATGCTATCGAAGGACGGTGTGGTCATGGGGGTGACATCAGCCGCTACTATTTGGGCGCTTGCAGCGATCGGTGTCTGTATTGCTGTCGCAGGCCATGTGGTTGCCATTAAATTAGCCGTATTGGTCGTGCTTATCTTAGTGGGTGTTGATATTCTCGAAAACTATTCCGCAGCGCTTACTCGTGGCGTGCATTCTAAAATAACCGATTGGCGTAAGCGTCGTTAAGCGTTTATTGGTTAGATTCTAGGAAAAATTTAATGATTTGCGGTTTTGACTACGGCACTTCCAACTGTGCCGTTGGTGTAATCAATTCAAAGCATGAAGTGCGCTTGTTGACGTTAGATCAAGGCAAAGCCTTTATGCCATCGGCCTTGTATGCTTTGGAGCGAGAGTTGATTTGCGAGGCGGTCGCAAACACTATCTCATTGCCTGAATTACAGCAGCAGTTTATTGATTTACGCGTTAATCCTTTGGCGCAAGCTCGCCGTGTACGTCGTGAACATGATATTGCTGGTGATGAAGAAATATTATTTGTCGGTTCAGAAGCCTTTGAACAGTATTTTTCTTTTCCGGAAGAAGGCTATTTTGTTAAATCTCCTAAATCTTTTTTAGGCGCTAGCGGTTTACGTCCTGAGTTTATTCACTTTTTTGAAGATATTGTTACGGCCATGATGCAGACGGTAAAGTGTCGAGCAGAAGCTGATTTAGGCCAAGAGCTTACTCATACCGTGATTGGTAAGCCCGTTAACTTTCAAGGAATGAATGCCGAAAAGAGTAATCAACAGGCGTTAGATATTTTGCGCGTAGCAGCGCAACGTAGCGGCTTTCAACAGATTGAGTTTTTATTTGAACCTATTGCTGCGGGTTTGAATTTTGAACAGAGCTTAACCACCAATAAAACCGTGCTGGTTGTTGATGTGGGTGGTGGTACCACCGACTGTGCCATGGTGCGTATGGGTCCTGATCATCGTGACAAGGATATTCGCGACAACGATTTTATCGGTCATAGTGGTGAGCGTATTGGTGGTAATGATTTAGATATTCAGATCGCTGGTAAGCAGTTAATGCCGTTGTTTGGTATGACGGCTCCGCTAAAAACCGGTAAGCCGATGCCAATGCAAACTTTCTGGAACGCAGTGAGTACTAATGACGTCGGTGCGCTTGCTACTTTTAATAGTTTGGATACAGCCTTATATCTGGATCAGCTGCAGCGCGATTGTGCGCAGCCTGAATTAATCAAACGCTTTATAAAAATGCGTGAAGATAAGCAAAATCACCATTTGGTGCGGAGTGCCGAGCAGAGTAAAATTGCTTTGTCGGATGTGAGTGAGTACGAATTAGATTTAGCCTATATCGAAGCTGGCTTAGGTATTCACCTTACCCGTACTGACTTGGCGCAAGCAATTGCTTGGCCGCTAGAAAAAATGACCAATTTAATGTCCGAAGCAATCAATCAAGCAGGTACGCAACCGGATTTAATATACATTACTGGTGGTAGTGCTAAGTCGCCTGCCATTCGTCATGCGGTTGAACAAAAGCTAGGTAATATTCCGGTGTTAGACGGCGATCACTTTGGTAGTGTGGCCGCAGGTCTAACCGTGTGGGCTAATCGTTTATTTCGCTGAGATAATATTTAGCCCAAGCTACTCTTGAAATATTCTTGGATTCCAGCCAGTACCGCATTGGTGGCAACCGACGCGAGAATAAGGCCCATAACACGGCTTATAACGCTGGCTCCAGCCTCGCCAATGATTTTCAGAATCCGAGAGCCAAGTAGCATAAAGATTAAGGTAATCGCTAAGACGGATAGAATAATCATAGTAGTCACCAATTGGTGCATCCAAGAAAAACGATGATTATCGGTTAACAGTACCGCTGCCATCATGGCACCGGGAGAAGCAATTGATGGGATCGCGAGAGGGAATACCGCTGTGTGCATTCCCTTTTTTATCATGTTCAATTCTTCTTCTGGTTTGCTATCGCCAAACATCATGGTCATTGCAAATAAGAAAAGAACGATACCACCGGCCACTTGGAATGCCGGTAAAGGAATGCTCATCGCATCGAGTAAAAATTCACCCGCTATCACGAAAAATAGCAATACTAACGTTGCTACCCAAGTTGCTTTGATTGCTAGTTTTCGCTGTAGGGTGGGATCGGTATAACCCGCGGCTAGTGCCAAAAATACTGGGATAGTGCCAATGGGGTCGATAACAGACCACAGCAATACAAACTGTTTAACAACATCTTCGAAGCCGTTCATTTATCGATTCTCAAGGCGGTTGTAGTCTAATAAGCCTGCATTTAACGGGTCGTTTTTCTTGTACCACGCAAGCATTTGGTCGCTGTGCGTCCAGAATGCACTATCGGTTCTGCGCACCGCGAAGCGCGTAGCAAAGCGGTAGTAATCACTTTCGTCATCGAGCTTAGATATCGCGTCAACGAAGTCGTTCAAACGGAACGATGATAAACGATAAAATGCTGCAGGGTGACTACCCATTACACCCGGTACTAGCGTCAAATAATCTTCCTCTGGTAAGCGGTTTTCATCCTCATACAATAGCCCAGTAAGATTACTGTGGGCGCTATTGCGCAGCAGGGTATATACCTTTTGCGAGCCACTGTAGTCATCAATCATGATCATTGATATTTCAGGCATTAGGGTTGCTGCTCGGCCTTGAATACGATTGATTTTTTCTAATGCGGCTAGAATTTCAGGGGCGACTTTTGTGGCTAAGTCGTATTGATGCGAAAGAACTGGCTCCAGTTTATTACGTAGCATTTCCAGTAGTTCCAGTTTTGGCTGATCACTGTAATAGCGAATATCTGGATCAGATAGCACATGCGCTTCGTTGTCGACTAAGTGCTTTTTCACATCCTTGCTAGCATCGCGATACCAGTAGTTGGTCAGTTTAATGCGCTCGTTTTGGGGCAGCATGGTTAAGAAATTAGCTTCACCTTCCATACGTAAAAAATCCATATAGAGACGAGTCATTAATTGATGTCCTACATTTCCAAAGACATCGAATTCTGCGACCAGTAAGTAGTGAATACGCTCAAGTAACGGATAACCGACAATCCAAGCTGTTTTTGGATACTGGCCAACTAGGCCTTTCACCACAGTAGCACTGTCGAAATGACGTGTAATTGTTAGTGCAGCGTTCGGATTGTTGCCATCACCATCCCACACTAAGTCTAGATTCAGGTGCTTACCTTCAGGAAAACGGTCGAGCAACATGGAATTCTTCGCATCGAGATACTTACTGTGTAGGTTGGAATATCGCAGCCAGTTGGCGAGTATTCCGGTATTACTTTCCGCTTCACCTGGTAAACGTAGATTATTGCTTTGTTCAGCTAAAAACTTTCCATATTGTTCTTCGTCATAATCGTCAGGATCGACGAAAAAGGCCCAGAAATGATCATCAATAACATTGAGTGCTACTTGGCCACGACAGACTGGTCCCTTGATAAAGCCTTTAATAATGTATTCGGATTCCTCCAGCATGAAACGATAACGGCTATTGATTGGCAGTGCCTGAAAGGCGATAAAGGGATTGGCCGCAGTCTTTGGGTCGTAATCTGGAAGTACGTCGACCGTGTAGTCGGGCGTATTGAATAATGATTTCATCCAATCCATACGCTCTTCGTTCAGGCGATAGGGCATTAGTGTTTTAGCAACTACAGTGCTGGTATCGCGTTTTAAACGATAGTAAATGCGTTTAGCTCCTGGATCATCATATGGACGACGCGTCGCAACTGGGCGGATTGGTAATCCTGGCGCTGAATAAGAGCGTACCAGTTTGAAAAAATACTCAGGCTGTTGCTGGGGTTCGCTACCATTGAATAGTGGCTCTTCAGAGAAATACAGACTCGCCAGAAATAAGTGCTCGTACATATAACGACTAGCAAGCTGCTGTTTTAAGTCATCACTGTTGAGGTAGGCTTCCCAATGACTCACTCGCTGCTCCACAGCACGGGGTAGTTCTCTGGGGCTAGCCATTGGCGCACCGCGCTTGATCCAGTCGGTAAGTAGGCTATATTCCTCGTCTTTTAGTCCTGGTAGAGCGTAGGGCATTCCCCAAAGCGGATGATCATCTGCAAATTCATTAAACTCTTCACGAGTAGGGCATTGACGCTCACTATTCAAATGTAATTTAAAATCGTCGTCTAATAGGGTATCAGCGGGTAGTGGCTGGTTCTTTTTTAATACCAGCATTTGGTACATAACAGAGTTGGCTAGATTGATCTCGGGCGTTTGTGAGCGTTCGTTCAATACAGAAAAAAATCCTTTGTTACGCCATTCTTCTGTATTCTCAGCGTCGATACCTAATCGTGTAGGCTCGCTAGCGATTAAGCGTGTGCCGTTATAAATAGGAGTTTTTGATGCGCCACGCATTATCCCTTCTGCGGAGGATAGTTTGAGTTGGCAAGGAGCATCATAGCAAGAGTGACAAACCACACAGCGGTTTTCGAGTATAGGTTCGATTTGTTCTGTGTAGTAAGTCGCATTATCTGTATTGGCTAATGCACGGTGATCGGTAATAACCGTTTTACCGAAAAGAGATTCAACATTGGTGTTCTTCCAGTCTACCGCCGCGCAACCTGCCAGCAGTAACACCGGCAAAATGAGTTGGGTGATACGTACTTTTTTTAACAGGTCGAGCAAGCGATAAAACATGCAATTTAATCTCTTTAATAATTAAGCGTAAGCGTAAGGACCGCCTTTTTTTAGCGCTGCCTTGTATGCACTGAGTGCGTGAACTTTTTCCACAAATGCCAATACGTGTGGCAATTTACTCGCCACTTCTGAGCGGCTCATGGCTGCTTCGAGTGGGAAAATCATTTGGAAATCTGCGCCGCTAAGCTCGTCGCCAGCAAACCACGTATTCTTACTCAAATGATTTTCAATAAATTGCAGGTGATTGGTAACGTTTGGATCGACGTAAGATTTTAACACCTGATTAGCAATGCCTTTAGCGACAGGGCGAACAAAGAATGGCATAGGTGCAGATTTCACTTTCTGAAAAATCAGCGCCATAACCAAGAATGGCATTAATGATCCTTCGGCATAATGCAGCCAGTATTGTAACTGGTTGTACGCATCACTGCCGACTTCTGGCATAAAGCGGTCTTTACCATAGGTATTAATTAGATAGTCGATAATAACCGCGGATTCTGCGATGGTTTTGCCATTATCAGTAATCACGGGTGATTTACCTAATGGGTGAATAGCTTTAAGGCTTGGCGGCGCTAGATTGGTTTTAGGATCACGTTCATAGCGTTTGATTTCGTACTCAACGCCTAATTCTTCTAACAACCAGAGTATACGTTGAGAACGTGAGTTCTCTAAATGATGAAGCGTGATCATAGTAGTCCTTAAAAAAGTACGGTTATTGAGCGTGGGATACCAATAAACAGAAGGATGTTATAAACGACGTTCGCAACTATTTAAAGTGCTGAGAACGCCGTTATTGAGGTAAGACAGAGTGTTGCGGCTTAAAACAAAATCAGATTTAGCTGCGAAATTGGAATTGGCTCAATTTCGTACTGATGTTTGTTGCTAGTACTTCTAAATCTGTGCCGTTGCCTTGTATGACGCCTGCGGCTTCAAGAATATGATCTGATAGGTCTTTCAGATGAGTCATATTTTTATCAATTTCTGCAGTAACGGCACTTTGCTCTTCGGCAGCCGTAGCGATTTGGGTACTCATGTTTTCTACGTTATCGACCAAGGTTGTGACCTCGTCCATCTGCTGAGCGGTTTCTTCGACTTTCGTGAGGCTATCTTGAGTACCTAGTTCAGAATCTGTAATTGAATTTCGCACATTATTTACTTGATTTTGTAATGAGTGAATTTTCGCACGAATTTCTTCCGTACTTTGCGCAGTACGGCTCGCTAATGTTCTTACTTCATCGGCAACAACGGCGAATCCTCGTCCTTGCTCACCGGCTCGGGCGGCTTCAATCGCAGCGTTCAGTGCGAGTAGATTAGTCTGTTCCGCTATCGTTTGGATCACATCTAATACCGCTCCGATTCCAGTGCTCTCTTGTTCTAATAACGTCATGTTTTCGATTGAGTGTTGCATGTTCGTGCGTAGCGCTCGAATGGTCGTTCTTGCGTTGTCAGACATGTGATGACTCGCTTGAACCTTTATTCGGGTATCTCGCATACTATTTGCTGCGTGCTCTGCGTGAGTAGCTACTTCAGCAACAGAGGCACTCACTTCCGTGGTTGCTGTGGCAGCAGAATTAACCTCTTCATTTTGTTGATAGACTTGGGTGACGGTCGTTTGTGTCGCATCCTTCAATTGCATGGATTTTGCGGTGAGCTCATTTGATGTGTGTTGCATATCAGCCATGAACTCTTCGAGCTGCTGCATCAGGTCGTTCATTGCGTGCCCTAGATTAATAAATTCAACTTGACCTGTGGGGCTGAATCTGGCGGATAGATCGCGTTTTTCCGCTATTTCTTTAATTTTTTGAATAAATGTTAAGATAGGGCCAGTAATTCGTTTAGAAATTAGAACGCCTATAACAATCGCGAGAGAGGAGATGATTAATGTACCAATGGCTATATCGAGTATTAGTCTGTTAGTCATTGTTTCAATAGAAGTGAACGCCTCATTTACATTCAATTGGTTAATCAGTGCCCAGCGGGTGCCCAAGTAGTCGATGAACGTATACGAGGTTAAAGTCTCTTGCCCCAACGGACTATCAATGATTTCTGTTCCCTTAGATCCATTTAATGCCTTAGTAACTGCCAGTGTATCGGCCGCTTGTATACCAATACTTGAATCTCGAATAGCAATTTCACGGATCGTTTTATCGGGTGTTTTAACGGCCTTCAAAGCTTCAATAAAAGCGTCTTTATTCTCTACTAGCATTCGACTTTGGTTGCGAAATTTTTTGTCTGGGCCAACAAGGTAGGTTTCACCGGTTTGTCCGTAGCCGACGTCTTTCCAATTAAAATTACTCGTCATTATCTGGTTGATAGCATCTACAGGCATTTGAAATATTAGAACGCCAACTATTTCTTCGCCGTCCATGATTTTCTTAGAAATAAAAGATGCTGGTGCATTGTAAGAGGGCACGTACGGAGCGAAGTCGATGAAGCTCGGTTCTTCATTAGTCGCTTCCATTGCTTTGTTGAATGCCTGACCGAGACCAGAATCGGCATAAGCTCCAGTCTTTAGAGACGTCGCGAAATCTAATTCTTTAAAAACAGAGTACACGACGTAGCCATTTTTTGGCTCAACTAAAAATATATCGTAGTAGCCAAATCGTCTTTGAAGATCGTGCAGATAGGGGTGAACATACTGGTGAATTTTGTCGTATATAGTTTGATTTGGGCTGCTTATCATTAAGTCTTTTTGACCTAATGGATTTGGATTTTCTGCAATGTAGGCTAATTGCAATATTTGGCTAGTTTTGGGTAATTTATTCAACAAATCCGTTGGATTTGAATTGGCTCCTTGATTCAGAGATTGGAACTGGCGATCAAACTCGTTTTGGTAGTAATTGGATAATGCGCTCGATGTCGTTGTATTGATATCGGGTTGATAATTTGTAAATGCGTCACTTAAGGTCGGTAGAATATCGACAATTAGAGGATTTTGACTGACGCTGGTTATTTGATTGGAAATGCTATCCAAGTAATCTTGAATTCTAGCTTTGGTTTGTTCTCGCTGACTAACTAGGCGTTCATTGACCTGTTTCAGCATACTATCTTTTGCAACAGACGTACCTGTAATTAGGCTAATACCAGATGTAACGACTATCGCTAGGATCGTCGTGATTGTGATTACAAGTACAATTTGTGTTTTGAGCTTCATCAAGAAACACCATTTAAAAGCATTCCCCTAAGAGTAGAATATATCCAGCATAGTATTGGCGATTGGAATATAATACCGCCTATCAAGAACATGTCTTTTGTGACTAATATTAAGCAATGAGAAAGAAGAGAGATATTTATGGAGCGTGTTGAACGCGATTTCTATGCTCGTGAGCAAGAAGATCAAGAAGCCTTTTTGAGCCAAACATGGTGTAACACCTGTATGGAAGCCGACTTAGGCATGAAAGATCCAAAAGAATACGAGCAAGATGGCGTTATCTTTGTTGAAGGCGCATGTGTTAAGTGTGGCGAGCCAGTGTGTACTGAGATTGCTGATGACGACACCGACGGCGAGTGGGAAGACGAAGCTTAATTGCTGACCGCTGCACTCGGCAGTGCGACTATGCCGAGTGCATACGTAGCTAAGCCGAGTGCATACGTAGCTAAGCCGAGTGCAGCAGCATGCCACTTAGTTGCGGCTAATGTAGCTCAAAATTTCTACAATCTGTTGCGGAGTTTCGCACACTGCCATTGCCGCAGCATCGACCTCCTTTAATGGATGCGTTAGCGCTGGATCGTGTTGGACAATTAAAGATTTCCCTAGAGCTGCTGCATAGCCTGCATCAAACGCCGCATTCCATTGCTTGTACTTATCACCAAATCGCACGACTACAATGTCGGCATCGCTGATTAACTTGCGGGTGCGCAAGGCGTTAATCTTGGCGGCTTTGTGATCTTTCCAGAATGGTGTCGCTTCAGTTCCTAAAATCTCATCGCCACAATCATCGCTCGAAGCGTGATCGGTATTGGGCGAGGTTAGGGTTACTTGTAGATCTTTCTCGGCAATACCGCGGGCGATCTCATCACGCCAATCAGTATGAATTTCGCCAGATAGATAAACGGTCAATTTCATCGTTATTCCTCTTTTACGAGTTTTGTTCAGCTTGTAAACGCAACGCTGCTTTTTGCCAGCGTGTGAACAGCATGGAAGTGACAAATACGGTGAGTGTCAGCGCGATTAGGAGCCAGCCCCAAAGCTCGGTGCCTTGGGTGAACAACACCGTAATCGCGAAGACAAAATACAGCATGATGACATACGCCAACCACGATGCCGCCTTGTGAGATTTCTTTAGCAAACCCGGAATAAATAGCAGTAACGGTAGCGAGCGCAAAGCCCAATACAAGGTGCCGGTTGCATACAACACTGTGGCGGAATCGAAGGTTTGTGGCGGGCTTCTAAAGGTATACGCTAACAACACTAGGAGCGTTCCTAAATAGCTTGTCAGCATGAGTTGATAGACGCGGGTTAATTTCATACATCCGCTCCTAGGCGCTTGGCCAAGGTTGCAATGCGCTTACCTTGAGCTTTGCAAAGTGCAATCTCGTGCTCAGATAGTTCATTGCTGCCATCCTGGCCGCTGTGATGGCTCGCGCCATAAGGCGTGCCACCCGTTTGGGTATTGGTTAAACCCGCTTCGCTATAGGGTATGCCTGCGAACACCATGCCGTGATGCAGCAGCGGCAGTACCATGCTCATTAGGGTCGTTTCTTGGCCACCATGCAATGACGATGTTGACGTGAACACTCCCGCTGGTTTATCGATTAGCGCGCCGGTTAACCAGAGGTTGCTGGTGCTATCGAGAAAATACTTGAGCGGCGCTGCCATATTGCCAAAGCGAGTTGGGCTACCCAATAGTAGGCCAGCGCAGTGTTTTACATCATCAAGAGTGCAATATATCGCACCTTCGCTCGGTACGGCTGGGCTGCTCGCTTCATTGGTTGGCGATACTTCTGCGACAGTGCGAAGACGCGCTTCAAAGCCTACTGCTTCGATGCCGCGAGCCATGTACTTGGCCATTTCTGCCGTTTTGCCATGGCGACTGTAATACAGCACCAATATATAAGGCTGAGACATTATAAAATTTCCAAAACCTGTTGCGGTGGACGACCAATGCGCGCGTTCTTACCTTTGATTACGATAGGGCGTTCAATCAGTTTTGGATGAGCGCACATAGCTTCGATTAAGGCGTCGTCACTTAGGCTAGTGTCAGACAGGTTTAATGCCTTGTAGTCGTCTTCTTTAGTGCGCAGCAGTTGGCGCGGCGTTAGGCCTAGTTTGGTGAGCACATCGCGCAGGGTCTCTGCGGAAGGAATGTCTTTCAGGTACTCTACTATCACTGGCGTGATACCTTGTTCTTCAAGTAAGGCAAGGGTCTGGCGCGATTTCGAACACCGAGGATTGTGATAAATAGTGATTTCGCTCATGCTTTCTGCTGTCCCGATTACATTTTCAATGCCGGTATTGTAACTACATTTTCAAAAGGATGCGCATGAAGCCCAGACTAAACCTGAAATGGCGTCGTACTGCTCAGATTATTTGGAGCACACTGACGCGTTTTGAAAGCATGGAGCGTCGCCGTGACGCTGCGGCCTTAACTTATACAACGCTGTTTGCGTTAGTACCTGTATTGACCGTAAGTTATTCGATCTTGAGTGCCTTACCGGCTTTGCAAAGCTGGGGCGAACAGGCGAATGCGCAGCTATTTGCGTATGTGATGCCTGAAGGCAGCGAGGTCATTTCGGAATATTTACAGCAGTTCAGTCAGCAGGCGCGTAAGTTAACTTGGGTTGGTTTGGTATTCTTATTTATCACGGCGTTTATGCTGCTGCAGACGGTTGAAACCCAGTTTAATCGTATTTGGAATGTACAAACTTCGCGCTCGAAGATTCAAACCTTTTTCCGTTATTGGGCGGTATTGAGTCTCGGTCCGCTCTTTTTCGGTGCTGCTTTTGCGACCACTTCGATTGTTGCATCTTTGCCGTTGTGGGGCGGCGATTTAGCCACTAGCGTTGAGTTTATTGCTCATTTGCTGCCTTGGGCTCTTAGCAGTATCGCTATTGCTTTGCTTTATATTGTGGTGCCTAACTGCAAAGTGCCTGTGCTGCATGCATTCATCGCATCGACGGTCATTGCCACTGTTTTTGAGTTAGCCAAATTTCTATTTAGCGAAACACTCGGAATGTTTCCTTCTTATAAATTGATCTATGGTGCGTTTGCTGCGGTGCCTTTGTTTTTATTGTGGATGTACGCGTCGTGGATGTTACTGCTGCTGGGGGCTGAATTGACGTTTAGTTTAAGTCATCACCGCGCGGCGAAGAAAAATGGTAATTCTGCACTAGAGCGTCTGCGCGTAGCGGCCACGCTTTATGAGGCCCAACAAAAAGGTGGTTTGCTCACTGAAGATCGCTTACGCAAACGCCTTGATGACATTGGAGCCGAGCGAATTTCAGCAATCTTAAGTGACTTTCAACAGCAACGTTGGGCTACCATCTCGCATGAACAAGAATGGACTTGGTTACGGGATCCGCGTTCGCTGACATTGGCCGAGTTTTTTGCGCACGAGCCTTTAAAGGCAATGAGCCAGATAGAGGGCAGTGGTAGTGTGAGCAACGATCCATTGAAACAACGCTGGGTGGCTTGGCAACAGGATTGGCAGAACACGATTACTGATGATTCAGGTCGTTCGTTAGATAGCTTGTTTCAGTAATAATGAGAAACCTTGATCACTAAGCTAGTTACTGCATTTTGGGTGCATAGAATCGAGTCAATTTAATTTAGTCAGGATGATTCATGAAGAATGCTCTGCAAGAGTCAAAGCTAGAAAACGCCTCTCCGGAAATTGCTGCACCGAGCGTGTCATTGCGAGTACATCCGTTGCGTTCAAGCTTGTACGAAGAGCTGCACAATCGACCGTCGCCGATTATTGATCGCGATTGTCATGTCGCACATTTCACCGTTAAGTTAAGCGATAATCGTCAGGAGATGTACGAGCACGTAGTCGATTTATGTCGGCGCTTCAGTGTGCCTTCTCCGGCGCCAGAATCGAGCTGCTTGTACCAAGATTTCGGTGGTTTTGAACTGCGTTGGGAACGCCACTTGGAGTTCGCCAACTTCACCTTCATTTGTTATGACTTACTGCCATTTGATGCCGATGCGTTGAGTTTCATTCCTAAAGATTGGTTGGCTGCGTTACCGGGTGAACTGGTGGTGGCGGTTAATATCTCGGTGTTGCATGAAGAACCTAATGAAACGTCGATTCGTCGCTGGTTTGAAGGGCAGCGTGTTTCGGGGGCGTGGGTTGCAGATGACAAAGCCCAGGTGTGGACGGCATTTAAGCTGCACAGTGACGGTTTTGGTCGTATTGTTACCTACAGTAAATCATTAACCAGTTATCAAGCTGGGCGCTTAATTCAGCGTTTGTGTGAATTAGAAACCTATCGTTTGATGTCGTTAATGGCGTTGCCGATTGCGCGGCAAATGGGTTCTGAATTGACTCGTATTGAAGACTCGTTAGCGACACTGAATCAAAGTATTTCAGAAATTGATGTCGATAAAGACGAACGCATGTTGCTGCAAGAGTTGTCGCAACTCGCAGCAGAGGTTGAACGTCATCGCTCGAATACTAACTTTCGCTTCTCTGCGGCGGTGGCCTATCACGATTTAGTGCGTGACCGTTTGCGGCAGTTAAAAGAAAGCCCAGTGGATGGTACCCAAAGCTTGCGTGAATTCCTTGAGCGTCGTTTAACACCTGGCATAAAAACCTGTAATTCGGTGCGCGATCGCTTAGAAGACTTGTCTCGACGTATTCACCGTACTACCAGTTTGTTGCGTACGCGGGTGGATTTATCCATTCAAGAGCAGAACCAACATTTACTGTCGTCAATGAATCGTCGTAGTCAATTGCAGTTGCGCTTACAACAAACCGTCGAAGGCTTGTCGGTTGTCGCTATCGGCTACTACATACTTGCCTTGCTAGGAATTGCGTTTGCTGGTTTGCATGATTTTGGCGTTCCAATCGAAGAGACAACCGGCAAAGCGATCGCTCTGCCGTTTGTTTTAGGGGCTGTTTACCTTGGTGTTCGCAGTTTGCGTCAACATATCACTCGTAGTAGTCGCGGTAATGAGCGGCAAAAAGATGACGCTAAGCGGTCGTGATTGGCCGCTAATATTCTTAACTTATTGATTTTAAAAGACCTTTATAGACTGGCTTAGTAATTGCTGTACCTCATTAATAGCGAACTTAATGAGGTATTCGCATGAACCAATCGTCCTCTGCTTCTACGCAATCGTCATCCGAACTTTCAGAGGTGTTATCACGCTGCTTAACGCCGAGTCTAATGCCTGTTCGTTATCTTAATACCCCTAGACCACAGCCTTGCCCGGTGATTTGGGCGTTATCTTTCTTACGTCGCAGCATGATTCATGAGCGCGATTTGGGTGATCAATATGGTGCGATGGCGTTAGCCAGCGTAAGCGAAGTGTTGCAAAACATGGATGCACCGACCGATGCCTTGCGTCGTCGTGCCGAAGCAGAAGCGTACGACTATATTGCCAACTATACTGATTTATTGGCAGAGGCCGGTGCATCGGCACAACTGCTCGAAGGGTATCAATGCGTATTGCAGGTATTGGCAGCGTTGGATTTGGTACGCAAACAGGAATTATTGACCGGGGTGTTGACCAGCTATGCCCGAGTTCAAGAAGTATATGAGGCTATGTATGTGGCGCACAGGTAGTATTTTATTGTTGTCGATTATCTCGGCGGCGGTTCAGGCTGAAGGTCTTTATTGGCGTAATGATGTGAATGGCGGTGTTGAAAGTGGCGCCGGAACACGATTTTCGTCGAATGAATTGAGTTTGACCATTCCACTAGAACGCAAAAGAAATGGCAGTGAAGATGTATCTACCGCACTCAATTTAGATTTAACAGAGTTCCGTTGGTCGGGTACTACCGCTGCGCAGAATGAATATTATTGGATCTCCATGCCGATTAGTTATCGTCAGCGGCGTAGTGGCGGCCAAGAGTTCTACATTCGTGCAGAACCGGGATTGATGACCGATTTAAATGCCTTGGAAGGTAAAAATATCGGTGTGAATTTGGAATTAAGTGGCCGCACCTATGTGTCTAAAAGCGATTTTTGGCAATACGGCATCATAGTTGATCGTGAATTTGGCGATTTTAATCCGCGACCTTTAGTCGGTTATGCCACTAAGCCGACGGCACAAACAGAAATGTTATTGGGGTTTCCTAAAACGTTAATTCAGACCCGTTGGTCTCGCGAAGTTTCAACGTACTTATCGATTCGTCCTGCGGGTGGGGTATGGCGTGAAGAAGTTACTTTGGACGCAGCGGCTACCGCAACACCGAGTGTTTCCGATGTTAAATACACCAACTGGCGTATGGGTGTCGGGGGGGAATTTCATTGGCGCGAACGCTTTTGGTTAAACGGGGAAATAGGTCAATTGCGTAATCGTCGCATACGTGCAACCGATAATACCGGTGTTGAGGTTGTCGCAACACCGGGGCAAGACGCTTATTGGCAAATTGGTATTACGGCTCGGATGCCTTAGCCGAAGGATCTGTCATCTCTGAATCAGCTGGCGCCTGTTTGTTATTTAAAATTGGGCTTGGGGCCGCAGTGGTATCTGCGGCCTTTTCATTGGCTAATAATGTTTGGCTAGCGCGCATCTTTCGTTGCGTTGCCCAGTCGCTCATTAACCGTTCTAGCTCTCTCGGTGTTACCGGCCCAAAACTCAATAGTGCGCTATGAAATTCTTTTAAATTAAAGTCATCCCCTAATTGTTTTTTAGCTTTTTTACGCAAATTTTCTAATGCCCAATTACCCATGACAGCGGCTGTTGCTACGCCCGGATGGGTATTTATATGTTGCAATAAAGTACTCATCTGCGTCTCGGTTAAAGGTGTGTTAGCCGCGATAAATTTGCGCGCATCTGTGGCGCTCCAGCCGAGGTGATAGATGCCCGTGTCGACGGCTGCGGCAGCTAAAAGGCTGAGTTCGCTCACTTGTTGACCAAACTTTTCTTCGGCGGTGAAATATCCGCCCATTTCAATGGCAAATTTTTGTGCATATAAAGACCATCCTTCAGTAATTGCCGGATGCGGTACTAGACGCATGATCTCTGCGTTGTCGGGATCGGAGAGTACGGCACCTTCTTGCATGTGACGCCCAGGAATCGTCAGTGCGAAAATCTCAGCCGGTTGATTCTCTCGTGGAACATGAAGTTGTGCCGTAGGATTTAAATAATAAATACCGGGCGTTTCATCATTAAACGCAGGCGCTGAATAGTAAGCTGAAGGCGCTAGCCCTTGACGCTCCATCGAAACTTCTTGAATGGCAAGTGCATACGGAGGTAGCACGGCAAAATAGTGCGGAACCTGTTTTGCCATGTAGCGAATGCGTTGGCGTTGAAAATTAACCAAATCCTCACGTCCAGCGGTGCTCGCTGGGAAGGTATATGAGGCCGCTTGCATGCGCTGATAAAGTGCTTTCAGGGCGGTGTTAATATCCTCAGATGTGGCATTGGGCTTGAGGGCATTGCTAGGTAGCATGGCCAAATGTAAAGCCGCTATCGCATCACGTGCACGCTGATGTATTTCGCTCGGGGCTGCATCGCTACCGCTAAAATAAGCGACTCGTTCATTGTACTCTTCATCTGATAATGGCGAATTATCTTCACGCGTAGGTAACCCTGCTAGAAATAAATGCAAGCGGTCGTAAGCTGGTTTTACATCATTCAGTAAGGCTTCTTTTGCTTTGTTTTTTAATATGCGTGCGCTAGATGGGTGTAGCTGAAGATGTTCGATTTTTAATGAAATATCGCGCCATAAAGGTGAGTCGCTGCCTGCGGTGAATGGAGCTCCAGCGAGTATGCCTGAAATAGCCGTTTGGGCGTCGGCCAGAGTTGCGGCCGTTGGGCGTTTTCCTGCACTGATTTCGTCTTGTATTTGTAATTGCCAGTTACTGAATAGTAAAGGGATACCTTTTAAGCGCCGAATGTATTCGTGAGCATCACCAATATCGGCTACCGGATGGTGGTTAATCAACACGTCAAGAGCATGCAAATGCCAGCTATCGGCGCTGCTCAAGCTAGTACGCGCACCATCATTGGTGTTAGCGCCTAGCCGGAATTCTAGTGTTTCGTTTAGGGTAACTGCAATCGCTCGCTGAGTCGGAGGCAGAGCGGCAACCGGCAAGCTCGTGAGTTGCTGACGAATATCGCGCAAGCGTTGTTGGCGCAGCTCGCGTTGTGTTGCCGTTAGGTCATCCCAACGATCGCTATCGCCTAAGCCTAACTGACTTTGCAGGGCCGGATGTTGGTCAATTTCAAACTGATAGAAATCATTAAAAATTTGATTGGCTGTCGCAAGTGTTTGCGCTTTTTCATCATCGCTGTAATGGGGAACCGATTCATTGTTGATGGATTGTAGTGGTAAACAGGCGGAGAGTGCAAAGAGGGAGACAAGTGCCGTCAATCGGCCAAGTACAGGCAAAATCATGGTGGTAAAAAGCTCAAAAATTTCGTTGGATCGAAGTGTAACAGCAGTTAGGCTGTTTGGTCAGATTTGAACCGTCGTTTGTACTGCGTATGCGTGTTAAAGTCATGTTTTGCAATAGGAAATAGAATTCATGTTGTTTCGCCGTGTGGTAATACCATTCGCCTTCATGCTGCTAGGTGGCATTAGCTTAGCTTGTCAGGCCGTCACGCCGTTTCCGGTATCGAAGCAAATCGACTCTTTCGATAAGGACGTTACTCGTTATCGGTTGGTTTTATCCGGATTAAAGACGGAGCAAGCAACGACATTCGGCGAAGATGAACGGCGCTTGTCAGGTACGCTAAATCGAACTGTTTGGCGTTTACAGGATGATCTTAGTATTGATGAGTTGTTTTCATTTTATCGCGAGCAATTTAATGGCGATGAGCGCGTGCTATACGAATGCGTGGGACTAGATTGCGGGAGTAGTGCGTTTTGGGCAAATGAAGTCTTTGATAATCCGCGTCTCGTGACCCGCGATAAAGATCAGGCCTATATTGCGACGTTAAGTGATCTTGAAGACGGAAAGCAAAAAGTTACTGCTGTGTATATTGCTCGTCGCGGATCGCGTCAGACCATGATCAATGTTGATGAAATGATCACTGCTGACGCTGTATCAGATCGACAATCGTTAACGGCCAAAATAAATGATGAGCTAACTCACAGTGCTGGTTGGTTATCTGGCTTTAAAACGAATAAAGATCAGCTTGATGAGAATGCGAGTCGTGAGTTACTCGATATTTTAGCCAACTTAAATCCAGCGCTTAAAAGCCGCCTTAACTTGGTTGTTCATTGTTACAGTGCTCCTCATATGAAAGACAATTTGAGCTGTTCTGAACGCTTGGCGGAGTCACTGCGCCAGCGTGTCTCTAGCCCCAATAATCCCGTCCAAATATATGCTCAGGGAGCATTAACATTGACGCCAAATAATGATTTGGCTCCAGCGCTACGCTTTGTATTTTGGCCTAGGAGGTAATTGTGAAAAAACGTGTTGCTCTTGCGCTTGGTAGTGGTGGTGCTCGTGGTAATGCTCATATCGGCGTAATTGACGCTTTGGTAGAGCGCGGATATGAAATTGTGAGTGTGTCTGGTTGCTCAATGGGGTCGATTGTTGGCGGCTTTTATTGTGCGGGTAAACTCGATCAGTATCGAGAATGGGCTTGTGGATTAGGCTATTTGGATGTGCTTCGCTTGGTGGATTTTAGTTTACTGTCGAGCGGTGCCATTCGCGGCGATAAAGTGTTTGGTGTGCTTAGCGAGATGCTCGATGGCTGCCTTATCGAAGATTTAGATATCCCGTTCACGGCGGTGGCAACCGATTTGCGTGATAAAAAAGAGATTTGGTTTCAGCGTGGCCTGTTGCGTGATGCGGTACGAGCTTCGTCAGCCATTCCGACGGTGATGAGTCCGGTGCTTTTGAATGGACGTATGTTGGTAGATGGTGGCGTGTTGAATCCGCTGCCAATTACGCCCTGCGTTTCTGCTCATGCGGATCACATTATCGCGGTTGATTTGAATACCGATGTGCCGATGCCGCACGATTTGATGAATACTCTCTCTAAGGTACAAAGTGAGAAGGAGGATTGGTTTAATGTGGTGCTAGATAAAGCCAGTCATTGGTTGGGCAAGTACTCGAAGGGCGCCCGTGAACAAGCCGATGAGAATTTAGGCAAGATAGAGATCCTCAACCAGATGTTTGAAGTCATGCAGTCGTCGCTGACGAAATTTAAAACGGCGGGCTATCCACCGGATCTAATGATTAAAATTCCTACCTCCTGCTGTCAAATGTATGAGTTTTATCGAGCGGAAGAGATGATACGTATCGGCTATCGTATTGCTAGCGAAGCACTTGATGCCTATGAAATGGGACATAGTAGCCTGTATGGTGAGCGTTTAAACTGAGCCTCAATAGCCTAGGGATGGTCGCTAGCGCCTGAATTCGGTAAACTAACAGGCTTTACACTGCCAGCGAATAGCATCATTCCATGAGTCATACCGATATGAACTTTCAGCAACATGCGTCCCAAGCGATCGATGAGTTGCGTACCGTACAGGATATGATTCGATGGGCGGTTAGCCGCATGTCAGAAGCGCAGCTATTTTACGGTCATGGCACCGACAATCCATGGGATGATGCATTGCAGTTAGTAACGCATGCGTTGAGCTTGCCATGGAATTTAGCGGAGGAATGGCGCCACTCTAGATTGACTCGTTGCGAGCGCGAAGCGGTTATCAACGTATTGGAAGCGCGCATCGAAAATCACGTTCCAACACCTTACATCACAGGCATTGCCTGGTTTTGTGGTCAGCCTTACAGCGTTGATGAGCGGGTGCTGATTCCGCGCTCTCCCATTGCTGAGCTGATCGAAGAGCGTTTTGCTGACTACTGGCAGGCCAACCAAGACCCAACGCGCATACTCGATTTGTGCACTGGCTCTGGTTGTATTGGTATTGCTTGCGCGTTGACCTATCCAGAAGCGGAAGTCGAATTGTTGGATATCTCTTTTGATGCCTTAGAAGTGGCAGAGGAGAACATTCATAATCATCAAGTTGAAGATCGAGTAATTGCTTTGCACTCCGACTTATTCGCCTCGGCATCGGGTCGTTATGACATCATAGTATCCAATCCGCCGTATGTGGATGAAGACGACATGGCATGTTTGCCAGAAGAGTTTTTACATGAGCCAGAATTGGCGTTGGCCGCGGGCCAAGATGGTTTAGACTTAGTTCGTATCATGCTCGCTCAAGCCAGAGAATACCTGACTGATGACGGCATATTCGTGCTTGAGGTCGGCAACAGTTGGCCAGCGTTACGCGCAGCGTATCCTGAATTACCATTTAGCTGGCCCGAATTTAAACGTGGTGGTCATGGTGTGTGTGTCTTACATGCCCGCGACTTAGAACGATTAGCTGAAAGCGCCCTTACTCAGTAATAAGAATTCAGAGACGAGAATTTTATGTCTGGAAATACCTTTGGAAAAAGCTTCACCGTTACAACCTTCGGTGAAAGCCATGGTTTAGCATTGGGCGCCATTGTTGATGGCTGCCCGCCAGGAATTCCTCTAACAGAAGAGGATTTACAAGCGGATTTGGATCGTCGTAAGCCTGGTACATCGCGTTATACCACGCAGCGTCGAGAGCCTGATCAGGTTAAAATTCTATCGGGTGTATTTGAGGGCAAAACCACGGGTACGCCGATTGGTCTATTGATCGAAAATACCGATCAGCGTTCTAAAGACTATTCCAATATTGCCAAGACTTTCCGCCCAGCACATGCGGATTATGCTTACACGCAGAAGTACGGCTTTCGCGATTATCGTGGTGGTGGTCGTTCTTCGGCGCGTGAGACGGCGATGCGTGTTGCTGCCGGTGCTATTGCTAAAAAAGTATTGGCAGAGAAGGGCATTCAAATTCGTGGCTATTTGTCTCAACTTGGTCCTGTAAAAATTGACTATGCTCACTTCGATTGGGAACAAGTCAATGAGAATCCATTCTTCTGCCCTGATCCAACCAAGATCACAGAAATGGAAGACTACATGATTGCCTTACGTGAAGAAGGTAACTCGGTTGGCGCTCGTATCAGTGTAGTGGCGAGTGGTGTGATGCCTGGATTAGGCGAACCTATTTTTGATCGTCTTGATGCCGAACTTGCTCATGCACTGATGAGTATTAATGCCGTTAAAGGTGTTGAAATTGGCGATGGCTTTGATGTTGTTGCGCAAAAAGGCACAGAGCACCGCGATGAGATGACTGCGGCTGGGTTTTTAAGCAATCATGCTGGCGGCGTTTTGGGTGGTATCAGTACCGGCCAAGATATCATTGCTCATATTGCGTTAAAGCCGACGTCGAGCTTAGTGATTCCTGGTCGTTCAATTGATAGCGATGGAAATGAAATCGAAGTCATTACTAAAGGTCGTCATGATCCTTGTGTGGGGATTCGTGCGACACCCATCGCTGAAGCTATGATGGCCATAGTGATTGTCGATCATCTATTACGTCATCGTGGACAGAATGCCGATGTGAATTGTTTGACACCTGTTATTGCTGGCCAAGCGCCCGAGTAATGTACGGTGATTGAAATAAAGCGGCTGAGGCCGCTTTTTTTGCATCTATTAAACCGTATCATCGCGTTCTTATTCTTAGGGTTAGTTTTCTTCTCTTCGTTTTCGTAAAGCCACTACAAGCACTTGTTATGACGATGAATTCAACTGCCGCACCAACGACTCGCTTGTCGCTATTTTATGGCTTGTACTTTGCCTTGCTTGGCTGCATTGCGCCTTACTGGGGCTTGTATTTAACCGAGCTCAGTTTTACCCCGCAGGAAATCGGTTCGTTGATGGCCTTGTTTGGTACGGTGCGTATTTTAGCGCCAAACTTGTGGGCCTATTGGGGCCGAAATATCAGTGCCCCTTTAAGAATGGTTCGAGTTGCTGGACTGCTAACTTTGTTCTGCTTTGGCGGAATATTCCTAGTGGATAGTTTTATTGGCGTTGCCTGCATTATGGTGTTGTACGGATTTTTTTGGGCGGCGATGTTACCGCAGTACGAAACAATTACCATGCAAGCATTAGGCAATAAACTAGACGAATACAGCCGAATTCGAGCATGGGGCTCAATTGGTTTTATCGCAGCAGTGATGTTGTTAGGACGGTTATTCGACGATGTCACTATCAAGGCGTTGCCAATATTCATGCTGTTACTAATGGCTGCCATCGTACTTAACAGCTGGTTATTAAAGTCAGCGACGGTGCGTCATAAAGCCACGTTAGCAGCGGGTAATATGTTGAGTTTCTTGCGGCAGCGCAAGGTGATCGCTTTTATTCTTGTTACCATTCTATTGCAAATAGCGCATGGGCCTTATTACACATTCTTCAGTATTTTCTTAGAAGAAAACGGTTATTCAAATTCGCAGATCGGACTTTTATGGTCTATAGGTGTATGCGCCGAAGTTGTTCTGTTTTGGCAATTTGGTCGAATGATGAAATTGTTGACTTGGCAGCAGTGGTTTCTTGTCAGTTTGGCTATGACAGGAGTACGCTGGTGTCTTGTTGCTTGGGCAGTTAATAATGTTTGGGTGTTAGTTGCGGGTCAAACCTTACACGCGTTCAGTTTTGCGGTAATGCATGCCGTATCGATGCGTTACATACAGATGTTTTTCCCGGCTTCGATGCAAGCCCGCGGACAAGCTCTGTATTCTAGTGTGGGATTTGGTTTGGGTGGTGCCATAGGAGCAATGCTAAGTGGTTTGTTGTGGCAGCCTCTTGGTGGGACCGGGGTATTTATGTTGGCCGCATTAGTCGCATCCGTTGCGCTGTTCATTGCTTGGTGGGGACTGCGTGATTCGCAGCATGAATGTAACACTCGATAGATAAGATTTTAGAATTAGAGGGAACACTTGATGCAAATTAATGTCACTTTTGATATGACACCGGAAGAACTTCGCCGCGTGATGGGTCTACCGGATGTTCAGGAGTTTCAGCAAGAGCTGTTTGCCAAAATGATGGAAAAAATGAATTCTGGTGAAGAAGGCTATGATCCAATGAGCCTTTATCAGCCATTGCTGAACGGTGGGGTGAACGCCATGTCTGAATTTCAGCGCATGATGTTTGCCATGATGTCTGGTAAAAGTGACGGTAAAGGCCAGTCTTAAGACAAAGCCGGTCAGTGAAGCTTAGCAATGTAACCTTTGCTCAGAACGATTACTGCTTTCGCGTGATTTTTCTGATGAAATTGCTAATTTAACTGGTAACCGTCATGCAGGTGTAAGATAACTTTACGTAGTATGAATGAACACATTTCGACTAAACCATTGAAGGAGCAATACCATGCAAGAGAACATTCTGAATGCTTTCGCTGAACAAGCCAAAACCATGTACTCACCTATGGCTAAATTCAACAGTTTGTTTGTTGATAACATGGAAAAATTGACTGAGTTTCAAATCAGTGCAATTAAGAGTTACGCGGAAATGGGTCTTTCTCAGTTGAAAAGCGCCGCTGAAATTAAAGATGCTGACACTATGCGCAGCTACACTTCTGCACAAGCAGAAACTGCTACTTCTTTAAACAAGAAAATCATGGAAGATGCGAAAGCTATGTCTGACATGGCGATGGAATTCAAAACTCAGATCGAAGGTATTATGGAAGAAGTTCGTAGCACTGCAGCGACGACGGCTTCTACTGCTGCAAAGCCAGCACCTAAAGCTAAGACAGCGGCTTAATTAGCGCTAGTCGTTAAGGCCACCAATGGGTGGCCTTTTTTAATGGACGGTTTTTGAATTACTTGAGACTTCCTCAAGGTGAAGGACAATGGGTGGCGTATGAGTGTTTCAGCGGATAAGTTAGAAACGGCTGTCGGTGATATTTTAGAAATGACAGCTAAGGCAACAGAGCAAGGCAGTAAGCTTTGGGAGAAATTAATAAACCAGCCAACGACTGCAGATGATCCAGCTGCGTGTGTTCTAAACGATTTCAGCGAAGCGTTCCGCGAACTAGGAGAAGCCATGATGGCTCATCCAGGTAAGATTGTTGCGGATCAAATGGAAGTATTGAAAAAGCAGCAGGAGCTTTATCAGCATACAGTATTGCGATTTTTGGGTAAGGACGTAGGTCCGGTTGTTGAACCCGAAAAAGGTGATAAACGTTTTGCTAGTGAGCAGTGGTCAGAAAATCCCTTATTCGATTACATCAAGCAATTATATTTATTGCAGGGGAATGGCCTCATGAAAATGGTTAAAGATACCGACGGTATTAGTGACCATTCTCGTAAAAAAGTAGAATATTTGATGCGTCAATACGTGAACGCATTAGCCCCCTCTAATTTCGCCGGTCTTAACCCTGATGTTATTAACAAAACATTGGAAACCGGTGGCGCTAATTTAGTAGCAGGCATTGAGCAATTAACGGAAGATTTAGAAGCCAGCGCTCAAGGCTCTCTGAACGTGACCATGACCGATACGTCGGCTTTCCAAGTGGGTCGCAACGTTGCTACAACACCGGGTAAAGTCATCCACCAAAATGACATGATGCAGTTGATTCAATATGAACCAACGACTAAGACGGTATTTAAACGTCCACTGTTAGTCATCCCACCTTTTATCAACAAATATTACATCATGGATTTGCGTGCTGATAACTCCTTGATTAAATGGTTGGTTGATCAAGGCCACACAGTATTTGTAATTTCTTGGGTGAACCCAGGGCCGTCGTTACGTAATAAGGGCTTCGACAATTACATGCTGGAAGGCCCAGTAGAGGCTTTGGATGTTATTGAAACCATTACGGGCGAAAAAGAATTTAATGCTATCGGGTATTGCCTAGGTGGTACTTTACTGTCGGCGACTCTTGCCTACCTTAAGAAGAAACGTCGTGAACCGATTAAGTCGGCTACCTTCTTAGCTACTTTGATTGATTTTAGTCAGCCGGGTGAAATCGGCGTGTTCATTAATGAAACCGCGATAGCGGGCATTGAAAAGCAAATGAATATGCTTGGCTATTATGACGGTCGTCAAATGGCTTTTAGCTTTAACTTATTACGTGAGAATGATCTGTTCTGGTCATTCTTTATTAATAACTATTTGAAAGGTCAGCGTCCCGCGGCATTTGATTTGTTGTATTGGAACTCTGACAGCACGAACCTGCCAGCGACGATGCATTCGTATTACCTGCGTAATATGTATTTGAATAATCGTTTGGTCGAAAAGAATGCATTAGAACTTGATGGCGTGAAGATTGATTTGTCGGCAGTTAAGATACCAACGTATTTCTTGTCGGCCTCTCAGGATCATATTGCCTTATGGCAGGCGACCTACAAGGGTGCGCAAGCCATCGGTGGTAAGCCACGCTTTGTGCTTGGTGGCTCAGGTCACATTGCCGGTGTCATCAATCCTCCAGCTGCCAATAAGTATGGTTATTGGACCAATGACGCTGGCGCGTTACCAGAACAAGCGGACGATTGGTTTAAAGCAGCCGAAAGTCATTCGGGTTCTTGGTGGGTTGATTGGCAAGAGTGGGTTCAAACTCAAGGTGGCACCGAAGCCGTTGAACCTCGCGTTCCTGGTAAAGGTCCAGTGGCTGCCATTGAAGATGCGCCGGGTAGTTATGTGAAGCAACGCATTGTTGATGTGTTGGGTAAGTAACCCCTCGTGTGTATGGTTTGCCGGTGCTGAATTAGTAAGTATTGGCCAAATCATTGAAAACTAACAAAAACGGCGCTTCGGTGCCGTTTTTGTTTGGGTGGATTTCCGTTATTATCAATGTCATAACAAGTGCTGGGTGCGACCAGTAAGCAAAGCATTAAGAGGAGCATACGTGTCTCAATTTGATCAAGAATCCATTGTGTACGGAGTCATACGCCATATTCCGGCAGCTGATCCTTTTGGTTCTCGTCGCGAGCGCCGTGTTAATTGGGCTGCTATTCAGGCATTACCGTTAGGTCTGGATGAGGATTGGTCGCTATTGAAGCGCGAGATGTTTTCTATGCCTGGTGAAGATGTTTTCAGTGGCACTTATCAAACTCAGTTAATGCATTTTGCCGCATCTTACCGCGCTGTAGAGTACGAGTGGGAAAACTGGTTGCGCCAGTTTGAAGCCTTGCTAAAAAGTATGTATTGGGTGTCTGCTACAGTGCATCTTGAAACTGAATTGTCGGGTAAACACACCTTTAGCTGGCAAGCTGATGAAGGCCACTTACCATCCGATGGCGAACTTCGCATGAGCTGCGAATGGGAACGTGAGGCTTCTTTTGCAAATTGATGATGCGCCTGATGAAGGCGTAATTGCGATTCCTTACGAGCGTCTTGATAAGGCCACACTTGATGCTATCGCCGAAGATTTTGTCACCCGAGAGGGCACTGACTACGGCGATGTTGAATATTCTTTGCAGGATAAAATAGCCCAAGTAATTGAGCAGCTGCGCCGTGGTGAAGCTACCTTGCTTTATGATCCTGTGCAGCAGACTTGTCATATTCAACTTACAGCAACCCTGCGCCAGTTTGGCTGGCAACCATAGGCTTTAATACCCGTCAGGCTAGTCGTAATGATCGTTTGGCACTTTTCTCCGCGCGATATCGCGTACCAAAAAACGCACTGGTAATACGGCTTCTAAAATTGTGCGACTGACGCAAGAACTGCGACCGGTTATAAGGTCGGTCAGTATTTCTGCGCATAAGGGTGCCGATACCAGTCCGCGTGAACCGTGACCAATATTCACGAAAAGTCCGGGTATTAACGGCGCCTCGACCTGCGGTATTTGCTTAGTGTTTTTACTTAACTGCTTAAATGCTTTGGCAAAAGGACGAGTGTCCGCAAGTGGGCCGACCATAGGTAAATAATCGGGAGTGGTGCAGCGAAAGCCGACACGGCCACCGACAATCTTGTTATGTGTCGCCATCGACTGCCATTCATCACCAAATTCTTTGAGGTGATCAAGATTGGTTTGATGATCACTGTCGCGCAGTTCTGTACTGGGATCATTCAAATTATAAGTAGCGCCCAAACATAATTGGCCGCTAAGTGGTGGTGCCATATAACTGTTAGCACACAGTACATGAGGCATAGCGGGTGCGGATGTTGCGTCTAAATACGTTAGCTGGCCTCGAATATTCTTAACCGGCAAATAAGCATCCGTGAGTAATTCTTTCGCTTGCCATGCGGTGGCGATCACTACAGTCGATGCTGAGCGTTGCTCGCCAGAGGCAAAGCTGAGCTGCCATAGGGCATCATCTCGATCAGTGGGGGTTAGACCGGTTAATTCAGCCTGTTCAAAGCGAATGTTGGGATGGCGCACTAAGGCTTCGCACAACCGAGCGGGCGCCACCCATCCTGCTTGCGGATAAAATAAACCGTTATCGCGGACTTCAATTAAAGCTGATGGTGGTTGGCGGATAGCGATAAATTGCGCTTGGCGAGCCGCTTCTTTTTCGCTGCTTGCAAGCTGCATTACCCCACAAGATTGCCAGCCACGATTATGCTCATCGCCGTCGCCTAACTGTGCTTTCACGGAGCGCAGGGCGAGTTCGTAAGCCTCTAGATAGAAGTCGGTATGAGTGGCTTTGTCATCGGCAGCCAGTTTTACGTATAAGCCGCCTTGTGGATTACCTGAGGCGCATTGAGCAATGCCTAGGGCGTCTATCAGAGTAACCTTAAAACCGGCCTCTGCCAGCGAACGAGCGCTGTGACAGCCCGCAAGTCCGGCACCGATAATAGTGACTTCTCGATTACCCCTCGGGTTTGGGGCTATTAGCCATGGCTCTTGTTGAAAGTATGGTGGTTGTTCCGGCCCGCACTGAGCATGATAAATACCTGCCAGCATATGACGTTTGCCGCCGAAACCCTCGGGATTATGTACTTTAAAACCGGCACCTTGTAGCCCTCGACGAACTTGGCTGGCGGCGGTAAATGTGGCGACACTCGCTTCCTTACCTGGTTGTGGGTTGCGGCTTAAGTGACGCATCCGTTCATACAATTCATCGGTCCACATTTCTGGGTTTTTAGCAGGTGAAAATCCATCCAAATACCATGCGTGGACTGGGCCTGTTAATTCTTTTAGGGCATCGTGAACGTCGGCAAAAATCAAGGTCAAACTGATGCGTTGCTCGGGCCAACGTAGGTGGTGAAAACCTGAGGTTAAGTGCGGGTATTGCTCTAATAATGCTTGTGTAAGATCAGCAAGTTCAGGCCAAAGTGCCAATGCTTGGGCTAATTGTTCTTTGCTAAGCGGATATTTTTCGATACTGGTGAAGTGCAGCCAAAGATCGTTTTCTTCGGCTGACTCTTGTTGACTGCGCTGTTTATTACTTTGTTGAAAAGCACGCCACGTTGCTAAAAAATTCAGCCCCGTGCCAAAACCGGTTTCGATAACGCAAAAGGGGCCTTGCCATGTCGCCCAGCGTTCGCGTAATTGGTTGTGTTGGATAAACACATAGTCGGTTTCTGCTAAGCCATTTTTTAACGAAAAATAAGGGTCGTTAAATTGAGTCGACACTGGTAATCCAGCTTCGCTCCATTTTAAGGCAAGATTTGCAGTACTGACGCTAGCTTCAAAAGCTTGGCATATTTCAGATATTTGGTTTTCTTCTGACACTGGCGGCGCTATGAGTTAGAGAATAGAGCCGGTAGTTTACCGTGCTGTCGGTGCTGGCGTACACTCGCGGCCTTGTTTAGCTGCCTGTTTTGGAGATTAGGGCTGTGATGGACATCCTAACTGTTCTATTTCCAGTGCTGGTATGTGCTCTAATCGGTGCATTATGGGCACGTTCGGGCACGAATTTCGACACCGATTTTATCTCGCGCTTGGTGCTGAATGTGGGTGCTCCGTGTTTAATGCTGTCGGTTCTTGGCGGTGTTGAAATAGACCTTGTTGCGTTCAATCAAACCGCTCTGGCGTGTATTTTAATCGCCTCACTGATGTCGTTAGCTGGTTGGCTCATTCCCAAAGCCTGCGGCGATGATGTTCGCACTTACTTTCCGTCGTTTGTTTTTCCTAACGTGGGCAATATGGGTCTTCCCGTTTGCCTATTCGCATTTGGTGACGAAGGCCTGGCGCTAGCTTTAGCTTTCTTTATGATGCTGTCTGTAGCGCACTTTCCCGTGGGTATTTTAGCCGCTGGTGGAAGTCAAGCAGGGGGTTGGCGTGGCTTGTTTAAAATGCCGATTTTATATGCCATAGCGTTATCGCTGTTGTTGCTTTGGTTAGATGTGCGGTTACCCGAATTGCTGCAGAACCCCATCGTGCTGATTGGCGGAATGACCATACCTTTGATGCTCATTACCCTTGGCGTGTCGTTGGTGCGCTTACAGATTACCGCGTGGCGTAAAGCCTTGTTCTACAGCGTTTGTCGAGTGGCTGGAGGCTTGTTGGCAGGTTTGCTGGTGGTATGGTTATTGGAGCTAGAGGGGATTGTACGGGGCGTGGTGTTATTGCAGGCATCAATGCCCGTAGCCGTATTCAATTACCTATTTGCCGTGCGCTACCAGCGCCAGCCCGAAGCTATTGCCGGGCTGGTGGTCACTTCGACCTTGTTGTCGTTCGTGACCTTACCGCTGCTGCTTTGGTGGTTACTCTGATGCTTTTGGTGCATCGTCGATAATACGCACATCGTGCAGAACAATCGGCTGTACCGGTACATCGCGAGCACCGGTCTGGCTGTTTGCTATCGCATCCACCACGGCCATTCCAGTCACCACTTTACCGAATACGGCATAACCAAAATCACGCACGCCATTGTTTAAAAAGGTATTGTCTTTTACGTTGATAAAAAACTGGCTAGTAGCGCTATCAACAGATGCAGTACGTGCCATAGCAATGGTGCCACGATTATTTTTTAAGCCATTATCAGCCTCGTTTTTAATGGGCGGTTGTGTGGCTTTTTGACGCATGTCAGCGCCAAACCCGCCGCCTTGTACCATGAAGTCTTTGATAACGCGGTGAAACACAGTGCCGTTATAATGACCAGAGTTCACGTAGGATAAAAAGTTGGCAACGCTGATCGGCGCTTTGGTTTTATTCAGTTCTAATTCAATATAACCAACGCTAGTGTTCATTCCGACCAGAACAACCTCGTCGGGGGCGGCAGCTTTGCTGTCGGCCGCAAAGCTAGAAATACTGAACAGTAGAGCGCACAGTGTCATCATCAAACGCATGGTTAATCTCCAGAGATAATTTGAATGTCTAAACCTACGGTAAGAATACGCTTTTGTGAAGGCTGTAAATGGGGTTTACGTGCAGGTTGGTACGCACAAGAGCTATTTAGTACATTTAATGGCCAATTAGCGGGTATTTTTATGGAAGTGGGAGAGTCGGGCGACTTTCAGGTGTGGGTAGACGATATTTGCTTATGGGATCGAAGAAAAGATGAGGGCTTTCCAGAAGCGGCCGATTTAAAACGACGTTTGCGTGACGCGATATCGGCGGAAATGTCTTTGGGTCACTGCGATCTGCCTGAAAGACAGATCACAGATAACGCCGGTGCTGACCAGAGCTAACTCAGCTCCAGCCACTGTTATTGCGCTTGCCGCGTAATCCAGGTAATACCAGCCCGGCAAAGATGCCGATAAATACTAAGCCGCCACCATAGAGTAAAAAGGTCTGGCGGCTGTCGTCGCGCAACTGAGCGTTTTCATTAGTCATGGTTTCAACTTGAATTTCCAGCTCTTGATTGCGTAGCGTGAGCTTTTTGGTTTTCTCGTCCAATGCCAATGCGTTGTCGGAGATGCTCATAATACGCTCTAATTCTTTTTCTAATTTAGCGTTGTCGCGAGCTAAAGTAGAACGTTCGCTCTTTACTGTTTCCAGTTCGGCTTGCAATTCACTACTCTGACTTTGCGTCGTGGATTTTTCTGCACGTAATTGTTCTAGTTCACGATTGGCTAGAATCAGCTTCTCTTTCGCAATAGGCTCATTTTCAAGGAAGCGGGTCAGTACCCAACCTTCAACCCCCTTGTCGGTTTTTACCTTGGTGTAACCTTCGGTTTCGTTTTCTTCTAATACGATTAAGTGCTCACCACTTTGAATCACTTTTAGAATCCGGTATTCCTGACTAGGACCCGAGCGCAGTTGAATATAGAGTTTGTCGGAGACATAGCGCTTCTCAACGGCAGAGGCCGAGATAGCTAGCAATAGGCCAGCGAATAACAGGACGACACGTTTCACAATCGATACCTTTATTGTTGTTGTAAAAATTTAGGGAAGTACACGCTTAAATGGCTTAACGACTACCCGTTCGTATACACCAGCACTTACATAAGGATCTGCATCAGCCCACTCTTGGGCATCGTTCAAACTGGCAAATTCGGCGATAACTAAGCTACCGGTAAATCCTGCATCACCAGGATTTTCGCTATCAATGGCTGGGTGAGGTCCGGCAACCAGCAATCGACCTTCTGCGGTCAGTTCTTGCAAGCGCAATAAATGTGCAGGACGAGCTGCAAGGCGCTTGTCTAAGCTATTACTGACATCTTGGCTAATAATGGCATACCACATACTTATTCGTCCTCGTGGTTTATGTAACGGTACAAAAACAGCGACTGGCCTACAATAAACAGGATGGTCAGGCCAAGCAAACCGAATAACTTAAAGTTAACCCAAGTATCTTCGGAAAAATGGGCCGCTACATACAAATTGGCGGCTCCACTGAAGAAGAAGAAGAGCACCCATGCATAGTTTAAACGTACCCATAATTCGGGGGGTAACGACATATTGCCGCCCATCATGCGTTCGAGAATGGATTTTTCTGTAAACAACTGGCTGAACAAAAATGCTGCGGCAAATAACCAGTTAACGATGGTGGGCTTCCATTGGATAAATTCTTTATTTTTAAACGCCACGGTCAAGCCACCTAACACGATCACCAATGCGAGGGTTACTAATTGCATTTTTTCAACATGTCCGGTTTTGTACACCGTATAAGCAATTTGCATAATTGTGGCGGGAATTAGCACCGCAGTGGCTAAAATAATGGGGTCGAGAGATCCTAATATGTCGGCATTTTCTGAACCGATAAACGGCGTTACGAGTTCAACTGTTTCTGGGGCAAATTTGTAGACCAAGAAAAAGATGACGATGGGCAAAAAATCGATTAGTAACTTCATTCGCTAGTTGGCTTCTGTGCATTTACAATGAAGGGCATTATGTATTAACCCACCACGAGCGTCCATGTGAACTCCGAAATTGATCTGCATTGCCACAGTACCGCCTCAGACGGCAAATTATCTGCACCCGATGTTGTCAGTCGGGCAGCTGAGCGCGGGGTGAAGATCTTGGCGATTACAGACCACGATACTGTCGAGGGGTTCCGTCTGGGGCGCGAAAAAGCGGCCGAAGTTGGAATTAAATTGATTTCTGGCATAGAGCTGTCATGTGTCTGGGGTGGGATCACAGTGCATATTGTTGGTTTGAATTTCGACCCAGAATCCGACGTGATGCGGGCAGCTGAAGCGGCGCAAACCGCCGCGCGGGAATCACGCTCGCTGTTGATTGCTGAACGCGTCGGTAAGCGCATTAAGCAAACCGTCGATCTGGATGCCGTGCGCGAGTATGCCGGTGGCGAGGCTATTGGGCGGCCACATTTTGCTCAATACATGATTGATCAAGGTTGGGTGCCGAATATGGCAGCGGCCTTTAATAAGTATCTGGGGGCAGGCAAGCCGGGCGATGTGAAAGCGAGTTGGCCAGAACTCGCCCAAGTAACTGAGTGGATCGTTGCGGCTGGCGGCACGGCCGTCATGGCCCATGCTCATTTATACAAGATGACGCGTACTAAACTGAAAGCGTGTTTGCAGGATTTTAAAGATGCAGGCGGCCAAGGGTTAGAAGTAGCTTACGGTAATATGGATGCCAACCAGCTCGGACAAATGTCGGCGTTGGCACGAGAAATGGATTTATTAGGTTCTTGCGGAAGTGATTTTCATGGTCCTAATCGATTTGGTTTGGATTTGGGGGTAATGCCTGCATTTCCGAAGGACGTGACGCCAGTATGGGCTTCATGGTCTTAATTTTTTAGAGGTTAGAGTGTGAGTCAGTTTTTCCAAATACACCCAGAAAATCCCCAGCAACGTTTAATCAAACAAGCGGCTGAGATTATTCGCGGCGGCGGTTTAGCCGTCATTCCTACCGATTGCGCCTATGCCTTAGCGTGTCGTTTAGGTGATAAAAATGCGACTGAGCGCCTGCATCGTCTGCGTCAGCTGGGTCCTAAGCATAATTTCACCTTACTGTGCCGTGATTTGTCCGAGCTATCGTTATTCGCAAAGGTCGATAACAGCCAGTATCGCTTGTTAAAGGCCCATACGCCGGGAGCTTTTACCTTTATTTTGCCGGGTACGCGTGAAGTTCCAAGGCTGCTGATGCATCCGAAAAAACGCACCATTGGTATTCGAGTGCCGGCCAATGCGATTGCGATGGCATTACTAGAAGAAATGAACGAACCCTTAATGACGACGTCTTTGATTATGCCGGGCGAGATCATGCCTTTGTCAGACCCTTACGATATTCGTCAAATGCTAGAACATCAGTTAGATCTCGTTGTTGACGGCGGTTATTGTGGCATTGAGGCCACCACAGTCATTGATATGACGGAAGACGCACCAGAGCTTCTGCGTCAGGGTGTTGGAGATGCTTCCGCATTCCTGTAAACCTCGTCTTAAAACCGGTATGATGGCGCGCTTTATTATTGGCAGAGTCAACGAGTAAGCCACATGAGCAAACAGCGTGTATTAACCGGTATCACCACCACGGGTACGCCGCACTTAGGTAACTATGTTGGGGCTATCCGTCCTGCGATTGAAGCCAGCCGCGATACTAACAATGAATCGTTTTATTTTTTGGCGGATTACCACGCCCTGATTAAGTGTCAGGACCCTGCGGCGGTGCATCAATCGACCAAAGAGATTGCTGCTACGTGGCTAGCGTTGGGCTTAGATACAGATAATGCCGTGTTCTATCGCCAATCAGATATTCGCGAAATACCAGAACTGACATGGATGCTGAATTGTATTTGTGCCAAGGGTTTGATGAATCGTGCCCATGCCTACAAAGGCGCTGTCGACGTCAATATCGCTGAAGGCGAAGATGCTGATAAAGCCATTACGATGGGCCTGTTTAGCTATCCTGTGCTGATGGCTGCTGACATTTTAATGTTTGGTGCGCATAAAGTACCTGTTGGCAAAGACCAAATTCAGCACGTTGAAATGGCGCGCGATATGGCTCAGCGTTTCAACCACATTTACTGCAAAAAAGAACCTTTGTTGACGCTACCCAACTTCCAAGTTGATGACAATGTTGCAGTTTTACAGGGTTTAGACGGTCGCAAGATGAGTAAGAGCTACGGCAATACCATCCCGCTATTTCTAGGCGAAAAACAGCTGAAAAAGCACATCAACAAAATCAAAACTAATTTGCTTGAGCCGGGTGAAGCGAAAGACCCCGACACTTCAACGGTTTTCCAAATTTGGCAAGCTTTTGCTACACCAGAGCAAACAGCAGAAATGCGCCAAGCCTTTGCCGATGGCATTGGCTGGGGGGATGCTAAAGCTCAGTTGTTTGCACTTGTTAACGCTGAAGTAGCTGAAGCCCGTGAGCGCTATGAAGACTTGATGGCACGTCCTGCGGATATAGAAGCCGAGTTACAAAAAGGTGCGATCAAAGCCCGCGCCGTCGCCGCGCCTTTGTTAGAGAAGATCCGTGCGTCGGTCGGTATTTTCGGTTTGGCGTGAAGCCAACAGCAATGCTAGGGTATCTAGTCAGCCTCGTGAGGATTACGAGGCGTTCGAATTTAATAGGAAAGAGGAATTAAATTGAGTTCTGTTGATCCGCAGAGGCGGGTGGTATCGGGTATGCGTCCTACGGGGCGTCTTCATCTTGGGCATTATCACGGCGTCCTGAAAAACTGGGTGCGTCTTCAGCATGAATATGAATGTTTCTTCTTTGTTGCCGACTGGCATGCACTGACGACCGACTATGGTAAGTCAGATCATATCGCTAAGGCGACATGGGACATGGTGGTGGATTGGTTGGCAACGGGTGTCAACCCTGGTTCTGCTAATCTGTTTATTCAAAGTCGAGTGCCAGAGCAAGCTGAGCTGCACATGCTCTTGTCTATGATTACACCGTTGAGTTGGCTGGAGCGTGTTCCTGCTTATAAAGATCACCAAGCGGAATTGAAAGAGAAAGACCTCGCGACCTACGGTTTCCTTGGCTATCCGTTACTGCAAGCTGCCGACATTTTGGCCTATCGAGGCGGGCTGGTGCCTGTTGGTGCTGATCAGGTTGCGCACATCGAAATCGCGCGAGATGTGGCGCGCCGATTTAATCATTTATACGGCAGCGAGACGGATTTCGAAGCCAATGCTGAAATGGCAATTCGCAAGTTAGGTAAAAAGGCGGGGCGTTTGTACAGCGAGTTGCGTCAAGCGTATACCAGTCATGGCGATGCCAATGCCTTATTGACTGCACAAGCGTTGATAAAAGAGCAAAGCAATATCACTCTGGGCGACAAAGAACGCTTGATGGGATATATCGTTGGCATGGGAAAAAGTATCTTGCCTGAGCCGCAAATTATTCTCAGTGATGCGGCCAAAATGCCAGGGCTTGATGGTGCGAAAATGTCGAAATCAAACGGCAATACGATTTCTTTGCGGGCTTCGCCGGATAAAATCGAAAAGAAAATTCGCAATATGCCGACGGATCCGGCGCGGATTCGTTTAACCGATCCGGGTGAACCGACGCGCTGTCCTGTGTGGCAATTTCATGAAGTGTATTCTGATGAGAAAATACGCGCGACCGTACAAAAGAATTGCACCAATGCTGCTTGGGGTTGTTTAGAATGCAAACAGTTGGTGATTGACGCCATTGTGGCAGAGCAAGCGCCGATTCGTGAGCGCGGCAAGCAATATGAAGAGAATACTGATCTGGTTCACAGTATCATTGCCGAGGGAACTGAGCGAGCACGTGATGCTGCTCGAGCAACATTGGAAGAAGTACGCGATGCCATGGGGCTCGCTTATCGCTAAAGCCCAGTATTGTTAATTTTCCGTATCGTCGTAATTAATGTGCGTTAAGTCCGTGAGGCCTGAATGAGCGAAGTCGAAATCACTAACCCTTTGTATACCGGCCGTGTCGGTAGACAAGCGCGTCAGGGCGAAATGCCGTTTGCCTTAGTACAAGGGCAGCCGATGACGCAGTTGCCGTTGGATTTATACATTCCGCCTGATGCACTAGAAGTCATTCTTGAGCAGTTTGAAGGTCCACTTGATTTACTCCTGTACCTTATTCGCAAGCAAAACCTCGATATTTTAGAGGTTAACGTTTCTGACATCGTAGATCAGTACCTGCAGTACATCGAAATGATGCAAGCCATGCAGCTTGAGCTAGCGGGTGAGTATTTGGTTATGGCGGCTATGCTGGCCGAAATCAAAAGCCGTGTATTACTGCCGCGTAATCAAGATGCCGAAGACGGCGAAGAAGAAGATCCGCGTGCCGAGTTGCTACGCCGTTTGCAAGAATATGAACGCTTTAAAGATGCGGCAGAGCAAATAGATGAATTGCCACGACTAGAGCGTGATGTATTTACCGCCATTATTGATGCTCCTGATCGCATTCAGGAACGCGTTCACCCAGAAGTGGACATGCGTGAAATGATGTTGGCTTTGGCTTCAGTCATGCGACGTGCAGAGCGTTTTGAACACCATGAAATTCAGCGCGAGCAGTTATCCACACGTGAGCGCATGAGCGACGTACTCGAAGCGTTGAAAGGCGGGCATTTTGTTCCCTTCCGCAATTTATTTTCGCCAGAAGAAGGAAAGCTCGGAGTTGTCGTTACATTTTTAGCCATTCTTGAGCTAATTAAAGAGTCGACGATTGATATCGTCCAGCATGAATTGTTTGGCGTGATCCATTTGAAATTGAGGGTGGCATGAGTCAACCGGCCTTAAAAATTATTATCGAAGCGGCTTTGATGGCAGCGGGTTCGCCGTTATCGGTAGAGCGCATTCAAACTCTGTTTGATGAAGATCAACAGCCCAGTCCGAGTGAAATTCAACAAGCCTTAACTGAGTTGAAAAACGATCTTTTAGGGCGCGGTATTGAGATTGCTGAAGTGGCGTCAGGTTATCGGCTGCAAGTTAGAGCCAGTGTGGCGGGTTGGGTCGCGCGTTTATGGGAAGAAAAACCACAACGTTATTCGCGTGCCTTGCTTGAAACCTTAGCCCTGATTGCTTATCGCCAACCAGTAACCCGCGGTGATATCGAAGATGTGCGCGGAGTTGTCGTTAGCTCTGGTACAATGAAAACTCTTTTGGAGCGTGAGTGGGTCAGAATCGTCGGCCATCGTGATGTGCCGGGGCGGCCAGCCATGTACGCGACTACGCGCGAATTCCTCGACTATTTCGGTCTTAAGTCGCTGGAAGATTTACCATCACTGATGGAAATTCGTGAGTTGGACGATGCTAATCGTAAGTTGGAGTTAGGTGATGATGCCGAGGCGCGGCAAGCGCCAGCTGCCGACTATCGTTTTACTACCGACGAAGAAGCAGCGGAACGCAGCGCCAGTGTATTGGCTGCTACTGATGAAGATTTAGCCAAAGCCGCCGCGTTACTGGCGCAAGTAGAAGATAACGTGTTTGAAGAAGCCAGCGAAGAGAACGGTGGTGGGCGTAAAGTACGTGATCTTGGCCAGTTGCTAGAGCGCTTAGAGGCGTCGGAAAAAGCCAAACGCGAGCAAGAAGCTCAGGATGCTGACCTGAGTGAAGAAGAATCAACGAGTGATGACACTCAAGAGCGCGTTTCAATGGATGAAGCGCAAGTTAATGAACACGCAGTATCGTCGGGTGACGTGACTGATCGTGTAATCGAAGAAGATAAAAAACCCCATGAATGAACGAATTCAAAAACTGCTGGCAATTGCTGGTGTTGCTTCTCGTCGCGAAGTTGAGCGCTGGATTGCCGAAGGCCGTGTCACGGTTAACGGCGTAACGGCTCAATTGGGCGACCGCGCTGGACGTCACGATGATATCCGCGTTGATGGCCGTAAAATGGAAGTGGAAGAAGCAGGCCGCTCACGTCGAGTATTGGCTTACAACAAGCCGATTGGTGAAGTGTGTACGCGTAACGATCCTGATGGTCGTCCTACCGTTTTCGATCACTTACCAAAAACCAAAGGCGAACGTTGGATTAACGTTGGCCGTTTGGATATCAATACCAGTGGCTTGTTGCTGTTTACCACCGACGGTGATTTGGCCAACAAGTTGATGCATCCATCGACCGGTGTCGACCGTGAATACGCTGTGCGTGTGCGTGGCGAGGTTGACGATGAGATGATCGAGCGTCTTAAAGAAGGCGTGTTGTTAGAAGACGGCGTTGCTCGTTTTACCGATGTGAAATTCTTTGATGGCGATGGCCAGAATAAGTGGTATCACGTCGTGGTTATGGAAGGTCGTAACCGCGAAGTACGTCGCCTCTGGGAAAGCCAAGGTATTACCGTTAGCCGTCTGAAACGGGTGCGTTACGGCTGTATTTTTATGCCGGCCAACGTACCTGTTGGTACTTGGGTCGAGCTAGGCCAGCGAGAAGTGAACGATCTTGCAGATTTAGTCGGTATTAATCATAAGCGCACTAAGCGTATGGTTGGTCGCGAGAAAGAGCAGTTTGATCGGCAGGCGAAACGTCAGAAAATTCGTCAGCAGGTGGGTTCAAAACCTAAGCCACCGAAAGCACCAGAGTAAATTTGGCACTGGTTCGGTGGGACAATTTATTGGCCTGCTAGATGGAATAGAAAAGGGGATTCATGTTTTGCATGAATCCCCTTTTTTGGTTTAGCCAAGTCGGACTAACGATTTGGGTTTGGCGTTGGCACAGTTTGCTTGTCGAGCGGTTCGGGTATCGCCATATCGCAATCACTGATAACGCAGTTTCGGCCATGCTTTTTGGCCACATAGAGTGCCTCATCGGCGCGAGTAATGAGAGATTCCATAGAGTCATCGCCTTTTAAACTCGAGCAGCCGATACTAGCGCTAACTTGCAGCGTGCCTTTGTCGCCAGTGAATCGTAATTCATTGATGCTCATGCGAATACGTTCGGCAATACGCAGGGCTCCCGCCTCTTCTGCGCTGCTGAGCATGATTAGAAATTCTTCACCGCCATAACGAAAGCACATATCCGTTTGGCGAATGCAATCAGTCATCGAAAGTACCGCTTCTTTTAGTACTCTATCGCCCATACCGTGGCCGAACTCGTCGTTCACTCGTTTAAAGTGATCGAGGTCGAGCATCAGTATGGATAGGTCTTGACCATGACGTTTCGCGAGCTCAATTTCACGCGACAAGGTCTTATCTAAGGCTACACGATTGCCTGCACCAGTAAGAGGATCACGGAAGGCTGCGGCGAGTGCCTCGTGGTAACGTAAGGCGTTACGCAGTGGATACACTAAGGTGGACAGTAGCCCTTCGATATTCGCAAGTTCGTGCTCACGGAATCGGGTTGAGCGATGGAACATCAAATCACCCATATAATCTTGTTGGGTCTGCAGGCGATAACTGGCGCTATGAACGCTGGCTTTGCCCTGACTTAACAAAATATTGTTAGGCGCATGATTAAATGTCAGGCCATCAATTAAAACTGCTTGCTGGATCTCGGTAAAAAAGATCTCAATCAGCTGGCTGAGTTCCAGTGTGGTTTGCAGTTTGCCGGATAATTTGAGCAGTACTTCCGGACGGATGTCCGGCCGTGGCGCTAAGTCGCCAAATGGCATGACGACTTTTTCATCGCGGAGTTCTGCTCTACCGTTGCTATGTAACGGACTGACCATGAGCTACCTCATTAAATGGTGATTGCATCTGTAGAGGTGATAAGCGATTTCTATGCCATTATTGAAAATTAAATAAAACGTAATAAAAACAAATAGTTATGAAGTATGGCAGGTAGGGGAGTGGCAAGGGGTTGGCAAATTGACGCCATGAGGCGAGATGTGTCAGCCAAAAAAATGACTGTTCAGTAATGAAAAAGCGGCGATTAATCGCCGCTTTTTTGCGTTTAGCGAACGCCGTGGCCTATCAGGCTACTTAGGCTGTGCATCAAGGCTTTGGCAGTGCGTGCCAATGGACGCTGGGCTCATTAAGTGTAGATAAAGCGGCATGATAGCGGCAGCTTCTGTCACTGTTGCTGGATCTTCTGCCGGATACGCTGCCGCTCGCATGGTAGTACGAGTTGCACCGGGATTAATACTGTTCACTCGAACCTGACTGGTATTTTCCAGTTCTTGCGCCATGACTTGCATTAGCCCTTCGGTGGCGAATTTCGATACCGAATAAGCGCCCCAATAGGCACGACCTTCGCGGCCAACACTGCTGGTGGTGAAAATAACCGATGCGTCTGCGGGTGCAGATCGCAACAGTGGCAGTAAGTGTTTCATCAAAGCAAATTGGCCGTTGACGTTAATTTGCATCACTTTCTGCCATGTATTGAAATCATAGTTTTCAAGTGTAGTACGCTGTCCTAGAACCGAGGCATTCAGCAGGACGCCGTCAAGATGGTCGAAGTTTTCGTTAATGAGAGCAGCCAGTTGACGGAAAGGATCTTCGTCTTTTTGCTCAAGATCAAAAGGCAGTACCGCGGCTTGTGGCAGATTCTCGGCTTCAATCAAATCGTAGGTGTCGTTCAGTGCCTCTTGGGTACGGCCAAGCAACAAAACTGTCGCACCAGCACGGGCGTAGGTTAGGGCAGCTTCGCGGCCAATACCATAGCCTGCTCCTGTCACTAAAATGACACGGCCTGCTAAAATTTGATCGTTTTGTTCATTCATTGTTCGGTCTCAATAGGTGGTAGCGGCAATAGCGGCAAGGGTGTCGGGCAAACTGCCGGTGGAAGTTTGCCGCCATGCTGGTGGAATATCAATAACGTCTCAAGCTTGGTGTGCTGCGATAAGCGTTAATAAGTCGGTCGGTTGTTCAATCCAAAGATCGACTGGCCATAAACTGCCATTGTCGCTGGCCTCGAGATAACCAAATCGGGCAGCAATGGCCAGCATGCCTGCGGCTTTGGCTGCTTCCATATCGCGCAAATGATCACCGACATACCAACATTCGCTGGCGTTGACGTTCAGCTGCTGTGCGCCAAGAAGCAGTGCATCTGGAGCGGGTTTTGATTGGCTAACATCTTCTGGGCAAATCACGCTATCACAGTGAATGCCCAAATTAGCGAGTAATGGGTCGGTGTAGGCACGAGGCTTATTGGTAGCAATACCCCAGCGGATTCCTGCTGCTTCGATACCTTTGATGGTTTCATCAAAGCCCGGAAAATAACCGCTTAGGCTACCAATACAGGTGCTATAGCGGTCGAGTACGCGCATGCGATAAGCCTGAATATCATTGTGGTCTGCTGTGATCTCGAAGGTCAGGCAGGCGAGAGCAATGCCACCATTACTCACTTGTTCACGAATGCGCTCGTGATCAAGTGCTGGCAAACCTTCGTCGGCACGTAAGCTATTAACTACATCGTAAAAATCCGGTGCGGTATCAACGAGAGTGCCATCAAGATCAAATAGTATGGCCTTAGGTGGCGTTAGCTTCATGCCTCGGCATCATCTTTACGAGTAGCGACCAAATAGTTTACGGCCACATCGAGGTCTTTCAGGCTGTAGTCTTTGGTAATTGGGTTGTAGACCATCCCCGTCATATGGGTCACCGATAATTCAGCGGCACGACACCAGCGTGTGAGTTCACTCGGTTTAATGAATTTACTGTAGTCATGGGTGCCGGCTGGCAGCATGCGTAACAGATATTCGGCACCAATAATCGCCATTGCATAAGCTTTGGGATTGCGATTAAGCGTTGAGAAGAATACGTGGCCGCCCGGTTTTACTAGGGTTTGACAGGCTTTAATGATCGAGGCTGGATCTGGCACATGCTCTAGCATTTCTAGACACGTAACGACGTCGAAGCTCTCAGGCATTTCAGCCGCCAGTTCCTCTACGGCAACCTGACGATATTGAACGCTCACACCGGATTCCAGTGCGTGAAGTTTGGCGACGTTCAATGGTGCGGCACCTAAATCGATACCCATAACGTCGGCACCACGTTGCGCCATCGCTTCGCTGAGAATACCGCCGCCGCAACCCACATCTAATACGCGCTTTCCGGCTAAGCTTGCATGACGATCAATGTAGTTGGTTCGTAATGGATTGATGTCGTGCAGCGGCTTGAATTCGCTATCCATATCCCACCAACGTGACGCTAGGGCTTCAAACTTAGCGATTTCGGCGTGATCGACATTGCTTTTGATGGCGGCGCTCGTGGTAACTTCGGTCATATTAAAAATCCTATTAAGCGTTGGCTATCTGTTGCTGCCAGTACTGAGTCTGCTGACGTAAAGTATTTTCGTTTAAGGTGGTTAACTCGCCGCTATCGAGCAAGGCTTTACCAGCCACCCATACATATTCTGTAGCACGGCTGCTATCCGTGTAGACCAGCTGTGAAATTGGATCATACATGGGCTGCTGTGCCAAACCGGTGAGTTTCACGGCTTGTAAATCGGCCCATTTGCCAAGGCTAATAGAGCCCGTCTGCTCGTCGATTCCAAGCGCTTTAGCGCCACCCATTGTCGCAGCATATAGGGCTTGGCCCGCAGGAAAAGCTCCGGCATCCATGGCAACCGCTTTGGCTAGCATTGCGGCGGTTTTCAATTCACCTTGGATGTTTAAATCGTTATTACTGGCAGCGCCATCCGTTCCTAATGCTACGGTAATTCCCGCATTTAAGAATTTCTGGGTTGGACTAAAGCCGCTGGCCAGTTTTAAATTCGACTCAGGACAATGAACGATCGAAGCCCCAGCATGCTGCAACAATTGAATATCGCTGTCGTTGATTTGCGTCATGTGCACGCAGCTGACACGCTCTGTAAGAAAACCTAAATCAGCTAAGCGTTGCGTCGGGCGTACGCCGTATAGTTCCAAGCTTTGCTCAACTTCAAAAGCGGTTTCATGCAGGTGAATTTGCACGGGCATATCGAGTTGGTCAGCGAGCATTGTGATCTCTTTGAGCGGTTCGTCGGATACGGTATAGGGCGCATGGGGGCCAAGACCGAGTGTTACTAATGCCTCATGACGAAAGCGTTCGTGTGCCGCCAGAGCTTTGCGAATGTACTCGTCGGCGTTCTGTGCGAAGTTAGTTGGAAAATCGAGAATCGGTGTGAAAGCAACACTGCGGATTCCCGCATCAATCGACGCTTGTACACTGTCTTCCGGAAAGAAATACATATCTGCAAAGGTCGTAGTGCCGCATTTCAGCATTTCTGCAATGGCTAGCTGGGTGCCTTGATAAACAAATTCGCTGTTTACCCATTGGCCTTCTGCGGGCCAGATGTGTTCTTGCAGCCAAGTCATCAAGGGTAGATCGTCGGCCAAGCCGCGAAACAGCGACATAGCAGCGTGACCATGAGCATTAATATAGCCAGGTAAAAGAGCGTGCTCATCGAGTGCAATGGTCTCGTCGGCTGTCCAAGTCGCGTTGGCCGAGTCCTCTATGGCAACTATTCGACCCTCTTTGATGAACACAGCTTTGTTGTTTTCAACCTCAGCTTGGCCGTCCATGGTGATTAACCAGCGGGCATTGAGTCGCAGATCGGCGTGTTGGTTAGCCTGCATTCCTGATTGCCTTATTACTATAAATAGTAGCGAGTATACCTAATCGGTTTGGGGCGGTGCGACTGCTAAGGGCGTTAACTTGGTAAAAAGCGGGTGTAATTAACTAAATGAACGTAAAAAGGAGAGTGATTGTACTTATTTTGATCAATGGGAAGCTGGCGGTTTAGAGCAAAAACGGCTGAAATCGCCGTACAGGCGCTCTCATTAGGTATCTCGTTGTTTTGTGGTATCATTCAGCGCTTTATTGACGGGCTTGAGCCTGTCATCCAAATAACAAGGACAGCATCATTCATATCGAATTTACGATGTGAGTGAGCCGAACTAAACGGGCCAGAAATTTATGGGTGAGTTAGCCAAAGAAGTTCTTCCGATTAACATTGAGGATGAGCTGCAGCAGTCGTATCTAGATTACGCGATGAGTGTAATTGTAGGACGTGCTCTGCCAGACGTGCGGGATGGTTTAAAACCCGTTCATCGACGCGTTCTGCATGCGATGAATGTTCTTGGAAACGATTGGAATAAACCCTATAAAAAATCCGCTCGTGTTGTTGGTGACGTAATCGGTAAATACCATCCACACGGTGACTCTGCGGTTTACGATACCATCGTTCGTATGGCGCAAGACTTCTCTATGCGTTACACGCTGGTGGATGGTCAAGGTAACTTCGGTTCTGTTGATGGTGATTCCGCTGCGGCGATGCGTTACACCGAAATTCGTATGCAAAAAATCGCACACGATATTTTGGCCGACATCGACAAAGAAACCGTTGATTGGGTGCCTAACTATGACGGTACGGAACTCATTCCTGCAGTAATGCCGACTCGTGTACCGAATCTATTGGTTAATGGCTCTTCGGGTATCGCGGTTGGTATGGCGACGAATATTCCGCCGCATAACCTCACTGAAGTGTTGAATGGTTGTTTGGCCTTGATCGACAATCCCGATCTCACCATCGACGATTTGATGGAATATATTCCTGGCCCCGATTTCCCTACTGGCGCCTTTATCAATGGTCGCGATGGTATTGTTGAAGCATACCGCACGGGCCGTGGCCGTATTTACTTGCGTGCACGTCATCATTTTGAAGAAGACGAACGTAACGGCAAGATCAGTATTATCTTTACCGAGATTCCTTATCAGGTAAACAAAGCACGCTTGATTGAAAAAATTGCGGAGCTGGTAAAAGAGAAGAAATTAGAAGGCATCACGGAGCTGCGCGACGAGTCTGATAAAGACGGCATGCGTATCGTGATTGAACTGCGTCGTGGCGAAATGCCAGAAGTCGTATTAAACAACCTGTTTGCGCAAACCCAGCTGCAAGGTGTGTTTGGTATTAACACCGTAGCCTTGGTTGACGGTCAGCCGCGCATTTTGAATTTGCGCCAATTGCTTGATGCCTTTATTAAACATCGCCGTGAAGTCGTTACGCGCCGCACTATTTATAATCTGCGCAAAGCGCGTGAGCGTGGTCATTTGTTAGAAGGCTTAGCGTTAGCGTTAGCCAATATCGACCCTGTTATTGCGCTGATCAAACAGTCGCCAACGGCTTCAGAAGCGAAAGAAGCTTTGATTGCTGCTGCGTGGCAGCCGGGCGATGTGCTGGATATGTTAGAGCGTGCTGGTGAAGATGCCTGTCGCCCTGATGATCTGCCAGAAGAATACGGTTTCCGCGATGGTCTTTACCATTTGTCACCTGCTCAAGCTCAAGCCATTCTCGATTTACGCTTGCAAAAACTGACAGGCTTAGAGCACGAAAAACTGATCGAAGAATACCAAATTAAATTAGCTGAAATTGCTGAGTATTTAGAAATTCTTGGTAGTGGCGAGCGTTTGATGGAAGTGATTCGTGAAGAGCTAGTGGCCATTCGCGAAGAGTACGGCGATGAACGTAAAACTGAAATTATGGCCGTTAAGCGTGACTTGACGACTCGTGATTTAATTCCTGAAGAAACCCTGGTCTTAACCCTTTCCCATGGTGGTTATGCCAAGACGCAACCGATGGATGCCTACCAAGCGCAGAAACGTGGTGGTAAAGGTAAGTCAGCGGCTTCGGTTAAGGATGAAGACTTTATCGAACACCTGTTAGTGGTTAACAGCCATGACACGGTTCTATGTTTTACCGATGCCGGCAAGGTGTATTGGCTAACGGTTTATGATATTCCGCAAGCGAGTCGTAATGCGAAAGGCCGTCCGATCGTTAACGTATTGAATCTTTCGGAAGAAGGCGAGCGCATTACTGCAATTCTGCCAGTACCAGAATACAGCGCAGAACGTTATGTGTTTATGGTGACAGCACGCGGTACGGTGAAGAAAACCACATTGGATCAATTCTCTCGTCCACGTTCTTCGGGCCTAATCGCCTGTGAATTGGATGAAGGCGATCACTTGGTTGGTGTTGCTATTACCGATGGTACACAAGAAATCTTGATGCTGAGCAACGCCGGTAAAGCGGTACGCTTTAAAGAAACCGACGTGCGCGCTATGGGTCGAACAGCCCGCGGTGTGCGTGGTATTCGCTTAGGTGAAGGTCAGCGCGTTATCTCGTTAATTATTCCTGAAGAAAATGGCGCGATCTTAACCGCTTCTGAGCGTGGTTATGGTAAGCGTACACTGGTAACGGAATTCCCAACCAAAGGCCGTGGTACTCAAGGCGTTATCGCTATGGTCACCAGTGAGCGTAACGGTGCTTTAGTTGGCGCTGTACAGGTATTCGAAGGCGATGAAGTAATGCTGGTGAGTGATCAGGGTACGCTTGTTCGTACTCGTACTAGTGAAGTGTCTTTGTTAGGCCGTAATACTCAAGGTGTTACTCTGATTCGTATCGCGGATAAAGAAAAACTCGTTGGCGTTGAACGTATTTGTGATCCTGATGAAGACGAGCTGGTTATTGATGGTGTTGTCCTTGATGGCGAAGCTAGTGAGATGGAAACTGGTTTGGTCGACAATGCAGATGATTCAGTAATGGATGATGATGCTTCTGACTCTGAAGGTGATGAAGAGGGCGACGCGGAATGAGTAATCTAGAGTCTGGATATAAGGCCGAAGACGAAATCGATTTGTTTGATTTGATCGACGATATTAAATCAAAGTGGTACTGGTTGGTTGGTACTGCTTTTGTGGGTGTTGTTGTCGCAGTGCTTTATGCGCTGCTGGCAACACCCACGTACCGTACAGAGCTAGTTTATAAAGAGATAGCGTCAGCGGGTTTAAGTCAATTGAATCAACCGCGATTAAAAGAAACGTTCGAAGTAACGTCTGGTGGGAAAGTAGAGCGAAGAAAAGACGAAGTCATTTTTTCACTAGGGACTGGGCGTGCCTTTTCAGAACTTCGAGGGATGGCTAAGTCGGGTACAGTAAAGCGAGCGTTCTATCAGAAGCTTCTTAGTGAGCAAAATCCAGCTCTCTTAGCTCTAATTCATGATGAAAAATTAACAGATGAGCAGAACTTTAGTCTGTTTTCTGAACGTTTTGAGTATCTGGATCCGGGTGCAAAAGATGGGGGGGATTTGTTTTTGAAAATCACCTTCGACTTATCCGATCCGCAATTAGCGACTAGTATTTTAAATCAATATGGTGAATTCATTATAGAGAGCTATGACGCGCGTATTAAAAACCAGATGGATTTAGCGGTTACTAGTCAGTTGAATCAATATAAAGTTTGGGCGGCTAATATGCGTACTGGCTACTTGGCTGCAAAGCAGTTACGAATTGCTGAATTATCAGAGGCGGCAAAAATAGCCGAAAGTATTGGTCAGGAGCGTCCTTTCTACAGTTCTAATGACGTGGTTGTCAGTAGTGAACCACCGTTATACATGATGGGAAGAAAAGCACTTCTTTCTGAAGTCGAGCAGCTAAAGAATCGTTCCATTGAAGGTGGTGAAGATATTTATATCAAAGGTTTGCCTGAGTTGCTGTGGAATATCTCTCTGCTTGAGACCCTAAGTATTGATTGGGATGCTGTTCGATACGTCCAATTAGACCAAGGTGCTATTTTACCGCTTCGGCCAATTAAACCTCGTAAAATATTAGTGGTAGCTTTAGGCGGAGTTGCCGGTTTTATGGCTGGTATTATGTTCGCTTTATTAGCTGCTGCTAATGTGCGTCGTAAAGAACAACAATCAGCGAAAAGAAAGGCAAAGCGCCCTCCTCATTGGGCAGCTTAAGTAAAAATTGATTGAGTAATGCGCACACTAAAGTGCGCTTGCTTGTTTAAATGTAAGTGACTTTGAGAACGAGTGTAAAAACACCATGAGTCGAGTATTTAATTTTTGTCCCGGTCCTGCAGCGTTACCAGAAACTGTGCTTGAGCGCGCTGGAAAAGAACTAGCTAACTGGCATGAAAAGGGCTTATCCATCATGGAGATGAGCCACCGCAGTAAGGACTACGTTGGCGTCGCGGAAAAAGCCGAGCAAGATTTACGCGACCTAATGAACATCCCAGACAATTATAAAGTCTTGTTTATGCAGGGTGGTGCGAGTAGTCAGTTCACTATGGTTCCTATGAACTTATTGCGTGGTGGTAATAAAGCCGACTACATCAATACTGGGCAGTGGTCTATCAAGGCGATTGCCGAAGCTAAGCGTTACTGTGAAGTCAATGTTGCTGCGACCACCGAAGGCAATGCATTTACCTCGGCACCTTCTCAGGATGAACTTAATTTAAGTGCCGATGCGGCTTATGTTCATTATTGCCCGAATGAAACCATTGGCGGTGTCGCGTTTGACTATATTCCAGATGTTGGTGACAAAGTTCTTGTCGCGGATTTCTCATCTTGCATTTTGTCTGAGCCACTGGATGTGACCAAGTTTGGTTTGATTTACGCTGGAGCGCAGAAGAATATTGGCCCAGCGGGATTGTGTGTTGTTATCGTACGTGAAGACTTGCTTGGCGACACCATTGCTGGAACACCGACCATGTTTGACTACAAGGTTTGTGCTGATAACGCGTCTATGTACAACACACCGCCGACTTACAGCTGGTATTTAGCGGGCTTAGTGTTCGAGTGGCTGAAAGAGCAAGGTGGCTTGGAAGCCATTGCGAAGGTCAATCGTCGTAAAGCAGAGAAGCTTTATGGCTTTATCGATACGAATCCGTTTTATGCCAATCCAGTAGCCATAGCGAATCGCTCCATTATGAACGTGCCATTTACTTTGGCGGATGCTTCGTTAGAAAAATCTTTCTTAGCAGAAAGCGAAGCTGCGGGTTTATTAAACCTAGCGGGCCATCGCAGCGTTGGTGGCATGCGCGCAAGTATTTATAACGCCGTTTCAGAAGAAGCAGTAGATGCATTGATTGCATTTATGGCGGATTTTGCGCAGCGTAATAGCTAATTCATACTGTCTGACCATCGGAATATTCATGAGCGAAGCACAGGAACTCGATCAATTACGCCAGCAAATTGATGCTTTGGATCAACAGATTCAATTATTGATTAATGAGCGGGCTAAATGTGCTCAGCAGGTTGCTGAGGTGAAGTATAAGTATGCGGAGCCTGGCAGCCTTGTTACTTTCTATCGTCCAGAACGAGAAGCGCAAGTATTGCTGAATGTCATGGCGCGCAATGAAGGACCATTACCGAATGAGTCCATTGCGCGCGTTTTTCGTGAAATTATGTCGCAATGCTTGGCACTCGAAGAGCCATTAACGATCGCTTATCTAGGTCCGCACGGTACGTTTACTCAGCAGGCTGCGGTGAAGCATTTTGGCCATGCGGTGACCTGTGCTGGTCAGGTATCTATTGCGGATGTCTTCCGTGAAGTGGAAAGTGGTTCTGCACAGTACGGTGTTGTGCCGGTGGAGAACTCGACTGAAGGTGTTGTTACTCATACGTTAGATAGCTTTTATGATTCGAATCTGTATATCTGTGGTGAAGTGACTCTGCGTATTCATCACCACATGTTAGTAAAATCATTAACGGATAATGTGCAGCGCATATACTCGCATGCGCAGTCGTTAGGTCAGTGCCGTTTATGGCTGGATCAAAACTTCCCTAATGTGGAGCGCATAGCAGTAAGTTCGAACGCCGAAGCGGCGCGTCGAGCATCTTCCGAAGTTGGCGCGGCTGCAATTGCTGGCGAAGCAGCGGCAGAGCTCTATGAGCTAGAAGTGCGTAATGCGAACATTGAAGATCGTCCTGATAACACCACACGCTTTTTGATTATTGGTAAGCAAGAGACCATTCCAAGCGGTGATGATAAAACGTCGATTATGGTTTCTAGCCGTAACCAGCCGGGTGCCTTGTACAATGTATTAGCCCCATTTCATGAAGCTGGAGTCAGTTTGACCCGTATTGAAACCCGTCCAGATCATTCTGGTACGTGGAATTATTTGTTCTTTATTGATTTTGAAGGCCATAAAAATGATCAACGTATTTCGCCATTAATGCAGCGTTTACGTGATGTGGCGGTCGATTTTAAGTGGTTAGGTTCATATCCTAAAGCCGTTCTTTGAGGTGACTTTATAATGACTGGGGCAGTAGATTTTACTGAATTAGCGGTTGAGGGTGTGCGTGGGTTACGACCTTATCAGCCTGGCAAACCGATTGATGAATTAGCGCGCGAACTGGGTTTGAACGAAGCCGATATCGTTAAATTGGCTAGTAATGAAAATCCATTAGGCCCGAGTCCAAAGGCGCTTGACGCTATTCGCAATGAACTTGCTGATTTAACTCGCTATCCTGATGGTGCCGGTTTTGAATTAAAAAAAGCCTTGTGCGAAGCACTCGATATTCGTCCAGAACAAATTACGCTGGGTAACGGATCTAGCGATATTCTCGATTTTATCACCCGTGTTTTTGTTAATGATGGCGATGAAATTGTGGTATCGCAGCATGCTTTTGCTATTTATGGCTTAGTTGCCAAAATGGTGGGTGCCAATACTATCGAAGTTCCGGCGAGGAACTTCGGCCATGATTTAGAGGCTATGGCGTCGGCTGTTACAGAAAAAACACGCATCGTATTTATTACTAACCCTAATAATCCAACCGGTACTTGGCTAACTAAAACCGAGTTAGTGCGCTTTATGGACCAAGTGCCTCAGCGTGTTTTGGTGCTGCTAGATGAGGCGTATTTTGAATATGTTGATGAAGCCGAGTATCCCAATGGTCTGCGCTTATTAGAGCAGTATCCTAACTTGGTGGTTACTCGTACTTTTTCTAAAGCGTATGGCTTGGCCTCATTACGCGTAGGGTACGGTGTATCGAGTCCTGAGATTGCCGATTTATTAAATCGCGTGCGCCCACCTTTTAATGTCGATTCGTTCGCGTTGGCTGCTGCTAAAGCAACTTTGACAGATACCGATTATGTCTCACGCAGTGTTGCTGAGAATAATGCCGGCATGAAACGCTTGGTAGAGGCATTTCATGCCTTGAATTTAAGTCATATTCCTTCGGTTGGTAACTTTGTCTGCTTCAAAGTACCTACTGGCGTTAATGCGATGGATGTTTATCAGGGTTTATTGCAACGTGGTGTTATTGTTCGGCCTGTTGCCAACTATGAAATGCCTGAATACTTGCGAGTATCGATTGGTACATCAGCCGAGAATGAGGTTTTTGTGGCTGCTTTAACTGCGGTGCTGTCTTGAGTTCCGAGTTTCGAATTGAGCGAATTGCCGTTATCGGTTTAGGTTTGATTGGCTGTTCTTGGGTTAAAGGCTTGCGTGCTCGTGGGCACGTTGGTTTTGTTAGTGGATACGATCGAAATCTAGAGTCAATGACGCTAGCCCAAGAGGCTGGGTTAATTGATTTTTTCAGTGAGGATATTACGGACGTCGTTGCTGATGCCGATTTAATTATTATTTCGGTGCCGATTATGGCTGTCCGCGGCGTGCTGGAAAGTATACTTGCTTCGATTTCGTCCACTGCTGTGCTCACGGATGTTGGATCTGTTAAAGGTTCGGTAGCGGCTGATGTAAAGGCTGTGTTTGGCGATGGTTTTACACGTTTTGTGTTAGGTCATCCTATTGCGGGGTCTGAACGCAGTGGTGTTTTGGCTGCGGATGAAAATCTATATGTTCATCATAAGGTCATTATTACCCCCGAAGCTCATACCGATAGCAAAGCCTTAAAACTGGTGCGTCAAGCTTGGCGCGCAGTGGGCGCAGATATTGAAGATATGGCGGTAGAGCACCACGATGAGGTCTTGGCAGCAACCAGCCATTTACCGCATTTATTGGCTTATTCTTTGGTAGATACCCTAGCCAATAGCCATGAAAATAAAGAAATTTTTAACTACGCTGCGGGCGGTTTTCGTGATTTCACCCGAATTGCTGCCAGTAGCCCTGTTATGTGGCGAGATATATTTTCTGCCAACCGCGAGCAAATACTAAAGACCTTAGATTTGTTCGAGCACGATCTTAAATTTCTGCGCGCTGCGATTGAGCTGGGAGATACGACTACCGTTATGGGCGTATTAACCCGAGCCAAGGTGGCGCGTGACCATTTTTCTAAAATACTCGCCCGACGGGCCTATGTGGATCCTATGAAAACTGCATCTGTTACTTATATTGCGACTCCAGGTCAGGCGCTGTCTGGCAGCTTCCGTGTACCCGGCGACAAATCGATTTCTCATCGATCCATTATGCTGGGGTCATTGGCCAACGGCACAACTGAAGTAAGCGGCTTTTTGGAAGGTGAAGATAGCCTCGCCACGCTGCAAGCATTTCGCGATATGGGTGTTGTGATTGAAGGGCCGCATCGAGGTCGCGTAACCATTCATGGTGTTGGTTTGCATGGCTTACAGACACCGCCAAATGCTTTGTACTTAGGTAACTCAGGTACTTCTATGCGTTTATTGGCTGGCTTAATGGCTGGACAGGTGTTTGATGTTGAGATGAGTGGTGATGAATCCTTATCTAAGCGTCCGATGGGGCGTGTTGCTGACCCATTGCGATTAATGGGCGCAGCTGTCGAAACGGCGGAAGCGGGACGTCCTCCTATTAAGGTGATGGGTGGTAGTAAATTAAAAGGCATTCATTACGATTTACCGATGGCCAGTGCACAGGTAAAGAGTTGCGTTTTGCTTGCTGGTCTTTATGCCGAAGGTGAAACCTCAGTTACTGAGCCAGCCCCAACGCGTGACCATACCGAGCGCATGCTTAAAGGTTTTGGTTACGATGTGCAGGTTGATGGCAATAAAGTGACGTTGAAATCTGGTGGTGAATTAACGGCCACAAGCATTGATGTTCCTGCGGATATTTCTTCTGCCGCCTTTTATATGGTTGGCGCCAGCATTATGCCGGGTTCCGACATTACCCTGCAGCATGTGGGTATTAATCCGACGCGTATTGGTGTGATTAATATTTTACGCGCCATGGGCGGTAATATTGAGGTGTTGAATGAACGTGAAGTGGGCGGTGAACCGGTTGCTGACATTCGAATTCGAAGCGCCCAGTTAAAGGGTATTCATATCCCTGAAGATCAAGTCCCTTTGGCCATTGATGAATTTCCAGCCATCTTTATCGCGGCTGCTTGTGCCGAAGGCGAAACCGTATTAACAGGTGCAGAAGAACTGCGCGTTAAAGAAAGTGATCGTATTCAAGCCATGGTTGATGGTTTAGTCACGCTAGGTGTTGATGCGAAAGGCACACACGATGGCGCTATTATTCAAGGTTTTGGTGCTGCCGGAAGCTTTGGCGGCGGTGAGATTGAAAGTCAGCACGATCATCGTATTGCCATGAGCTTTGCCATGGCTTCTCTACGCGGTAGCGACCCTATTATTGTGCGTGATTGCGCAAACGTCGCGACCTCATTCCCGGGGTTTGTTGAATTGGCTAATGCAGCCGGTTTAGCCCTCAAAGTTAATGAGGAATCTGTGGATGCCTGATATTGCACCAGTAATCACCATCGACGGACCTTCCGGTGCCGGTAAAGGCACTGTTTGCGCTAAGTTAGCGGAAGTACTGGGTTGGCGTTTGCTTGATAGCGGTGCGCTGTATCGCATTACTGGCTTGGCCGCGCAGCGACGCAATGTTGATCTGGAAGATGAAGAATCCGTTGCATCGATTGCGGCAAATTTAGATGTCATGTTTGAACCAACACCAGTCGGCGTGCGTGTCATTCTTGAGGGCGATGATGTTACTGACACCATTCGCACAGAAGAAGTCGGCAGTTTAGCATCGCAGGTTGCCGCTCTTCCGGCAGTTCGCGCAGCGCTGCTGCAGCGCCAACGTGATTTCCGTGAAGCACCCGGTGTTATCGCTGATGGCCGAGATATGGGAACGGTTGTTTTTACCGATGCGACGGTTAAGATTTTTCTCACTGCGAGTGCCGAAGAACGTGGCCGTAGACGTTATGAACAGTTGCGTCAAAAGGGATTTAATGCTAGTTTACCCGCCCTTATCGAAGACATCCGGGCTCGTGACGAGCGTGATAGCACTCGTGCTGTTGCACCTCTACGCCCTGCGGAAGACGCTTTACTGATTGATAGTACATCAAGATCTATTGATGAAGTCTGTGAATTGGTAATGAATCAGGTCCGTAATTTAGGACTGATCTGAGATGAAACTCTTTTGCTAGCCAGCTCTCAACAGAGAAGAAGCAAAGGAATTTTTATATTGACTAACACCAAGTGACTGGCCATTTGGATAGCGCAGCTTTCCATTATTCACACCGGAAACGCGCACTAACGAGATAGGTAGATACTCATGAGCATGAGCGAAAGCTTTGCAGATTTATTTGAAGAATCCTTAAAAGATCTGGACATGAAACCAGGTTCAATTGTTATCGGTACTATTGTTGATATCGATAGCGACTGGGTAACTGTTAACTCAGGTCTAAAGTCTGAAGCCGTTATCCCACGTAGCCAGTTCCTGAACGACAAAGGCGAACTAGAAGTTGCGATCGGTGATGAAACTTACGTTTCTCTAGAAGCGGTTGAAGATGGTTTCGGCGAAACTAAACTATCTCGTGAAAAAGCCAAGCGCGCTGAAAGCTGGAAAGAGCTTGAGAAAGCTTTCGAAGCTGACGAAATGGTTATCGGTGTTATCAACGGTAAAGTTAAAGGCGGCTTCACAGTTGACCTTAAAAACATCCGTGCATTCTTGCCTGGTTCATTGGTAGACGTTCGCCCTGTTCGCGATACTGCTCACCTTGAAGGCAAAGAATTAGAATTCAAAGTTATCAAGCTAGATGCTAAGCGTAACAACGTTGTTGTATCTCGCCGTGCGGTTCTTGAAGCTGCTAACAGCCAAGAACGCGAAGAATTACTGGCTAACCTGCAAGAAGGTCAGTCTGTTAAGGGTATCGTTAAGAACCTGACCGACTACGGTGCATTCGTAGATCTGGGCGGTGTTGACGGCTTGCTACACATCACTGACATGGCGTGGAAGCGTATTAAGCACCCAAGCGAAATCGTTGCTGTTGGCGATGAAATCGACGTTAAAGTATTGAAATTCGACCGTGAGCGTAACCGCGTTTCTCTAGGTCTGAAGCAGTTGGGCGATGATCCATGGGTTAACATCAATGATCGTTACCCAGAAAACGCTCGTGTTACTGCACGCGTTACTAACCTGACTGATTACGGCTGTTTTGCTGAGTTGGAAGAAGGTGTTGAAGGTCTGGTTCACGTTTCTGAAATGGATTGGACTAACAAAAACATTCACCCAAGCAAAGTTGTTCAAGTGGGCGACGAAGTGAATGTAATGGTTTTGGATATCGACGAAGAACGTCGTCGTATCTCTCTTGGTATCAAACAATGCACCATGAACCCATGGGAAGAGTTTGGCACTAAGTGCAATAAAGGCGACAAGATCTCTGGTAAGATCAAGTCAATCACTGATTTCGGTATCTTCATCGGTCTAGATGGCGGCATCGACGGTTTGGTTCACTTGTCTGATATTTCTTGGAACGATACTGGCGAAGAAGCCGTTCGTGCATACAAGAAAGGCGATGAGCTAGAAACGGTTATTCTTTCTATCGATCCAGAGCGCGAGCGCATTTCTCTAGGTGTTAAGCAGCTAGAAAGCGATCCATTCTCTGAATACGTTTCTGAGAATGACAAAGGCACTATCATCAACGGTAAAGTAATCGCTGTTGAAGCAAAATCTGCAACTATCGAGATATTGCCAGGTGTTGAAGCAACTTTGAAAGCGTCTGAAATCAGCCGCGATAAAGTAGAAGATGCTCGTAACGTTCTGAACGAAGGTGACATGGTTGAAGCCGTTATCACTGTCGTTGATCGTAAGAATCGTACTATCGCTCTGTCTATCAAAGCGAAAGACAGCGTAGACGATAAAGCAGCATTGAAAGAACAGCGTGCGAAAGCAGACGCTGAGATCACTGGTCCTACCACTATTGGTGACCTGATCAAAGAACAGTTAAACCAAAAAGACTAAGTCTTGTTGAGTTAACCGTTTAAAGAAACCCGCTTCGGCGGGTTTTTTTATGCCCGAAGAAAATCATTTTGACCTTTATGGCTTTTATGGTGCTGATAGTGACGTACGGAGTGGACAATTTGCATATTTTCTGATCACAGTGTGCATTGCTTGCTTGCAAAAGGGTTGAGCTAACTGCATGATTTAGCTAGATTTATTGTGAAGCTTTGTTCTCAAGGAGGGATAGGCGGTGACAAAATCTGAGTTAATAGAACGTATTGTTGGAAGACAACCTCAGCTTTCATCGAAAGATGTTGAGCTGGCTGTTAAAACCTTGCTTGATCACATGTCGCTGACGTTATCGTCTGGCGAGCGCATCGAAATTCGCGGCTTCGGCAGTTTTTCGCTGCACTATCGCGCGCCTCGTACGGGTCGCAATCCGAAAACCGGTGAGACGGTCGATCTGACGGGTAAGTTTGTTCCTCATTTCAAGCCGGGTAAGGAACTGCGCGATCAAGTTAACGACGGGTTGGATCCTGAGGATGACTGAGATTTAAGATTTAATCTCAGATTTGTTGATCTAGTACGGATCATTCGTCGATTTAGCGGGTCTAGATTTAGTCTTCTCAATTGAGCGTTGGTATAGTGGCCAGCGATATGTGATGTCTTGTTTTATTTTGGTGCGACAATAGGAATGCCTGACGGCTTATGATGGATTCGGCGCTGGTTTATATCTTATTGCTCACTGGAGTCGCACTAGGCTGGACGTTTGGTTATCGCTTTGCGCAGCAAGGAAAAAAATCGGAAAAGCCAGACTGGATTCCAAGCATTGAATACCTCCTCGCAGAATCTAACGATGCCTCGTTAGCAAAACTTCTTAATGTTGATCAAATTGATGACGATGCCATCGATCTTTTTTTAAAGCTAGGACGTAGCTTACGAGAAAAGGGCGAGGCTGATCGCGCTATTCATCTTCATCAAGCACTGTTTGCACGCGCTGATTTGCCTCGCAGTACACTGCATCTACTTGAACTTGAATTGGCACTGGATTATTCGTGTGCTGGATTATTGGATCGCGCGGAGAAACTGTACGTTGAATTGTTGGAAAGCAAGGGGCGAGTGCACGAACAAGCCTCTCGTTATCTTGTTGAGTTATTAGAGGAAGAAGGTGAGTGGCAACGTATATTTGATCTTCACAAACAGCGTAAATTCGCCTCTTTAGATCTGTTGGATCGCCGTATTTCTCATGCTGTTTGCGAACTTGCCGAGCGAGCGGTAGCCCGTGGCAACTATTTAGAAACACAGAACCTTTGTCGGCAAGCGTTAAAAATTGATTCTCGTTGCGCACGCGCATTTGTTGTGTTGGCGGATATGGCGTACCACCAAGGTGAATATCGGGAAGCCATTCGTTGTTATTTAAAAGCTGTTGATTTAGATGACCAAGCGTTAGTGCGAATACTTGACCGCTTGGTGCTGGCATTTAAGGCTGTAGATGATAGCAAGGGCTTGAAAGAGCACCTACAACGGCACTGGAATTTAACCCATTACGTACCCGCGTTAATCGCAACAATGGAATCGCTGGCTAGCGAAGAAGGCCCAAATCAGGCCATTCCTCAATTGTTAGCAGAACTGAAAAATCATCCATCAAATCAGGGCTTTTTCGCCTTAGTTGAGCTTGTCGTGCAGCACCGTCAGCAGCTCGACAAGTCGCAGTTACTAGTGGTCTATGATATCCTGCGGCGAATTGTTGCAAGCGAACCTAAGTTTGTTTGTACTAACTGCGGATTCAAGGCGAAGGAACCCCATTGGCGCTGCCCGAGTTGTAAAAACTGGTCGACTGTCACTGCATTTGTTCCCGCGCCACCAATGGCAAAATTGGACCTATGACGACATCATCTTCAACAACAATTAAATCGCCAATTGTTGTCGCACTCGATTTTCCAACCGCTGAACAAGCGTTGGCAATGGCAGACCAACTAGACCCGACCTTGTGTCGGATGAAAGTCGGTAAAGAACTCTACACGGCCACTGGCCCGATGATTTTGGAACAGCTGCATAAACGCGGTTTCGAAGTGTTTCTCGATTTAAAATTCCACGATATTCCTAATACCTGCGCAAAAGCGGTAGGCGTTGCTGCCGACCTTGGTGTGTGGATGGTCAACGTACACGCATCCGGCGGCGAACGCATGATGGTTGCTGCGCGTGAAGAATTAGAAAAGAAAAGCCACAAGCCACTATTAATTGGCGTTACCGTTTTAACTTCAATGGAACGCAGCGATCTTGCAGGCATTGGCTTAGACATCGATCCTATTCAGCAAGTAGAGCGTTTAGCGCGCTTAACCGAGAAATCAGGATTAGATGGTGTTGTATGCTCCGCCCAAGAAGTGAAATTGATCCGTGATATCTGCGGGAAAGAATTTTTAACTGTAACGCCCGGGATTCGTCCAGAGGGTTCCGATATTGGTGATCAAAAGCGGGTGATGACGCCGCGTCAGGCGAAGGAAGCGGGGGTGGATTATATGGTGATTGGTAGGCCAATTACTCAGAATTATGATCCGTCAGGAGTGTGCCTCCTGACCATTCAATCGATTGAGTTTATGCGAAATTAATATTAGCCCTATACATATTCGGGATTTTTTACAAACAAGTGAACAATTGTTGGTATTTTTTAAATCTTTACATATTACAATTAATGACTTAAATGTGTCTGAGTATTATCTCAGCATAAAACTATATTAATGCAAGCTGAGGTAGTTTAAAGAAATATATGACGGAGCATTGGAATTTATGAAACTAATGGGCTGATGGAGTTCAGCAGGTAATGTCGTTGGGATTATAGTTTTATAGTTTTATAGTTTTATAGTTTTATAGTTGAATTTTAATTAACAGGACCTCGATAGTGATAGAATTTTTATTAAGAAGGTTGGAGTTGATATTTCAACTTACCTCACGAGATATCTCATCAAAATTCAAAGGAAGTATATTCGGCAGGTTGTGGCTGATATTAACACCTATAGTTACTTTGTTAATATACACCTATGTATTTAGTTTTGTCTTCAAGATGAGGTGGGGTAGAGGTGATGAAGGGCTAGGATTTTTCGCTCTTAATATAATGGTAGGTATGATTATCTATAGTTTTTTTTCTGAATCTATCGGAAGAAGTAGTACGGTCATAAGAGGTAATACTTCCTATGTCAAAAAGATCGTCTTCCCACTAAATATATTGCCACTTGTGGTTGTGTTTTCTGCACTATTTAATGCCATAATAGCTTTTGGAGTTTTTCTTATCGGATACTTTGTTGTTCTGGGTCTCCCTAGTCTAGCAATATTTCAGTTGATTTTTTTGCTTTTGTCTTTACTTCTTACTGTGGCTGGCTTGTCTTGGGTCATTTCGAGTCTTGGTGTCTTTTTTTCGGATCTTCAACATTTAATTGGAACTCTACTCACGATGATGATGTTTATGAGTCCAGTATTCTATTCCATAACTATGGTTCCAGAATCAATGAGAGAGCTGATCTATTTAAATCCCCTCGTTTATTATATCGAAGGCTTTAGAGCCGTTTTGTTTCACGGTGAAATTCTAGACTCTGTCGACTATCTTCGTAACATCTCCATCTCGTTGTTGATATTCTCTCTAGGTTATAAGTGGTTTAATCGAGTTAGTAAGCATTTTTCGGACGTCATTTAATGAAAATACTACAGGTAAGTAAGTCAGATTCATTCGGCGGTGGTGCTAGCAAGGTCGCTTCACAGCTAACGGATTTAATGAATAATCTGAATCATCAAGTAGAGCACTTAGCTAGTTGGTCTGGATATGGTTATAATTCCACGCGTAAGTCGCTTTATGGTCGAAATGAACAAAGTATAAGGAGGTTGCATTACTATACTAAGAAAATTGGTTTTCCTGAGTATATACCTTATGAATATCCATCGTTACTCTCGAAGGTGAAAGAATTCAACCCCGATGTAATACATTTTCACGATTTATCCTCCGCGATATCCCCATTGACATTAAGTCTATTGGCGGAAAGTTTCAATGTTGTATGGACTTTGCATGACTGTTCTCCATTTACTGGAGGTTGCTTGTATCCTTTAAGTTGTGAGAAATATAAGCAGAAGTGCGGTTCTTGTCCGCAATCTGGAAATTGGCCTATAGATTCAGTTGTTGATACAACTAGTATAGGTTTGAGATTAAAAAAATACGTTCACTCTAAATCTAATATCACCTTGATTTCACCATCCAATTGGATGGCTGATATGGCATATAACAGCAAGATGATAAAGAATAGGCCATTTGTCATACCAAACGCTGTCGATGAAATTATTTATAATCCGGCGAGAAAGCATGATGTTCCGGATAAGGGGATTTTAGATTATGACGGATTAAAAGTTATTATTTCTGCCGGTGACCTTAATGATTATAGAAAGGGCATAGCGCAAGCAATAGAAGCAGTACAATTACTCGAAGAATATAATCCATTAATTATTTTAGTTGGTAGTTATAGCGAAGAGATAAATTCAAGGCTTAAAGGTTTTAATCGAGTATTCACTGGCTATATATCCGAACCGGTGACATTGGCTGCATACTTTTCTGCGGCAGATATCTTTCTATTTAGTTCTCTGGCGGACAATATGCCGTTGTCAGTACTAGAATCGTTAAGTTGTGGAACTCCTATTGTTGGATATAAAACAGGTGGCGTTGTTGACATGGTAAAGCATTTGAAAAATGGATATTTAGTCGATCAAGGAGATATCGAAGGATTGGTTGATGGGCTAAAGTTAGCGATGAACTGTGATATTCTTGAATCTTGGAGTGTAGAGTCGAGATTGGCTGTGGAGCGAAGTTACACTCAAGGAAGTCTCATTCAAAATCATATGAATTTATATAAAGAAATAATGGGTTGAGTTTTAATATGAAGCACTTTAAGTCAAGTAAATCAGCCTTTGAATATGCCGAATTGTTAGTGGCAGATAGTGTGGTTTTGTCATTTGATATATTTGATACGCTTGTGCACCGTTATGTGTCACCCAAAATTGTTATTGATGGCCTTTGTAATTGGCTGAAAAAAGTAGCAAATGATAGAAGTATTGCCTTATTAGCCGACCCATGGGAAGCAAGGCATCAAGCGTATGTCGAAATTTCAGCGGGAAGAGAATCTAAAGGGTTGGATTTTGAGGTAGATTATATTGAATTTTGTAGAAAATGGATAGAAATTTGCTTTGGTTCTAGTTATTCCGAACATTTGGCTTCCGAACTGCAGGCAACAGAACTTGATCTAGAGCTTTCTGTTATATATCCAAATAAGCATGCTTTGGAATTCTTTAATAAGATTAAAGACTATGGCCAGAAAATAATTTTGGTTTCAGATATGTATTTATCGACGTCTCATGTAGAAAATATTCTTAAGTGTGCTGGGTATGATTTATCTTGGTTTGAGAAAATCTATGTTTCTAGTGATTCGGGATATCTAAAGCGAACGGGCAACTTATTTAAATTCATTGAAAAAGATATTGATTTTTCTGGTAATTATATTTTTCATTTCGGTGACAATGAAGAAGCCGATGGAATGAGTGCTAAAACAGTTGGTTGGAACTCAAATATAGTTCAAGATAAAGAAGAGTTTGAATATATTAGAGATGCACAAAAAGATGTCGATATGAATAATTATGACCCAAATTTCTTGGGTTTGAATGGTTATAAATATTCAAATAGAAAAATGATTAATGACCTTGGAGAGCCTGCAAGCCTTCTTGGTCCTGTGTTGACCTCGCATCTACATAAGTGTGTGGAGCATTGCTTAGAGCATGATATTAAAAAAATATACTTTCTTTCTCGAGAAGGAGCGGTTCTTAAGGTTATATTTGATAACTTGGTTAAAGGGCTCCATCCAAATTCTAAAATTGAGAGTAGATATTTTTACACATCTCGTTTAGCAAGTATTACTCCTAATTTCCGAAATGGTATTACCTTAAAGCTACTTCAAAATTGTATAAAAAATACTGGAACTTACACTGTTGATAAGATTCTTGCTCCTTTTAGAATTCATAAAGATATCTTAAATAGATGCTGCCGCGAATATGGGATCCCTTCAATTAATTCTCCGCTTCCTCCGAATTTTGAAACTTGGGATCCGTTCCTGAATTTGATAGATGATATTGAAATTAATAAACTTGTAACTAAAACAGGAATAGATCAGCACGAGTTATTTATTGAATATTTAGAAGATTTAAATTTCTTTAAAGATAAAAAAATTGCTATGGTCGATGTCGGCTGGAGCGGACAAATACAAGATAATATTTATCAGTCGATTAGATTTCATGGTGACTGCCCAGAGATCCACGGGATATATTTAGGATGTAAGGTGGCAGCGCATGAACGGCAGGCTTCAAAATCCAAATATTATTGGACTATGAGTGATGAGTCACATATGGGATGGTTTGGATATTCTACGATCCGGTCGGTTTTTATTATGGAAACTTTAACGAGAGCACCACATGCCACGGTGGTAGGATATAATAAAGAGCATGGGAAAGTAGTACCAGCATTTAAATCGGAACAAGAAAACTCTAGAAAAATAGAAATTGAGAGCGATTCATTAATAGCGAGTTATCAGCGAAATGCAATTAAATATTCCGAGAATTATGTCAGTTTCTGTAAGTTTTATAATTTAACTTCTAGTGCGCCTATGTCGTTTGCCAAAATATGCTTGGACCAGATGATTAGATTTCCATCGATAGATTTCTCCAGCAAGATAGGGAAAATTGATAATGTGTCTGATTTAGGATCGAATGAAGTTATTAATTTGTCAGGCGGAAATGAAGGGTTTTTATCATTTATACGTAGTCATAAATTTACACTATGGCCATACGCAAAAACCTCAAATTTTAATAAATGGGTTCAACTTACGTATGTTGCACTAAAGGCATATAGATGTGCTGATAGAAACATTCCGATTCCTCGTATGCCTTCGACTAATAATTTTGGCTATATAATACCTAAAGATAAGAGCCCAGCTAAATTATCGAATATTGTTACTAATGAAAAATTCTTAGTAAATGAAGAGTACTTCCAATTACTGTCACTTATAAATGATAGTGCTAAGGATTGCATATCACTATCTGAATCTTATAATCCATCATCTACTGTATTGTCATATTTTTCTTTTAAGTTGACAAATTTCTTATGTAACCTTAGGCGAAAGCAAAGATATTATAATGATACTTACAGATTTAAAGTTATGTTAAAACAGAAAAACTCAAAAAATATTAGTTGAAACCCGGTGTTGTAATATGAATGAAATTGCTATATCAGTAAAAGACTTGAAAAAGCGTTATCTTGTCTATGATAAGCCCTCTGATAAGCTTAAGGAAATTATATTTAATAAGAAAATTGGTAAAGAATTTTGGGCTATTAAGGGTATTTCTTTTGAAGTAAAGAAAGGTGAATCTGTAGGAATTATAGGCCTTAATGGAGCAGGTAAATCCACTCTTTTGCAAATGATAGTGGGTACGTTGAATCCTACACATGGTAGTTGTCATGTGGATGGTCGAATCGCTGCACTTTTAGAATTGGGAGCAGGGTTCAATCCTGAATACACAGGTATTGAGAACGTATTTCTTAACGCATCGATATTCGGATTATCTCGTTTAGAAACTCAAGAAAAGTTACAAAAAATAATAGACTTCGCAGATATAGGTGATCACGTTTATCAACCTGTTAAAACTTACTCTAGCGGGATGTTTGTAAGACTTGCATTTGCAGTATCAGCGCACTTACAACCAGATATCCTAATTGTTGATGAGGCGCTTTCTGTAGGTGATGTGTTGTTTCAGCAAAAATGTTTTGCACATCTAAGCGGAACTTTAAAAAACAAAACTAAGCTATTCGTTACTCATGATTTCGCAACATTATCTTTAGTTGCGAATAGATGTATTGTTTTAAGTGAAGGTCTAATTATTTTTGATGGACCAACAAAGCAAGCAATAAAATATTATAATGAAATTATTCATTCTAAGTCCCAAGTCCAAAATATCGAATCAGGTGATACTTTACTTCCCGATAATTTAAGTTCTTTAAATAATGCCATTAATGATTTCAAAGATGTGGACTCAAATGCTCTCAGTGGATTAAGGGATTATGAAATCAGTAAGTACTCTTTGGTTGTAAATGATAGTAAGACAAGTATTGTCAATCATGGGGATGTTATAACCATATCATTATTGGTTAAATCTAATATTGCTAAACGTTTGACAGGAAAACCTGTCGTAGGTTTTTTCTTTAGAGATAAATTTGGTCAAAAGATATTCGGCCAGAATAGTCTTTCTTTACGTGAAGAATTTTCAGTTGAAAATTTTACGAAGATAGAGTTTGAATTCAATTGGCCTAATCTACAAACAGGCGAATATACGCTCACTCTTGGTTTGGGCTTTGTCGATCAAAGTAATGAAGTCGTTCATGATGTTCAGTGCTGGGTAAATGATTTCGAAATATTGCACTGTGTTACTCCTCATATTGAACATGGTATTTTTTCAGTACCCTTCAATGATTTTAAGGTAAACGATTATGTTATCAAATGAAGTTATAGAAGAATTAGGTTTACCTAAGTATTTTATAGATACCTATAATTTAACCGAAATGGTTACATTTTGGCCGATATTTGTACAGGTATTTAAGCAAGTTCCCCACCAAATAATTTGTGAGGTAGGTGCTAATTTAGGATATACAAGTAAACTCCTTGAAGAGTATTGTGTCGACAATGAGCGGACGTTAGTTATCGTAGACCCTCTGTTGTCAGAGCCTGTTAAGGAGCTTGAATATGCTCAGCTTCATGAAAAGACATCTTTAGATTTTTTTTCCGATGGTGGCAAAGCTGATATATATATTCTAGATGGTGATCACAATTATTCTACGGTTAAGATGGAACTTGATAGTATAAAATTTGCGAATGGTCTAGATGGAATGGTTTGTCTTTTGCATGATGTAGGCTGGCCTTGGGCTCGTAGGGATATATATTATAATCCTAATGAAAATTATATTAGAGATTATTCATACAATAAGAGTCTTCATTTAGAAACAAATGGTTTTAGTGATCGCGGATTTCCAAATGGTACAACGTATGCTATGGCTGATGAATATGGAGGAGCATGTAATGGTGTTCAGACAGCTATTGATGATTTTTTAAAGAGTAATAGTGGATTAAAATACTATAAGTTCCCCTCTTTATATGGGCTAGGTATATTGATATCAGAAAACCTTATTACCGAAGAGCTAAATCAGTTCCTTAATAATATTATGATTTTAGGCCCGATGCTTGGCATACTTGAAGCAAATCGATTGAGATTAATTCAGGGTTTACATGAACACCAAATTGATTTGACTAAAAACATCTTTAAAGTTAACGAGCTAGAAAAGCAAATAAAGAAAAAAGAAGAAGAAGATCGCTTGGTGCGAGAGAAACTTCTTATTTCGAATGCTGAAACTTCAATATTGGAAGAATTAAGCGCTAGGCAGCTGAAAAATGATAATGAGATTAATAGGTTATTAGAAGAAAGTAAGTTTAGGAGTAAAAGGATTGACGAGTTAATAGAAGATGATTCATTGAAAAACATGGAAATTTTGAACTTAACAGAGATTAATGGATCTCTCGTTTCTCAGATTGATAGGATTAAAAGTAGTTTTCTGGGTAGGCTATTGTTAAGGATTATTAGATGATCCCGAAGATGCCATATATAAGTACTGATTTACTTAATATAGCTTCTAATCTTTTTTATAAGTTGTTCTATATTTTTGGTTCGACTACATCTGATTTAGAGTCCTTATTAGATAAAAAAGTAATTCTGGATAAGTATGAGGCGTTTAGTTTTGATATTTTTGATACTTTGATTGAACGTAAGAATTTTCGGCCCGAGGATTGGCAGCGTAGAATAGTAGATTTATGGGCCGAGTGCCTAAATAACCTAGGATATGCTGTAAGTGCAGATGACCTATTTATTGCCAGGGCTCGAGTGGGAAAGGAGTTACGAGAAAGAAATCTTAAGGAAGGAGGTGATGGAGAGGTAAATATTAGAGATCTAATTGATACCCTAGTAAATACGATCTGTGATAGAAACCATGAAGAAATATTTAAATGTCTTCTCGATATTGAGTTGAATTTGGAGCTGACAGCTTTAACTGTTAAGCCTGGTGTACTAAATTTCGTGAATATACTTACTAGAAAAGGAAAGAGGTTGTTCGCAATTTCAGATATGTATTTGGACATACATTCTATCAGGTTTATCTTGAACTCTCTTGGATTTGTTGATGTGTTCGAGAACGTATATGTTTCGTCCGACTCTGGAAAGTTAAAAAGTACAGGTAGGCTCTTTGAGAAGTATCTTATTGAAAACTCCTTAACTGCTGATCGTTGTGTTCATATCGGCGATAATATATTCTCAGATATCAAAGGGGCAAAGGCCTCCGGTATTTCGCCGATACTTGTGAAGAGGTCGAAAGTCAAATCCTTAACTAAAGATAGTTTGTATAAGCTTGCTTTAGAGGATTTATATGATATTTATTTGTCGAATATTCCATATAGGAATGAGTCGTTTATTAATGATTATGTAGCCGTTAATATCTATTTTCCATGTTTTTTTTATATTGAAAAATTAGCCAATGAAGCTATAAAACTAAATAAATCTGTTCTCTTTGTGGCAAGGGAAGGGATTTTTTTGCATCAGATTTTTAACAATTATTGTCAACTCAAAGGCCTATCTATATCTTCAGACGTTATTTTTCTTAGTCGTGGCGTGTTCGATATTGATCAAACAGTTTCTGATAGTCAGGCGTATGCTAAAGAAATCTTTAACGCTCATAAAGACTGTTCATTACCAGAGCTTAAGCAGATTCATGATTTGAATTTGAAAAGATACTTGGAACAGTATGATTTCAATAATGTTCTGCTAGCTGATGTCGGATGGGGAGGTACTATCGAAAAGTCTATAAACTCGATCTTAAATACACCGCTATCTGCGAGATATTTTGGTGTAGACAAGAGGTACTATAATCCTCACGGTGATGGCGTTGTTTTTGCTAAGGCTGATCAAGCTTTGATACCTTCTGTTTATAGAGGTTTTGGAGCTTTTGAGGCTATTTTGAGTCCTGCCTCATATGGCACAACGTTGACTTATTTAGAAGATTGTGAATCGAAGCGTATTGTTCCTGTTCTTTCAAAGCTCTACGATACCCCTGCCTTTCCTGTGAAGGATCTTGATTTTAGTAATATTGTGAATGCTTACATTGACTTTAGGAGATCAACTGTTTACACCGATTTTGATGTTAAAATCATTTCTCAAAAATTATTTTTGAATTTCGCAACAACCCCCCCTTTTGAGTTTACTAAGCTTGTGAGTGATTTTGATACGGGTGGTAGCCGAAAGCTGGTATCTAAAGTTGGTTTTAATAGAAGTTTTTTGTCTGATCTAATGAGGAGTATATGGTTAGAAGGCTCGTTAGTGAATTCTGGATATGGTTTTATGCTTCCAATCGTTAGATTGGGTAGTTTTCTTGATAACGATAGAACCCGTAAGTTAGTTAAGAGGTTGATCCGGTGATTTGGAGTTTTGTTCCATTTTTATATTTTTTCAAAACTAGAACTAAAGGATGGTCGAGAAAGTTATCTTTTTTGTTTATATATTTTTTCACTTTAATTTACTTCTCTTATTTTTATTACGAAGCCGATCTGTATGATTTAGTTAGAGTTTTTTTCTGTTCTATGTTGGTATATATACCCTATGAAATTGGCTATATGATTAATGACTGTTTTGGTAGTAAGTATGAAACTAATAAAACGGAAAGGTTGGGGCTAACGGAAAGGAAATTTATAGAGCGTAATATTAGGGTTATATTTCTTTTTAGATTCTTCACTTCAATTCTAATATCATTTTTCGTATTAGAAATGCCATGGGTTATCCTTGTTTTTTTTATAATTTATTTACTTCATATTATATATAATTCTGTGCCTATACGCTTTAGGTTGTTGCTTCACTTTTTAATGGTTACTTCTCGTTATTATATTCCACTTCTTTTAGTCTTTGGTTTTTCATCTGAAGTAATGTTGTATATGATTCTTATTTTTCCGTTGCATAATAGTATTGAGAGAGTTAGGGAGGATAAGTTTCAGTTTTCTTCTGTAATTCGTAATTTTTCTCTATTTAATGCCACGACAGGTCGTGTATATTACTATCTGGTTTTAATCCTCATTTTTTCGGTATTATATTTCTTGGGTTTTGAAACCAGTTTCACTTATTTCTCGTTGCTTACTTTATTTTTATTTTTTAGAGCTTTTGCTTTGACTTATTCCAAGAGAGGCTATGATGACTAAAGATAGAAAGAGGCTAGTTTTTGTTGTTAATGTCGACTGGTATTTTGATCTTCATTGGTTGGATCGTGCTTTATTTTTTAAATCAGTTGGATTTGATGTTTTCTTGATTACTCGATTTTCTAGTGAAAATATCCGAAGTCGTATGTGCGGTTTGGGTATACATTGCTACGATATAGATTTATCTCGGAAAGGTTTAAATCCGATTTCTGAAGCTAGAACGCTGATTTCGCTTGGGTTCTTACTTAAAAGTATAGGTCCAGAGATTATCCATTCTGTTACAATAAAACCTAATATTTATACAGGGATTTTGGTTAAGGTATTTCTAAAAAAGCCTCAGGTTGTTGCTGTTACTGGACTTGGCTTAGTGTACAGCTCAAAATCTATTCTATTTTGCTTTGTAAGGCATTTCGTAAGTTTATTATACAAAGTCGCGCAGAGTAAGTACTCATACTTCGTTTTTGAAAATAGTGATGACTTTGAAAAGTTCACCCGGTACAAGATCGTCAAAGAGAACCGGGGGGAAGTGATTTATGGGGCGGGAGTAGATACTGAAAAATATTTTTATAAAGTCCCGCCTGGTAATAGATATATTTTGTTCGCTGCAAGGCTTTTAAAGTCTAAAGGATTTTATAACATCGCTCGAGCGGTCAAGAAGCTCAATTGTGAGGGTGCACAGCTCACTTTATTAGTTGCTGGTATCGTAGATGATGATGTAAATGAAGCCATACCTATTACAGATGTTGAGAGAATGCATAGTGCAGGAGATATTGTCTGGCTAGGAAATGTTTCGGATATGGTTTCCTTGTTGCATTCGGTCGACTTGGTATGTTTACCCACAGTTTATGGTGAAGGAGTTCCTCGTATCTTAATTGAAGCCGCTGCATGTGGCAGGGCTCTTCTAGCGACTAATGTCTCAGGGTGTAATGCTATCGTCGAGAATGGTTTTAACGGTTATCTAGTCGATCCTAATAAGCCTGCGATGCTAGAGAAAAGATTATTAGATATTTTTGAGGATGAAAACTACCTTAAGATGGGGCGGTGTGGCCGTGACAAAGTAGTTCTTCAGTTCTCTCAGGAGTTGGTTTTTGAAAAAACAAATAAACTATACCAAAGACTTTTATTGAAAGTTGAAAGTTTTACATAAGGCATCTAGTAGTATTTCGTAAGCGCTCAAACAACCCCATCTAAAACCCACGTCAAAATCCATTTAAGCTGTCTTCAAATTATTTAGCGAGACAGCTCATGACCAAATCGGAACAATGTAAGCGCTCAAACAACCCCATCTAAAACCCACGCCAAAATCCATTTAAGCTGTCTTCAAATTATTTAACGAGACAGCTCATGACCAAATCGGAACAATGGCAACAACACCTTAATCTCTGGCACGCCAGTGGATTATCGCAAGTCGCCTTTTGCCAGCAGCACAACATAGCCGTTCATAATTTTCAGTATTGGCGTAAACGTTTGTCGCCCAAGACCCAGTTAACGAAAACCAAGGCTCTGATCCCTATCACTCTAACGTCTTCGGCTCCTGCACGACTACGATTAGGCTCGCAGGTGTTGATTGAACTGTCAGCCGAGGCCTTACCCGATCTATTGCTGGCTCTCAATGACCGAGGACTTTTGTATGCTTCGGCCTAGCGCATCGGTTCAGGTGTATTTATACGCAGGCGCGGTGGATATGCGCAAGTCGATTAATGGCTTGTCCGCTCTGATTGAGCAGGAGTTAGAACTCAACCCCATGATCAATGCGCTGTTCGTCTTTTGTAATCGTAACCGCGATAAAGTTAAGCTACTGTACTGGGAGCGCAATGGCTTTGTGCTGTGGTACAAACGGTTGGAAAAGCATCGCTTTAAATGGCTAAAGCCGACCGACACTGCATCTCTCTGCATCGACGGTTACCAGCTGAACTTATTATTGGATGGGCTGGATATTTTTAATAATAAACCGCATGAAACGCTATTTTACTCTGCTATAAATTAACGGGTTTGGTATAATCCAACCCCATGAAAACACCACCGACTGATCACTTACCTGACGATATTGTTGCGCTAAAACAACAGCTTTTAGCGCAGCACCAGTTATTGCAATCGCAACAGAATCAGTTGAAAAAAAAAGAACAATTAATTCATCACCATCAAGTACTGTTAAATAAGAAACAATCACGTATCCAGTTTTTGGAAGAGCAGATCATTCTGTTTAAACAGCGTCAGTTTGGTAAAAGCAGCGAGAAGAGTGATCAGCAAGCCGAATTGTTTGATGAAGTCGAACGTGAGGACGATGCCTTCGCCCCTGAAATCGCAGAGTCCATCGATGCCGAAGTAAGCACCGCAGAGTTGGCCTCTGATGCTGTATCGTCTACGCCTAAAAAAGCCTCCGGACGTAAACCTCTGCCTGCGGTATTACCGCGAGTACGTATCGAACACGACCTTGCTGAAGCCGATAAACGTTGTGCATGTGGCTGTGTAAAAACCTGTATCGGTGAAGACACCAGCGAACAACTGGATATTATTCCTGCCGTGGTTCAGGTACTCGTTCATGCTCGCAAAAAATACACGTGTAAGGCCTGCGAAACCGGCGTGCACATTGCTGAACTTCCGAAACAACCGCTTCCTAAGAGCAATGCTAGCCCAGGCTTACTCGCCCACATTGCGGTTGCCAAATATCAAGACGGTTTACCTCTTTACCGGATGGAAACCATTTTTAAACGAATGGGCATTCATTTACCGCGTAACACCTTAGCCAACTGGATGATTAAAAGTAGTGAATGTCTGCAACCGCTTTACAACCTACTCAATGATCAACTTCTGGATAGTGGCTACATCCACATGGATGAAACTCGGGTACAGGTATTAAAAGAACCGGACAAAACGGCCGAAAGCCTCAGCTACATGTGGGTCCGAAAAACCGGTGATCGAGAACATCCCATCATCTTATTTGATTACGCTAGTAGTCGACGTACCGACGTTGCAGCCTCACTATTAGGTGACTATCAAGGCTACCTGCAAACTGATGATTACGCGGGTTATCACCGCATTGGGCAGCAAGAAGGTATCGTCGCGCTGGGCTGCATGGCTCATGCTCGTCGTAAATTTATCGACGCTCAAAAAGTCAGCCCTAGTCCCAAAGGGAAAGTCAGCAAAGCCGATATGGCGATCACCATGATCAAAGGGCTTTACGCCATCGAAGCTAGCATCAAAGACCAACCGGCCGATCAAAAACACAAAATCCGACAAGAAAAAAGTCGGCCTCAGCTTAATAAACTCAGAGCCTGGTTGGATAAAGCGCTGCAACAAACCCTGCCGAAAGGAAAAACGGGCGAAGCCTTAGCATACCTCGATAAAAACTGGGATAAGCTCACGGTATACATCAGCGATGGCCGACTCCATATAGATAATAATCCCGTCGAAAATACTATCCGGCCGTTTGCGATTGGACGCAAGAACTGGTTATTTAGCGATAGCCAACGTGGCGCAAAAGCCAGCGCCATGCTGTACAGCATAATAGAAACCGCCAAAGCGAACGACCTAGAGCCTTACGCGTATTTACGTACGGTACTGACGCGATTACCGCACTGTGAAACGGTGGACGATATTGAAAAACTGCTGCCGGAAAATATAGAACTGGCGGTTATTTAATTGGCAGATGGGGTTGTTTGAGCGCTTACGAAAAACGACACCTTGCTTAATCGTCCATTCAGATCGTGGGGCGCAGTGTCGTGCTCAAGGTTACCTTGATTATCTGCGATTAAATGGTTGCCGTTTGAGTATGAGTCCTAAAGGAAACTGTTGGGGTAACGCACTTATGGAATCATTCTTCAGTCGATTAAAAGTGGAGCTTGTATGCGCGAAAAATTATAGTTCGATCGAAGTTTGGAAATCAGGTATCTTCAAGTATATCGAAATATTTTATAACCTTAAAGGAAGGCATTCAGCAAACGACGATATGAGTCCAATCGCGTTTGAGGAAGAGGCGGCAATAGTTGTATAGTCAGAGTGTCTGATTTTTATGGTTAACACCATAATCGAGGGAGTGGGATGTATTTAGTTACTGGAGCTAATGGTTTTTTAGGCCGGCATTTAACAGCAGGTTTGTTGGCTGCGCATATTGATTTTGTTGGTGCAATTAGAGTGTTGCCAGATGATTTTGATAGAGATTCTAATTTAGTAGCAGTTGATCGTATCGATGAAAATACTAACTGGTCTCAAATACTTTTAGATATAGATGTAGTTATACATTTGGCGGCCCGTACTTGCGTAGTACGAGGGTCTGACGCTGCAGCTCTACGAGATGTGCGCTGTGTTAATGTAGAAGGTACTCTCAATCTTGCTCGCCAGGCGGCAGCAGCTGGCGTTAGAAGGTTTGTATTCGTCAGTTCGATTAAGGTAAATGGAGAAAATACTAATGGACGTCCTCCTTTTACCGAATACGATGCTCCAAATCCTTTAGATGCCTATGGAATTTCTAAACTTGAAGCGGAAATTGGGCTTCGCGAGTTAGCAACATCGACGGGACTTGAAGTTGTGATTATTCGTCCTCCTTTGGTTTACGGGGCAGGCGTTAGGGCTAATTTTCTAAGTTTGTTAAAGCTTGCCGATAGTCGTATTCCTTTGCCATTCTCTTTGGTTAGTAATGTGAGGTCTATGATATACGTTGAGAATTTAGTAGATTTTATCATACTTTGTTGCACTCATCCGAAGGCAACGTCACAAACGTTTTTAGTTGCTGATCAGAAATCGTTGTCGCTGGCAGAATTGATGACATTAATCAGAACGAGCATGGGGCGAAAAACCCAGTTATGGCCACTACCTAGTTTTTTATTTCGTTTATTCGGCGTTATTTTAGGGAAGTCAAAGATTGTAGATAGGTTAGTAGGTAATTTAGAAGTTGATTCCAGTTATGCCATGAAACTTTTAAATTGGAGTCCGCCGTTTTCAGTTGAACAGGGTATTAAAGTAACTGTTGATGCTTTTATCCAAGGTGATCGCCGTTGATACGTTTTTTTGATATTTTGTTTTCCCTGCTGGGATTGGTGTTGGGTTTCCCATTGTTAGTGCTTATTTATATACTCGCACTAAGTGATTCGAGATCACCGTTGTTTCGGCAGCAGAGGATAGGAAGAGATAGAAGTCCATTTATGCTCGTTAAATTTCGTACGATGAAAGTTGATACTGAATCAGTAGCAACTCATCTCGCGTCAGCTACATCGGTAACTAAGTTAGGATCATTCTTACGAAAAACTAAATTGGATGAGTTACCCCAACTTTGGAATGTCCTAAAAGGTGATATGAGTTTAGTTGGTCCTCGTCCCAATTTATTAAATCAGACAGAGCTAATAATTGAGAGAAGCGCTTTAGATGTATACGCTGTGCGTCCAGGAATAACAGGTCTCGCTCAATTAAGTGGAATTGATATGTCTACACCAAGGGATTTAGCTAATATAGACGCAAAGATGATTAAAGAAATGTCCCTTAAAAGTTATTTTTCTATGATTTTTAAAACTCTTGGTGGTGGAGGTACAGGAGATCGAATTCGCAATTAGTAGCTGAAAGATCTCCCATAGATCTAGAAGATAATCAAAGACTATTTGGTTCGTTTAATACCCAGTCAGTACAGTCATTTTGCTTGTCGTAAGCCGCTGGCGCTTCTTGCAATAGGCTTATTACTTTGTCTACCTGAAAGTTATGACAAGCTTTATCTAAACGATTTAAAAGATTATGTGTTTCTGGCCAGTTAAGATGTACTTCGCTTGCGGTCATTATACGCGGATGTTCGGTACCCTCAACATCTTCGCTGATTAACAGTTCTTCAAATAATTTTTCTCCAGGACGAAGTCCCGTGAATTGAATTTCTATGTCACCGTTAGGATTTATATCGGTCCTCTCTGTTAAACCAGAGAGGTGAATCATCTTTTTTGCAAGACTAACGATTTTGACAGGTTCGCCCATATCTAATACGAATACGTCGCCGCCTTTAGCCATGGCGCTGGCTTGAATTACTAGCTGTGACGCTTCGGGAATCGTCATAAAATAACGAATAATATCTGGGTGGGTTACAGTTATAGGCCCCCCTTCTTTTATTTGTTTACGAAATCGTGGCACCACGGAGCCTGATGAATCGAGTACATTACCGAATCGCACCATGGAAAATAGGGTGTCTGTTTGGCGAGTTGACAGAGCTTGCAGGACGAGTTCTGCCATACGTTTTGATGCGCCCATTACGTTGGTTGGACGAACCGCTTTGTCAGTAGATATTAAGATGAAACGCTCCACACCCGATGTAATGGCTGCTTCAGCGCAATACCATGAACCAAATACATTATTTCTCACGCCCTCGACAACATTGCATTCGACCATCGGGACGTGTTTGTATGCTGCCGCGTGATATATGGTTTGGACGTTAAATGTTTTAAAGATAGTTTCTAGGCGATTTTGCTTTTGGACCGAACCTAAAATTGAAACTATAGGCACTGAAAGTTTTAGTTCTTCATTTGTCGCTTGTAGTTCTTGTTCAATGCTATAAAGACTAAATTCGTTAAGTTCCAATAGAACCAGTTTTGTCGGTTTTTTCATCAGAACTTGGCGACATAGTTCAGAACCAATAGAACCACCGGCACCGGTAATGAGAACAACTTTGTCTCTAACGCTAGTTTCCAGTAGGGTGCTGTTTGGTGCAACGCAGTCTCTGCCCAAGAGGTCTTCTATATCAACTTCTCGAACCTCCTCAATTTTTGCGCGGCCACTAATAATATCGCCAAAAGAAGGAGTGATCAGTATCTCTAATTTTCGCTCAGCAAGTTCTTCAATTAAATGTTTTCTCGTCTGCATGTTAGTTTTGCCAACGGCTAGCAGTATTTTTTTTACACCGTAAGTGTCACAGAGGTCATCTAGTTGTTTGCTCGGCCATACTTTTAAGCCTTGAATTGATGTTTTTTGTTTTTTTCTTGAGTCGTCAACAAAGGCAACAGGACGATAGAATTCGCTTGAAGAAAGAGCATGAACTAGTGACATGCCTTGTTTACCTGCTCCGTAGATTATAACCGGCTCGGCATTGGATTTAATTAGTTGTGCAACCATACCCCGCACAAATAATCTCGGTACACCTAAAAACATATACGCTGTAAAAGTATATATAATGATGCTTGAGCGTGGCACAGCTGCTTGAAGTAAGAATGCACTCGTAGCTAAGGTTAATGCCGATATTGCAATGCCTAACATCAGAGAGGTGAAAGCTCTCTCCGTCATGAACCGCACTACAGCGCGATAGAGTCCTAGTCTTATAAAAGCCGCGGAAGTTACTAAAGCGGTAATGGCCGCAGTGTAAACTAGATTTTCAGTTATGTTTAAGTTCATTGTGCCGTAGCGTAAAGCCATGGCCATGTATATCGCCAAAGGTATGGCTACAAAATCATAGGCAAGGGAAACTAGACGCTTTCTTGAGCGAGACATATCAAGTAGATAGCGAATCATACGTTCCTGTATTCATCGTGAATTAAGATACACGAAGTTTAGCAAATAATCAGAAATTTGCCTTAAATACTAAGTAAAGTCATTGATAAATATGACGAAATTAAGTCTTTTAGGTTTCGTTTAAACGAAAATTATCCGAACGGATAAAAGGAGTGGCTCCCCGAGTTGGACTTGAACCAACGACCAATAGATTAACAGTCTACTGCTCTACCGACTGAGCTATCGGGGAACATCAGTAAGTGCTGCGTATTATGCCAGCGGTTTTCTTGCTGTCAACAGCACTTTGCTTAAAAGTGTTTGATTTTGTTAGTTATTTTCAAAGCTAACAATTAATTTACAGGCTGTAGCCGTTTGGATTCTGCTTCTGCCAGTTCCACGTATCAACGACCATGTCGGTTAACGACAGCTCGGTTTTCCAGCCTAATATGTCCAGAGCCTTTTCGGCGTTGGCGTAGCAGGCGGCGACGTCACCGGGTCGGCGGTCGACAATGGTGTAGGGCACAGGTACAGAGTTGCCTTCTGCGAATGCGTTAACGAGTTGCAGTACGCTAACGCCGTCACCGGTTCCTAAGTTGAATGCTTCGACGCCACTGACCGGGGTCGCTCCTAGGAGGTTATCCACGGCTTTTACGTGGCCTTTGGCGAGGTCGACTACGTGGATGTAATCACGTACACCAGTGCCATCGACGGTATTATAGTCGCCCCCAAATACCGAGAGTTGATCACGACGACCTACGGCTACTTGGGAAATATACGGCATTAAATTGTTTGGAATGCCTTTGGGATCTTCACCAATCAAGCCCGACTTATGTGAACCAACAGGATTGAAATAGCGTAATAAAATCACTGCCCATGGCGTTGTGGCGTTACTGAGCTTGTCAGCTTCCGGCAGATCGCGCAGCATTTCTTCAATAATGAGCTTAGAACGACCATAAGGATTGGTTGCTGATAACGGCATGGTTTCTGTTAGCGGCAGTTGTTCAGGGTCGCCATACACAGTGGCTGATGAGCTGAAGACTAAGTTCTTAACGCCAAACTCTTCCATCACTTGTGCTAGTCCGAGTGTGCTATTCAGGTTGTTATCGTAATAGGCCAACGGCATTTGGCACGACTCACCAACGGCTTTTAGCCCGGCAAAATGAATGGCTGCATGAATCTGATTACCGGTGAATACGCGGCCTAATAGTTTGCGATCACGGACATCACCTTCGATAAAGGTCACTGTTTTGCCGGTGATTTTTTCGACACGAGCTAACGATTCTGGGCTGCTGTTACTCAGGTTATCGACAACAACAACGTCATAACCAGCTTCGAGAAGTTCAATACAAGTGTGGGAACCGATATATCCTGCACCACCGGTAACTAAAATCGTTGCCATCATCGTGTCTCTATCCTCAATTTGTCGTCTTAATCTTTGGAAATCCGGCTGCCAGTCGCGCCAGTTTGGTCGCGGTATTTTGCGTTTGCGCGGGTATTGTACGGACGTAGAGCAGGGCTACTCAGCATCTCAAACGACATAGCACAGATCACCATGCCAGGCTTCAACGCTAGTGGCAGTTTGCCGTTGTTGTAAAATTCTAAAACAATCTGCCCATGCCAGCCGGGATCAATGCGTCCAGCCGTTACGTGTACCATTAAGCCCAATCGCGCTAATGAGCTACGGCCATCCAGCCAGCCGACTAAGTCATTTGGAATCGTAACCGATTCCATGGTTGCACCAAGAATAAGTTCGCCGGGATGAATAAATAGCGCGCGCTCATCAGACACTTCGATTTCTTTGCTCATGATGCGGTCGATATCGCGTTCAAGCTGAGCGCGATCACCAGACAAGTCTAAGTGAGTTACCGAGTTGTTGCTGAACACCCGGAAGCGATGATCAAGGCGTAAGTCGACACTGATTCCTGCAATGGCATCCGCAGGCGGCTTAGGCTCGATAATGATTTGGCCTTCGGCTATTCGTTGTTCGATATCGCCATCACTCAGTCGCATGTCGTATTCCAAAAAATGTCGTTGTTAGCGGTGCCAAGCGGGTTAAAACTCAAGCTTGGTTGCATCTATCTGATAGCGAGTTTTGCCATCTTTTTTATCTGTCATGCGAATTAACGCATAGTGTTGATCAATTGCAAACCAAGCAAATATCTGACGACGTTTATCTGAGCGTAATTGTTCAACTTTTACCGCGCGGAACTTACCGGCAGGGGTTTTGAGTACTTCTTCGCCCACGACTTTAAAGCGAAAGGGCTTAGAGTTCTTCTTTTCGAATACTGGGTATTCAAACTCGGTTTGGCCGCTCGCCAGATCAACACTTGCTTGCAACATATAAGTAATGTTGTCTTGTATGTCGTCTTGCCATTGGTCGGTATAAAGCTTGTTTTTCTCATCACTAAAAACGGTCTGATCGTTAGCCTTAAACGTCAGCGTGCGGTCATCTTCATCGATTAGCCCAGAAGCTCGGTATTTGTAGGCGTTCGGCAGGATACGGCCATCTACGAACGTGAATTGAGAGGTTTCGCGTAAGCTCGCAACGCTCGCTTCAGCGTCGAATACTAATTCCCACTCACCGTTGTCTAATTTTTTCAGGGTGCGAGAGGCATCGATATCAAACGAAAACCAACCGACGTGCCATTCACTGCGATAGCTAATTTTGAACGGCGTGAGAGTTTGGCTTACCGGTGTTGGTGTTGTCGCGACGTTTGTTTCTGAAGTTTTTGTCGGTGTATCGTCTGCGAATGTCAGTGGCATAACAGCTAAGAGCCCAAAGCCACACATCAACAAAATTGAACGAAACATCATAGTAAGCATTCCCTGATCGATGATGTGTAAGACAGTTGATTAACCTTGCAGTTGCAAACCTGTGCTCGGAAGTTTATTGCCATCCAATTCAGCAGCGTTCTTCACCATGCGTAAACGACCTTCCACAAACCATTTAACGGCAATCGGGAAAATCACGTGTTCTTGCTGTTGCACACGCTTTTGCAGTGTCGCAGCATCGTCACCGTCAAATATAGGAACAACGGCCTGAATAATATTCGGGCCGTCATCCAAAACTTCGGTCACAAAATGAACCGTTACACCGTGCTGAGTATCGCAGGCGTCGATGGCACGCTGATGCGTGTGTAGGCCTTGATATTTCGGTAGCAGAGAAGGGTGAATATTGATCATATGCCCTTCGTAGCGGTTAACAAATTCAGCCGTCAAAATACGCATAAAGCCGGCAAGCACAACCAAATCAGGTTCGAAGCTATCAATGCTGGCCATTAAAGCACGGTCAAAGTCTTCACGGCTGGCAAACTGACGATGATCAACAACGTCGGTAGGAATATTGCGGTCACGTGCTTTCTGTAGGCCGGCAGCTTCAGGGTTGTTACAAATAACCGCAGCAACTTCCGCATCTATCATTCCAGCACTGACCTGATCGGCAATGGCAGTCATATTGCTGCCACCACCGGAAATCAGAATCACAACGCGAGGAGTATCTGGCTCGGTTGCGCCATAAAGCGATGTGACTCCTTCACTCATGCGCGGTTTCCAAGAAACTCAACGCGATCTTCATTTTCAGCGCGTGCTTGTACTTCACCAATAAGCCATGACTGCTCGCCTTCGGCATTTAGAAGAGCGATGGCAGAATCTGCTTTGTCTTCTGGTAGCGCGATGATCATGCCAACGCCACAGTTAAAGGTGCGGAACATTTCAGATGTTTTCACGTTGCCGTTTTCCTGCAGCCACTTGAACACATCTGGCCACTGCCAGCTGTTGGTATCAATCACGGCTTTGCAGTCGTCTGGCAAAACACGTGGGATGTTTTCTTGGAAACCACCACCTGTGATGTGAGACAGCGCGTGAATGTCAGACGCATTGATTAGCTTCAATACCGACTTCACATAGATTTTGGTTGGTGCCATTAAGGCATCGGCAATGGATTGACCATCAAGATCAGCAGACAAATCAGCCTTCGATACTTCGATGATCTTGCGAATCAAGGAGTAACCGTTCGAATGAGGGCCGCTAGAAGCCAAGGCAATTAACTTATCGCCAGCCGCAACACGAGAACCATCAATCAGCTGATCTTTTTCGGCGATGCCGACACAGAAACCCGCTAAATCGTAGTCTTCGCCTTCGTACATACCTGGCATTTCGGCAGTTTCACCACCGACCAGAGAAGCACCTGCTTGGAAGCAACCTTCACCGATACCCTCAACAACCGCAGCGGCAACGTCAACGTTCAACTTACCGGTCGCGTAATAATCGAGGAAGAATAGTGGCTCAGCACCGGCAACAACTAAGTCGTTGACGCACATAGCGACTAAGTCGATACCAATGGTGTCGTGTTTATTTAGGTCCATAGCGAGGCGCAATTTTGTGCCCACGCCATCGGTGCCCGAAACCAACACAGGTTGTTTATAACCCTGAGGAAGTTCGAACAGTGCGCCAAAGCCTCCCAGTCCGGCTAGGACTTCAGGGCGACGGGTACGTTTTGCAACGCCTTTGATCCGTTCTACTAATGCATTACCAGCGTCGATGTCGACGCCCGCGTCTTTATAACTCAGGGATTTTGATTCGCTCATGCCGTTGTCACTGGGTGGCCAATGGAAAGGCGCGTATTCTAACGATTTGTGTTGCATCCTGCATCATGGAAATGCCGAAAAGCGTAAAAGAACACTTATCTTCACTGGTTATATTCGTTGCTCATGGCACAATACCGCGTCTGATAACAATCTAAGGAAGTAAAAGTGCGGATTGCAGCGCTTATTTTGTTGGGCTTTTTAAGCTTTACCACACATGCCGTCGTCGTTTCTGGATTGCACGACGTGCGCGTCGTGGTGACTGATCAGTCGGCGGCGAATCGTCGTGCCGGTATTGAACAGGCTTATCAGCAAGTATTAGTCAAAGTATCGGGCCACGCAGCCACCTTGCAGAATCCTCTGTTACAAAAAGAGCAGAGCAACGCTGAGTCTATGGTGAGCCAGATTCGCTACGTTCGAGGCGAGCAGAGCCAGTTATTCCTGCAAGTGAGTTTCTCAGCTAGTCAAATTCAAGCCCTGTTGAAGCGGGCAGGCGAACCGGTCTGGGGCAGCAGTCGACCTCTAACCTTAGTATGGTTGGCGCAAGAAACTGACGGTCAGCAGCGCATGGTGACTCAAGAAGATCTTATTGTGCGCAGCGCCATTCAAAATGCGATGGAAGAGCGTGGCATCCCAGTGCTATTTCCTTCCAACGACTTAGATGACGAACTTGCTTTGCCAGTCGAGCGTTTGTGGGGCTTGTTCAGTCAGGATATCGCCCTTGCAAGTGAACGCTATCCAGTGGACGGCTATTTAGCAGGCCGCATTATTCCTAGTGCATCGTCTTGGTACTTTGCGGGTCAATTCAGTTACGGTGCCGATACTACCCAATTCAGTGTGCAAGCTGAGTCACCGGAGGTTCTTGCTCTGCAAGTTGCCGACAAATTAGCCGATACCTTAGCAAGCCGTTACGCCGTGACCGAAAATGCAGAACAAAGCTCAGATGGTTATGTTATTCGAGTGAATCATGTGGCGAACTTCAGCGATTACCAGCGTTTGTTGAACTACCTTAATGCCCACATAGCTATATCGAATACCCGAGTGCTCAGCGTTAACCAAGATGAAATCACCCTCAGTTTGACGTTAGCAACCAGCTGGCCTCAGACATGGGATGTATTGGCTTTGGATAAACGTCTAAAAGAAACCGATCAGCCTAATACTTTGCAGTGGCAGCCTTAAGATTCAGTTATGGAACATCAACAGTTAACGCTTCCGGTTGTTATTCGCGACGATGCCCGTTTTGCTAATTACCACGCGGGCCCTAACGAACAAATCGTTCAATCACTGCAACAGCAGTGGACTACCCGCGGTGAGCCCTTCATTTATTTATGGGGCGCATCAGGCGTAGGGTGCAGTCATTTATTGCAGGCTGCTTGCCATTATGCCGAAGGCCTAGGTCATCACAGCGTCTATCTACCGTTAGACGAGTTGGTCGAAATGGGCCCCGGCGTACTGGAGTCGATGGAGCAATTGCCGCTTGTTGCCTTAGATAATCTGCAAGTAATTGCTGGCAATGAAGAATGGGAAGAAGCCATCTTTCATCTGTTTAATCGAATTCGTGATCGACAAAGCCATTTGTTGATTGCCGCGAACGCCAACCCGCAACAACTTGGAATTCGGCTTCCAGATCTGACCTCGCGTTTGAGCTGGGGCATGGTATATCAGGTAGGGGCATTGGCTGATGAAGAAAAGGTACTGGCTCTACTACTAAGGGCACATCGTCGGGGTTTAAACCTAACCGATGATGTAGCGCGTTACATCCTTACCCGTGGGCCGCGCGATAGCCAAGCCCTGTTTGATTTGCTCGAACGTTTAGATCAGGCGTCGTTAACCGCACAACGGAAATTGACGATCCCGTTTATTAAGGCCGAGATGGGGTGGTGAGGATGGAAGCGGCTCGCTTTACCGCCTTATCTTCAAGCAGAAAACGAACACCGCCAACGATATCCGCAACGCCGGATTAAAAAAGCAGCACATCTTTTGTAGGAGCGAAACTTTTTCGCGAAAGCTTTACAAAATAAAGAGCCGAATTAACTTTCAATGCTTTCGCGAAAAAGTTTCGCTCCTACGATCCATCCGATTTCAAGCATATCGTTTCGTGCCTCTTGGCCTGCCGAGTCTGGCCGTGATCGTAATCGGTGAAAAATGATGAGGAAATACAGGCCAGAAAGCACAAAGCAGGGGGGCGGGGATAAGATCCTCGAAAAGGGAAAACCGCGGCGTCAGCCGCTAAAAACCTCAGAAACAAAAAACGCGGCTAATAAGCCGCGTTTTTAAATTCAAAGCCAGATGATCTCAGCTCAGAACTTTCTTAATGCGTGCAACCGCGTCTTTCAGCACATCCATGCTGGTCGCGAATGACAAGCGCATATAGCCCGGCGTACCAAACGCAGAACCCGGAACCAAAGCAACACCCGCCTCAAGCAATAGCTTCTCAGCGAATTCAACGTCACTTTCAATGCCAGCGGTTTTCATCGCTTCTTTCACGCTTGGGTAGGCATAAAATGCACCGTCGCCTTCAATGCAGCTAAAACCCGGAATGGTATTCAGCGCCGCAATTAAGTAATCGTGACGTTCTTTAAAGGCTTTCACCATAGGCAGAACGCAATCACGACCGCCATTCAGCGCTGCTTCAGCTGCTACCTGAGAAATAGACGTCGGATTCGACGTGCTTTGCGATTGAACTTTTTTCATCGCACCAATCAGCTTGGCAGGGCCAGCCGCATAGCCAATACGCCAGCCAGTCATGCTATAGGCTTTTGAGACACCGTTAAGAACGATGGTGCGGTCGTATAAATCAGGGCACGCCGTCACGATGTTTTCAAAGGCGAAATCGGCCCACCAGATGTACTCATACATATCATCAGTGGCGATCAACACATTCGGATACTTGCGCAGCACCGCACCTAACGCTTGCAGTTCTTCTTTGGTGTAAGCAACGCCAGAAGGATTTGATGGACTGTTCAATACCACCAAACGCGTTTTGTCGGTAATCGCTGCTTCTAGTTGCTCTGGGGTGATCTTGAAGCGCGTGCTTTCATCGGTTTCGATACAAACCGGCACACCTTCAGCAATGATCACCATATCAGGATACGACACCCAATACGGCGCAGGGATAACCACCTCATCGCCTTTGTTGATGTAGGCCAGCGCAAGATTAAAGAAGCTTTGTTTACCACCACAAGACACCAAAATCTGGTTCGCCTCGTAGCTCAAATTATTGTCGTTCTTCAGTTTCTCAATAATGGCTTTTTTTAGTCCCGGCGTTCCGTCAACCGCAGTGTACTTCGTAAAACCGCTCTCAATGGCTTTTATTGCCGCCTGTTTGATGTGATCCGGGGTATCAAAATCCGGTTCACCTGCACCCAAGCCAATAATGTCTTTGCCAGCTGCCTTGAGTTCTGCAGCGCGGTTGGTTACCGCCAGAGTAGGAGAAGGCTTGATCTGTTGTACGCGATCAGACAGTTGCAGGTCCAAAATGTGTATCCTCAAAAACGACAGTGGTCGGGACTTGCGCGGCAGGAGTATGACTTTGGCCTAGTTGAACCGAATTGAATCAGTTACAGTCCTAGCCATAGCGGAACTTCGGTTCTGCCATGCAAAAAACCGTATAATGCTACAAGATTTAGCCGTTAACTGGAATCCTGATGAGCAAGGCATTTGAGCTGAAATCCAAATATTCTCCCGCTGGTGATCAACCAAACGCCATCAAACAGTTGGTAGGGGGCATAAACGCAGGTCTGTTAAAACAGACATTGCTAGGGGTCACGGGCTCCGGCAAGACATTTACCATGGCGAATGTTATTGCTGAGTGCCAACGGCCAGCCATTATCATGGCGCACAATAAAACATTGGCGGCACAGCTGTATGGCGAGTTTAAAGAATTCTTCCCCAATAACGCGGTTGAGTACTTCGTTTCTTATTACGACTACTACCAGCCTGAAGCCTATGTGCCGTCGTCAGATACCTTTATCGATAAAGACGCCTCAGTAAACGAACACATAGAACAGATGCGTTTGTCGGCCACCAAAGCCTTATTGGAACGGCGCGACGCCATTATCGTGGCTACCGTGTCCGCAATTTACGGTTTGGGTGATCCTGACTCGTATTTGAAAATGATGCTGCACATGGTACGTGGTGATCGTGTTGATCAACGTACGATCTTACGTCGTTTGGCAGAACTGCAATACAGTCGCAACGATATGGATTTCCATCGAGGCACCTACCGAGTACGTGGTGAAGTGATTGATGTATTCCCAGCGGAAAGCGACGACGAAGCCATACGCATTGAATTATTCGACGACGAAGTAGAGCAGCTCAGCACCTTCGATCCTCTAACGGGTGCTATACGCAATCGTTTGGCTCGTGCCACGATATACCCTAAAACTCACTATGTAACACCGCGTCAGAAAATTCTCGACGCCATCGACGGCATTAAAGTTGAGCTGGATGAGCGCCTAGATTACTACCGCAAAGAAAATCTATTAGTCGAGGCTCAGCGTTTAGAACAGCGCACCCGTTACGACATCGAAATGATGCAAGAGCTGGGTTACTGCTCGGGTATTGAAAACTACTCGCGTTACTTGTCAGGTCGCGAAGAGGGCGCACCGCCGCCGACCTTATTTGATTACATTCCCAAAGACGCGCTTGTCTTTGTCGACGAATCGCACGTGACCATTCCACAAATTGGCGGCATGTATCGCGGTGACCGCTCGCGTAAAGAGACCCTTGTACAATTTGGTTTCCGCTTGCCGTCAGCGTTAGATAACCGCCCGATGCGCTTTGAAGAATGGGAAGCGATTGTGCCGCAGTGCATTTTTGTTTCTGCAACGCCTGGTAACTACGAAAAAGAACACCAAGATAACGTCGTTGAACAGGTCGTTCGCCCAACCGGCTTGATTGATCCTGTGATTGAAATTCGTCCAGCGACAGGTCAGGTTGACGACGTACTGCATGAGCTAAATGAGCGTACCGCAAAAGGTGAGCGGGTTCTTATAACCGTATTAACCAAACGCATGGCGGAAGATCTCACCGACTTCTTGCAAGAGCAACATGTGCGCGTGCGGTATTTGCATTCAGATATTGATACCGTCGAACGTGTGGAAATTATTCGTGATTTGCGCCTCGGCGAATTTGATGTGTTGGTGGGTATTAACCTATTGCGAGAAGGTTTGGATATTCCCGAAGTCTCTTTAGTTGCTATTTTCGATGCTGATAAAGAAGGCTTCTTGCGTTCTGAGCGCTCCTTAATCCAGACCATTGGTCGTGCCGCCCGTAACCTTAACGGTAAAGCGATTTTATACGCGGATCGTATTACCGACTCGATGCAAAAAGCCATCGACGAAACCGATCGCCGTCGTGAAAAACAAGTGGAATTCAACACCAAACACGGCATCACACCGAAAGGCGTCATGAAGTCAGTGGAAGATATTCTTGAAGCTACGCCAGCACCGGGTAAAAAGACCCATAACCGCAATGGTCGCAGTAAACAGAAAGTGGCCGAAAACGCAGCCGACTACAATGCAAATGACTGGCAACATTTACCAGCTCATAAGCTCGGCGCACGAGTGAGTGAAGTGGAAGATCAAATGTTTAAAGCTGCAAAAGACCTTAATTTTGAAGAGGCTGCGCGCTTGCGAGATCTGCTGCACCGTATGAAAGAGCAAATGATTGCGAACAGCTAAATCGTTTAGAAAGTGGCGATCAAACAATAAGCAGTATGTCGACTACCTGTCGACATACTGCTTAATTATTGATTACATGTTAAGGCTCGATTGAATCTCTTGCCAACTGACGTATTTAAAATTTTGCTTCTCATTAGGCAGTAAATTGCGTCCGTCTTGCACTACGAGTAACCCTTGTGGATAGTCCTTATTCAATGGAATTGACGTTACCGCAAGACCATCTGTTTCCGAAGCTCCATCAATATTCTTAGCGCTGTTCATTCCGACTCGAAAACGTCCCTTATATTCGTACGGAGCCTCGGCATCAAACACAACATAGCTATCATTGCCCTGACTGGAAACAATTAAATAAACGGCATTCGCACTACGGTAAATATCCATTCCTTCTATGTCCGCGACCAATTTTTCGGATACCGCTGCAACGAGCTCAAGTTGTGAGCTGGCGTTTGGTTCTGCATCCAATGTCCAAACGGCGACATCCTCTTCGCCGACAAAAAGGCGTTGTTTAGCATCGTCCGCTGCACAACCTTCCGGCTGAGAGTTAACCGAAAATGTTCTTACTCTTTGCGCTTGCCAGCCAGAAGGGTCATCTGTCACAGAGTATTGTTCAAATCGACCATCTTGATCATTGATGAAAATATAAAACTCATTATTCAGATTTTTATACATACACAAGCCATATATTTCATCGAGATTAGTATCGATTTCATTGGTTGTGACCATCTCACCGCTGTTCGGGTTGATGCGGAACAGGGCAATGGTGTTCCGGTCGCGCTGGCTTGCAGCCGCAATGTCGGCTGCTTCACCTTTGAACGTAAACCCTTGGCGAACATCGACATTATTCACACGACCAACGATCAGTTCTTGTAACTTTTTGCCTTGTAAATCGTAGCTGTATAAACCAAATTTCTTATTAGTGCCTAAAATTCGGCTTTGTTCCGGATTTCGAAGATTCACCCATATGGCAGGATCATCCGCGGCATCGCCATTGTCATCCATAGGATCCGTTTCTGCGTTAGCCGCTACTTGCATAATCGCATTACCCTGATTACTTCTTGGAGTTAGCATTAGCTCTGCGGTAAATAAATTTTTACTAATATCATCTGATAAGGTTAATAAAGATATCCCTTGCTTGTCGCTGATCGTAAAGGTGTCACTATATAGAGGGGAACTAAACTGCCATTGCTGATTAGAATGCGCACCTATGTTATCAATGCTATAAGAATGCAAATAAGGCCCATCTTTTTCGGCGATAAATAGCGAACCTTGGCTAATTGCAAGAGGGCCGCTGCTTTTTACTAAGTTACCCCATGGTGTAACTAAATCGACTGCTATGCGTGTGATTTGGCTTTCTGATCTGGCATTGTATGCCCATACTCCTACGGTTTCCTCGCTCACAAATAATTGATCGGTGACATCATCTACAACACAATATTCTGCTTTTGGTGGTAGTGGAAAGTGACGAATTTCTTGCTGTGAAATGCCATTTTTACTCTTATCGCTAAGCAACAATTGGTGCGCTATTTGATCTTCCGCCAGTAAAAATACATTGAGTTCTTGCTGGCTTGGTTGATACAAGCATAAGCCTTCCACCGAATACGTAAGGGGTTCGCCATAACGGATATCTGCAATGGTATTGTTTTTTACTCGGTAAGTTATCAGCCGATTTTTGTTGCTATCTAAACTGACGAAAAACTCGCCTTCTTCATCTGTTCGGCTGGAAATAAATTCCGCTGAAATTCCTCGTGCATCTATAGTCTGTTCAGACTGATTGGATATTTTAATATCGCCTTCGTCTTGTACGCTCAGCCAATATCCATTTGCTGTTTGTGATGCTGTTTCACCTGTTAACATCAAGGGTGTAGTCTTGAGTGTCAGCATCTTACCGGATTCGCTTACGGCGCCGTTCATCGCTTCCGGTGCTTGGCAGCCAACCGCCGCAATGCTAAAAATAGATGTTAATAATACACGCAGTTTCATAGTTATCATCTTGTAAATAGTGTTTTCTAGATCAATATTAAGCTGAGGCTTAGGAGCAATTTAGTCGGGCATTAGATGCCCGATATTCGAGCCATTAAAAGCTGCTGTATGTAAATCCTAGTCGGTAGGTAGGGTCATAGTCTTCATACTGAGCGTTGTACTGCTCTTTATTGACGTAAGCGTAATAGGGTTCGTCGGTGATATTGGCTACTTCGAAGTTAACTTTTAGATTATTCAGTAGTTCATAGGTCGCATTGAAATCGATCTGAGTTTGGCTGCTTTGATAAATGTCAGCCGTTTTGTTCGATATATTTCCAACCTCTAATAAATATTCCGATTTATAGTTTGCGGCTATTCGCATACTTAGCTTTTCGTTTTCGTAGCCGAGAATAAAGTTACCAGTGACGTCTGATTGATTGGGCAGCTGAATATCACGTTTTACAATATCGCCATCGACATAAGAGGATATTTCAGCATCAGATTCGCTTACTGCAGCGTTGGCGGCAATCAGTAATCCATTGAATGGAGCGGGTAGGCTTTCAAACTTATGGGATGCAGCAAGTTCGATACCGATCAAGTTAGCTTTATCACCATTTCGAAAGGTAATCACTTCATCGTAGGCCGAGTAAGCAGGAGACCCCGCCACATCCGTTTGATAAATGAAATTATCAATTTCTTTATAAAATAGGTAGGCTGAAAGGCTGCTACTATCCATGTAGTGCTCAATACCTAAATCGAAATTCTGAGCTTCCAGAGCTTTTAAGTCTGGGTTACCGAATTCTGCTTCTGTGCCATCGTCAGTGAAGTTTGGACGAATTTCCTCAAACGTTGGACGCACAACCGCATTGGTCCATGCTGCACGAGCTAGGGTGCTGTCCCCCAGTTGATAGCGTAATTGCGCAGACGGAAGAATATGGCTGTATTCATTGTTTCGTTGAACAGTAATGAGTTCGTCTGCGCTATTGAGAGCGTTACCTTTCGAGCTCAGTTTGGTTTGTTCGTAACGTACACCAGCTACGAGGCGCAAGCGATTAGCATCAAGGCGACCCATGATATACCCAGCATTGATGTCTTCATCTACGGCATAGTCTTCTAGTGTCGAATCCTCTTCATCAAAAGCACTGTCGCGATCCAAAGTGTTCATATACGCGCGTACTTTGTCTTTCGATACACCGGGGCCAAAGCGACCTAAACTGTAATCAGGCTCGCCACTGGCGAAGTCGCTCATTGATAGGCTGCTATCTTCGGATAAATCTTTATATACCCAAGTATCTGAGTCTTGGCTTTTTTCTCGTATTTTGGTTTTTATACCGAATTTAACGAACGCAGCTGTATCACTAAGATTAAAATCTTTAGTGATATCTAATTGCGCCATGGTTTGCTTATCTTCGGTATAACTTTTAGTGCGTTCGATCTCGGTCAATTCATATTGACTAGCGTCATAGAGGTTCGATGGGACATAGATTTTAGGATGGCGAGTGTTACTAAAAGTTAAATCGTTAAAATCATCGAGTCCTTCAAAGGCAGCACCTGCAATCGTATCGGGTTCATCTTCCGAAGCTTTGCTGTAAGCCAGTTTGTATTCAACCGTCCAAGCGTCGATATAGTGAGTAGCGCCAAATGTTGACGACATAATTTCTTGTGTTTCTTTACGATCTTTAAGCTCGCGTACAACTTCTGCATCGGCCATTTCGCCAGCAGCGATAGGGTCTGAGAATTCTATACTCGCAGCTTGTCTTTGTTCGTTATCACTAAATGTGCTGTATAAATTATGTAAAAAGTAGGTGTTATTTAAATCGTGCTCATAATCGAAATTAAGTGCAGCACCTAGGCGTTGACGCTCTATACTGTATTCACGCATTTCCACTTCTTCAAGCTTCGCACCATTTTCGAAATCCCAAGCACCGCCAGTTTCAACGTTGTCTGAGCCGAATTTACGATCATCAAAGCTGACGGCTGCCGCTACACCTAAACGACGATTATCACCAAATATGAAGGTGTCTCCGCCAGATAAACCGTAAGCCGGATTGCTCTGTTTTGTCTGTTGGTCGTAGCTCATCTGAACATTGGCAGAATAGAATTTGCCTTCGCGATCCAGTGCCGAAATGCTATTTATCTCAACCGCACCGCCAATCGCATTGGCGTCCATATCCGGAGTTAGTGTTTTAGTTACTACCAGTGAACTAAGTAGGTTGGAAGGAATAACGTCCAGTGCTACGGCTCGACTGCCGGCTTCCGGTGCAGGAATTTGCGTACCGTTAACACTCACACTGTTTAAATTGGCACTGATACCACGAATACGGACAAAACGGCCTTCACCTTGGTCGCGCTCTATCGATAACCCCGGTACACGCTGCAGAGCCTCTGCGGCATTCGCATCCGGTAATTGGCCGATAGCATCGGCATTGATTACGCTAATGGTGTTATCGGCATACCGCTGGCGATCAAGAGCACGTTGCATCTGTGCGGCTTGGCCGATTACAAGCAATTCTTCGATAGGTTGCTCAGATTGATTGAGTACAATATCGATGACTTTGGTTTCATCATCTTTAATCGTTATTGTGCGACGCTCAACTTCTTGGCCACCAACTTTAACCGTGAGGGTATATTCTCCAGATTTTAACTGAGGTAAACGGAAGCGTCCGGCTGTGCCTGACAACACTTCTCGATTAAGTTCTTCGATACGGACGACCGCTTCGGTGTAGCTATTGCGGCTTTGTTCGTCAGTAATTCGACCTTCAATACTGCTATCAGCAAAGCTATGGCTAGCAAGCAATGTGGATGTTAAAGCGATTGCAGCGCTTAGAGGGGCTAAACGTGAATTCATAATACTGCTCCGATGAGTAAAACTGACGAGACAGTAGAAATATCGTATTGCTGTTTTGTTACAGTCGTTTTTTAAGGAGGATAAAAGCCGCCTTAATACAGGAAAAACGACATAAAATGATCTTCTTTAACCTGTTAATTATTCAGCGCGAACTTAGCGCACTCCATATTTTTCGAAAAGGGTATCCATTCTTCAGTGTTGTGCTGATCAAATGCTTATTTTTCAGGTGAAACGTACTTTTTACTTGAGCTGATTTGACCCGTTGGTAAGAATCAGGCTTTATTAACTTTTGTCATTAAACTGTCACTTTATGCTGATAATACAGCCTTAATTTAATATAAGGCCGACATCATGCTGTCTAAATTACGACCTCACAGAAATAAATTAATCCTCATCTATGGTATCGCTTTTATGTCTTTAATTGCGTGTATTTGGGTGGGTGATAGTAAAGCTTGGGGCGAAATTGACTGGCTGGATGTGCTGGGAGAAGGTGGAAGTTCTATTGCTATTGCTATATGGATGATACTTATTCTAGGTAGTCGCCCAGCGGGTCGAGTTACCAACCTATTGACGCTCGGTTTGGGTTTTATGTTCATTGCTATGTGGCAAGACAATATTGACGAATTTATTCGCATACCGGCAGAGCAGTGGTGGGATCATTGGCTAGAGTCAGCTGCTATGCCATTTGGAATCGGGTTATTAACCTATGGGTTATTTCATTGGCATGACGAACAGCTTGCTGTTAACCAGCAGCTACAAAAACGTGAGAATTTATTTCGAGAACACCGTTACGTCGATACCCTGACTCAGCTAGGACGAGTTGATTATTTAAAAGAACATATCCAGCGGCTACGTTCAGAATATCCTGATGCAGAAATGTCTTTAATTATGCTTGAGATAGAACAGTTTTCGTTATTTTCTCGCCAGTATGGCCATCGAGAATCAGACCGCTTGTTACACGAAATCGCGGAAATTCTGTTACTTAATTTACGTCGTCAAGATGTTATTTGCCGTTATGCTGGCGATCGTTTTTCGGTGGTTATGATGGATACATCCCCAGAGCGTTCGTTACAGATAGCGGAAGAGCTACGCCTAGCAATTCAACATTTTTCGTTTAAAACGAAGGATGGTGATAGCTGCCCTCAGAGTATTTGTGCCGGTGTCGTCTGTACGAACAAAGACCAAACAACGAGTGATATTTTAGCCAATGCTAATCAGGCTTTAAATTCAGCTCGTGAACAGCACTGCTGTTATCTCGCAGCCTAATAAGAAGCCAATGTTATGAAACCCAACTGGTACGAGTGTGATCAGAGATACCTACCGGCACACCATCAACCGGCTTTATTGCTGGATTTATTGTTGGTCCGAGATGCTAGTTCACACAAAGTATTAAAAGGCACAGGTCTATTTTATGAAGACATCATTGAAGGCAAACGACATATGTCGGCCTTACAGTTTCAACAGCTCATTAGTAATAGTCAGAAGCTAGCACCCGAGGGCGATCTAAGCTTTCGGTGGGGCGACAACCTTTGGCCCGGCCACTATGGTCTTGGTAGTCAGTTATTGAGTAATGCCCCAGATTTGAAGCGCGGCCTACAAGCCCTAGTACATTTTCGGCATACATTAAGTCCACTGCTTGTACCGCGAGTGTTTGAAGATGAACATTACTGCTATATACAGTGGCTAGATACCTGCTGTGATTTAGCCTCATCGCGACCCTTTATGGTTGAAACCTCGATGATGGCTCTAACATCTTTATCGCGTTGGCAGTCACAAACGTCTTTACCTTGGCGTTATGGTTTTAGCTACCAAGCCCCCACAAAAGGTATAGAGCAGTATCAGGTGCATCTAGGCGAAAAGCTTATGTTCGGCTTAGGCGTGGATGTTATGGTCATTGAAAAACGCTGGCTAGAGCAAGCATGGCCTAAAGGTTCGGTTACCGCTTTTCGTGCATCATGGCACGAAGCTACCCAGTCAGATCCAGTACCTGAGAGTCTTAGTGGTTTTTGTGAATCCGTTTATGATTGGCTCGTGAAGCACATTCAGCAGCCCGTGACCCTGCCGGATGTGGCTTTGGCCTTCGATATGAGCTCTGCTACGTTAAAACGTAAGTTGAAGAAGCATCGAACCAGCTTTCAACAAATACAAGACCAAGCCCGATTGCACGTGTGCTTGTATCTGTTGCATGTTAAAGGCATGAACAACGAGCAAGTGGCCCAACAGCTGCTCTTCAATGACCTTACCAATTTTCGCCGAGCCTTTAAACGCTGGAGCGGCTTAACGCCAAGTGCCAGTCGTCAACAATTCCAGCTTCACTCTTTAGCTCTCTGATTCTTATCAGCTTTTACCAATCTTGGGGGCGAAAAAGGACTTGCACTAGAAACCGAGCATAGCTAATATACGCGCCTCTTCAGGACTATAGCTCAGTTGGTTAGAGCGCTACCTTGACATGGTAGAGGTCCCCAGTTCGAATCTGGGTAGTCCTACCAAGATACTAAAAACCCGCATCAGGTAACTGCTGCGGGTTTTTTTATGGTCGTTACTTAAGCCCCAAGTAGATGAGCAGCTAACTGTAATTCGTTAGAGCGTTCAGCGAGTGCCTTAGCGATATCGCGTTGTGAAAAGCGCGAAAGGGATCCGGCCTTATTAGGAACCAGCGCATTTAAATGCAAGCACGGCGTTAACTCTTTAAAGTCGCGTAAATCACCACGTTTAATAATCGGTAAAAATGGCCCTTTTAATTGTTGTTGAATTAGGCCAAATGCTTTCTGTAGTGGCATGCTAATTGTCTTGTTATTGCGTAAACGCATATTCACCGCCAATCCATTCGCACTTGGATAAAGCAATAAACCGGTACTCTTTATCGACTCTTCAGGAATATGCGAGTAAGTGCAGGTGAAATCGACAGGATCGGGCAATATCACCACACTCGTTTTAGTAAAATACGTTGTGTAGTCGCTATAAATTTGACGTAGGGCAGGGCTATAAACAGGCAGGAATTGAGCAACGTTGAGTAAGAATTGCTTCCCCGCTTCTTTTGCTCGCATTTCTTCCAATGACCAATGAAGATCAGCAACAATGGCTAATTTTCTTTCATGTAAGCTTGCCACAGGAAGCTCCGCTGTCAATTAAGTGTTTGATTCTACTGATATATGTGTCAAAAGAAAGAAGGTTTAGCGTCAACTATGAGAAGGGTGGCCATTAATTGACCAATGCGGACTAAATCTTAAAACTAACTTTGTACCTCGCGAAGACGTTTGTCATATCTATGACCCTTTTCTTTAACCTCAGCGTAAAGAACTCCAAATACCCTTTAATAAATTTTATTAAACTAGTTGTGAAAGGGTTATGTATGCAAAGTTTTAAGCTGTGTATGTTGGCGGCATTAAGCACGGGTCTTATTGCATGTGGCGGTGATGGCTCGCGTGGTCCACAAGGATTACAAGGCGAGCAAGGTCTGCAGGGGCCACAAGGTGAAATGGGCCAGCAAGCGCCAGTAGCAACGGAAGGCAAGGCATTGGATTTGACCATTCTTCATATGAATGATCACCACTCGCATATCGCTGCTGAAACCTTCGGTTATGATGTATCGTCACTGGGGTTATCTACCAAGCTTAGCGACGATTCAGCTATAACGAGTGTTTCAGTAACCTACGGCGGTTTTCCTTTACTGGTTAGTTTATTCGATACACTTGGTGCCCAGTCTAATAACGTACTAAAACTGCATTCGGGAGATGCCGTTACCGGCACCTTGTACTATTCATTATTCAAAGGTCGCGCCGATGCCGAAATGATGAATCAAGTATGTTTCGATGCATTTGCACTAGGAAATCATGAATTTGATGATGGCGACAGCGGTCTTGCTAATTTCCTAAATTCGCTAAATTCAACGGCGTGTGAAACGCCGGCTCTAGCAGCAAACGTTGTGCCGGGCGCAACTTCAGCCGTTAAAGAAGGCTACCTTCAGCCTTACACTATCGTTGAGCGTGATGGCCAACAAATAGGCATCATAGGTATCGATATTGCTGGTAAAACCAAAAATTCTTCAAGCCCAGATGCCGATACTCAGTTCCTTGATGAAACCACAACTGCACAAAAGTATATCGACGAATTAACAGCTCTAGGTGTGAATAAAATTGTATTAATGACTCATTACCAATACACCAGCGATCTTGTACTGGCAGCAGCGTTAAACGGTGTTGACGTTATCGTCGGCGGCGACTCGCATACTTTATTGGGCGATAGCACATTCAGTGATTTAGGATTCAATCCAGTCGCCGATTATCCAGCAGTCGTGGCTGATAGTACTGGTAGCACTGTTTGTGTCGTACAAGCATGGGAATATGCGCACATGCTGGGCAAGCTCGATGTTAGCTTCGATGCCAACGGTAAAGTAACCGCATGTAGCGGTCATCCGTATCTACCCATTAGCAACACGTTTAAATACAAAGATAGTGATGGCTCAACGCTTTCATTGAAGGGTAATGATGTCACTCGTGTGGCGGCCAAATTGACCGCCGAAGACGAAATTGTTATCGCCCAAGAAGATGCCACCACTGCGGCATTACTGGCGGTATTTGATCAAGACGTCGACGTACTGAAGCAAACAGTGATTGGAACAAATGCCACCGATCTTTGTTTGTCTCGTGTGCCGGGTGATTCACGTTCGTCGCTTTGTGATTCTTCTGCCACTTATGAGCGTGGTTCTGATATTTCTAACGTTGTGGCTAAAGCTTTCTTAAAAGTATCGCCAACTGCCGACATCGCCATACAAAATGGTGGTGGTGTACGTGTGGACTTAGCGGCTGGAGACGTCACTATTGCAGATGCATTTACCTTACTGCCTTTCTCTAACACTTTAGTGATTTTAGATATGACAGGCCAACAGATCATCAACGTATTAGAAGACGCACTGGCGAATTTCTTAGATAACGGCGGTTCTAACGGTTCATATCCATATGCTTCTGGATTACGTTACAACGTTGATGCCTCGCAAAGCAAAGGCAGCCGTATTAGTAACATTGAAGTAAATCCACAGGTCGATGGAGATTGGGTGGCGCTTGATACCGCTGCAACATATCGCGTAGTGACCAATAACTTTATTGCCTCCGGTCAAGACGGCTACGATACCTTTCAAGAACCGTATGATGCCGGTGAATTTGAAGATACCTTCACAGAATACGCCCAAGGTTTCATCGACTACGTAGAAGACCTCACAGAAGCTACCCAAGAGGTTGGCAAGCTACCAGTCAGTGAATATTCAACTCAGTTATTCATTGATACTAGCGGCTGCAATCACACAACAGGCGCGGGTTGTGAAATGAAATAGCCTTTTGCTGAAAATAGGACGGGAGCTTCGGCTCCCGTTTTTTTTTGCTCTTCTTTTAGATTTCAATAAGGCCGTACTAGAAAAATACATATCTCGGATGCTAAGGTATCCCACTAACTTCGATATCCAACAACAATAACAATAGGGACATCGGGTATGTTTATAGAGAAATTCAGTTTACCAACGCGCGTCGCACTTCTTAGTACATTAGGTCTTACGGCTTGGCTGACGGCTTTTAGTCGAATTTGGCTTAATGGCGCTGAAGCGGGGAGCATCGCTTACATCGTTATGCTCGCGCTAGGCGTGTTAAATGGCGTTTTTTTTATAGTCAATACCTTCGCTCAACTGCGTACCATGTTGAGGCAGAATATGAAGTGGCTTATTAATAATCGCAATGCTATTTCTTGGATTACCCTAACTGGCGCGTATTCTTGTGTGTGTATTATTCAAGTACTGTGGCGGCCGGATGTTCTCGATCTATTTCTTTTATCTTTGATGATCGTTATTCATTCTATCCACACCATACGATTTTCAGCTCCTCTTAGTGTATTGGTGTTGCTGACTCCCGCAGTACTCTACGGTTGGTTGTATGGTGGCGAAGTGGGTTTTTATATTACCCTTTCCATCGCGATTCAAGAACTCGTTCTATGGGGTTTAGGTCTTGGTGTTTTACGCGAATTACTGGAAACCAATAAGTTGAAAATCAGTACTGCTAAGTTAACCATCGCCCAAGCGCGGCTTGAAGAATCTAGTCGTAGTGAAGAAAGACGAAAAATTCGTCAAGATTTACACGATAAAATGGGTCATGAATTGGCAGCAATGAATATTAACTTACAGATATTGGAGCATAAATACCCCGCCAAAGGCGACGAAGAAAAACTCGCTTTAGAACAAGCCCAAGAATCCTGTCAGCGCTTATTTAGTACCTTAGGCGAAGTGGTCGGCGAGTTGCGCAAACAAACTAACGAACATTTTTATGACCAGCTGCGTAATGTTATTGATAAAGTTCCTGGGTTAGCGATTCATCTTGAATGCGATCCTAATATTCGTATTCGAGATGATGTCGTTGCTGATAATTTACTATGTTGTATTCAAGAGGGGATTACCAATATCTTAAAACATAGTCGTGCCAGTAGCGCTTGGGTAAATATTTTTTATGATGACGACCAGCTAAAAGTAACCATTCGTGATAATGGCACTGCTGAATCCAGTGTTACGGCAGGCAACGGTTTGAATGGCATCGTTGGTCGAATGCGTAATATTGGAGGTCATGCGAGTGCCGGAAGATCAGAGCGCGGGGGATTCAAAGTATCGCTAAATCTTCCAAGGGAGGTATTGATATGACAAAGGTATTGTTAGTTGATGATCAAACTATTGTCTTGCTAGGCATCGCTAAATTATTAGAAGTGTCTGGTGATATCGACGTGCTTGCTATGCTCAGCAGTGGTGAAGCCTGCATTGAATATTTGTCCGAACATCCGTTACCCGACGTCATCTTACTTGACATTCATATGCCAGAAATGAACGGTATAGACGTACTCAAGAAAATCAACAAATCTTATACAGCACCGGTAATATTTTTAACTACATTTGATGACGAATACCTATGTCAGCAAGCAGAAGAATTGGGAGCCAAGGGCTTATTGAAAAAGAATATAGGCCTAGAGCAACTGCTAGCCAGCATATTAAAAGTGGCGGCCGGTGGGCATCTTTTTCCCGCTAATACCCCCAAAAATATTAGTAAAATGACCGCTCGGGAAGACCTGATTGCACGCTCGTTAGTGCAAGGGAAAACCAATAAAGAAATAGCCGCAGTGCATCATTTAAGCCCAGGCACGGTGCGCAACTATGCCTCTAATTTGTTTGAAAAGTTAGGCGTGCGCAATCGGGCAGAGGCCGTCGTCAAACTCAAAGAACGTGGCCTTTTTTGACTAGACGAACACTACCTTTTTAATTTCTCTCGACTAAGTAGTGACAATTGTCACTATTGGATCTGCATTTAAATCAGGCTTGATGATAGGTGGAGCAGAGACTCCTACTTAATCAGGATTGAATAATGCAATCGTCAGCGACTGACCCGAGAGGATGCCATGACAATAAAAATAATGCGTCGGCTGATGCCATTTATGGCAAGTGCCGCACTAAGCATGAGTGCTCTAACCGTACACGCCGATTACAACTTGCCAGACGGCGTACCCAATTCCTTTAGTAGCAAAGCCAACTACACCTTATTCGAAACCGTGCCTGTTAGGCCAATGACCATGAGCGCGAATGGTCAACACCTATACGTGCTCAATACTCCCGATGACCGCGTCGAAATTTATGACATTACAACCAGCGGTTTAACACCGAGCGGCTCGGTTGCCGTGGGGATGCGCCCAGTCGCTATTGCCCAAGCCCCCGATGGTGATTTATGGGTGGTTAACTTTCTATCCGACAGCATCAGCGTTGTCGATCCTGATGCCCAGCGAGTAGAGCGAACTTTGCTGGTGGGCGATGAACCACGAGATATTGTTTTTGCCGGCCCAAATCGTGATCGCGCCTTTATTACCACCGCGCATCGCGGCCAAAATAGCCCGATTGACCCACAAACCTTTACCCCTTCTGTTGGGCGTGCTGACGTCTGGGTATTTGATAGCAATAATCCGGGTAATGGCACCCAAACATCGCCACTGGAAATTTTAACCTTTTTTGCTGACACACCTCGTGCATTAGCCACTACGCCAGACGGTAGCAAAGTGTACGTTGCGACATTTAATTCCGGTAACCAGACCACCACCATCCACGAAGGTGCCACCGACGACTACCCCGAAGAAAATATCCACGGTGATGCCCAGCCGCATAAAAGTAAAATCATTAAATTGATCGACGGCAAATGGATCGACTCCGTCGGTCGCGACGTAAGCGAACAAATTAATTTTAATCTACCCGATTACGACGTCTTTACCATCGACGCAACACCATCAACCCCCGTTGCCGTCAATGGCGATGGCGCACCGGTATCGGGTGTGGGAACGACCTTATTTAACATGGTGGTTAACCCGATCAGCGGCAAACTGTATGTCGCCAATACCGAAGCCAATAACCATAAACGCTTTGAAGGGCCGGGGCTTGATCCCGAATACAACACAACCAACCGAGGCGATTTTGTCCGTAGCCGAATTACCGTTATTGACGACGGCGCAGCGACACCGCGTCATTTAAATAAACATATTGACTATAGTCATTGCTGCGCACCAACCGGCAATTCGGAAGCACGTAAAAGCTTGGCATTACCGCGCCAAATGGCAATCAGTAGCGATGGCGAGCGCTTGTATGTGGCGGCATTAGGCTCGGCAAAAATAGGTGTTTTCGACACCAATGCATTAGAAACCGATAGCTTTATTCCAGCAGAATCTAGCCAAATTCAATTAGCCAATGGCGGCCCATCTGGCGTAGTACTGGACGAAGCACGTAATAAATTATACGTGCGCACACAATTTAATAATGGCATCGCCGTGATTGACCTTAATAATAATAGTGAAGTACAAACCATCGCCATGCATTCGCCAGAACCCGAAAATATTGCTCAAGGTCGTGCGTTTTTATACGACGCCTTTAATACCAGTAGCCATGGCGATTCGGCCTGTGCCGGTTGCCACGTAGACGGTGATATCGACCATATTGCCTGGGATCTTGGCGACCCAACGGCGGTGACTCGTGATGTGCCGGGAAGCTGGTTATCCCGTACTGGCATCGCCATTTTATTGCCCACCAACTCAACCGTTAATGCGATTGAAACCTGCGCCATTATTCCATTTAATTTATTGCCTTGTGCCAAAGAAGAGTCGTTCCATTTTAACTCTCTCAAAGGCCCAATGCTGACCCAAACCATGGCAGGCATGGACAACCACGGCCCAATGCATTGGCGTGGAGATCGCACGGGTGGCGAAGCTTGGTATGCCGGTAAACAGCCTAACGATGGCATGTTCGACGAGCGTGTAGCGTTTGCCGGATTTAACGTTGCATTTCCCGGCCTGCTTGGTCGCGACGCCAAACTAACCGACGAAGAAATCGGCGTATTTACCGACTTTGCTTTGCAAAATACATTAGCGCCCAACCCGCATCGTCATTTAGACAACTCATTAACCGAGCGCCAAGCCAAAGGTAAAGAAATATTCTTTGGCGGCCCAGACGGCGACCGCCTAACCGACATTACCCGCAACTGCAGCGGCTGCCATATTACCGACCTAAAAGGTAACGAAGAATATGGCGTAGAGCATCCCGGATTTTTCGGTTCTGACGGCCGTTATGCCTTCGTATTTGAACCTGAAATGCTCAAGGTTCCACACCTACGCAACGTGTATCAACGCGTTGGCATGTTTACCCTGCACGACACCAGCGTAAAAATGGAATGGGAAGGCAAAACCTACGACATGCCACACTTCTTCTTTCCATTTACCGACCCAAAAGAAACCGGCGATCAAATCCGTGGATTTGGTTACACCAAAGACGGCTCCGTCGGCGAAGTGGCCACCTTCTTACAAAACGGCGCCTTTATTGATTACGGCCCAATCACGTTAAACCTAGTGAATCCGGGTGGATTTCAACCTTACGTGGAACCCGGCACCTGGCCATCGGATTTAGCCGCCTATAACCAAGAAGGCTTCTTAAAATACGCCTACCTCGCGATTACCAACAGCGATTACTTTAGCGAAACCAACCCAGAAACCGGCGAGCCGGTAGGGCGTGAAGAACTCAGATCGGTCGAAGATTTTGTGATGGTATTCCCTAACAATATGGCACCCATTATGGGCCAACAAATTACCCTAAGCGCCAACACCAGCGGCAGCGAACTCGACCGTTTATTTATGATGGAAGAACGCGCGGCTGTTACTGAACCGCGCAAAGAATGTGACCTAGTCGCCCGCGCAGATGACCTTGGCCTGTTATACGACCCTGCTAGCAGCCAATACATCGCCAGCGACCTTAACAGCTACAGCCGCAGTGCATTACTTGCCCTAGCACCACAAGTAACCTTCACCTGCGTACCACCGGGTGACGGCCTACGCGTAGCACTCGACCGCGATCTAGACGGCTACTTCGACGCCATCGAACTCGCCGCCAACACCGACCCCGCCAACGCCGACAGCTACCCAGTAACCAATAGCTGGTGGAAAAACTTTTGGAAATGGTTAATTGGATAAAAAATAAACCGCAATAATAAAAAGCCCCTGCAGAAGCAATTCGCAGGGGCTTTTGGGTTTATGGGCAACGCAATAATTACGTTAATGGCGTGTTTATTGTAAGAGCGTATCTTATGCGAGACAGCCTCTTAGGTTTAGAGAATTTGGTTATGTCACATGTACTCAAAACACTGATATTCCTGCAACCTTTGATTTCGTCTATTTCAGTCATCTCTACGTTTGACGTTGGAAGCACGATCACGAGCTACCAACTCAATTTTGTACTTGGATCTTGTTTGGCTGCAATCACAGCCATAAATTGCAAATAGTTCGGTCGATCGTTTAAAATTGAGTTTTCATAGCTCACATTGCTTATCTTCGTTACGTAGCTTCCTTTCCCGCAACGCTCTTCGACAATAGCTTCAATTGTTTTCTGTAGTACTTCGACCGTTATATCAGCAAAATAAGCTCTGTCGCTTCCTTGATTTGCTCTAGCTCTAATGGTGACTGAAGGGTTGTTATATCCGTCGTAGCTATATTCGTAAAATACTAACGAAAATTTACCTTTGACGTCCTTTTCATTAAATTCAACTTTAACGAGTTCTTTATTTATCTTTTTTTCAATTTCGCCAAAAGAGAAGCTTGTTATTTTCGATGTGATCATGATCTTTTCTTCCTTGGTTTTATATTTGGTTGTATAGGTATATGGAGATTATTAAAAATAGTATCAATAAGGATATTGATACTAGTGCGACTGTCATAATTATATGGGATATAATTTTTAGCCAGTAATTCTATCTTTGGGGCGGGAATATCTTTAAATCGTCGTTTTGCAATGCTAGGGTAGGTGAAATTCGTCATGTAAATAATCGTTTTATGAAGATGTAGCGGAAACTCTAGATAGTTTACTTTTTCTTCAGGCGTAAAATTCGGACTTTTTAATAATATATGATCATATTTTCTACCGAAATGCCCGGCCAATGATGCTATTCCTGCCCAGATAAATATTCCTGAAAAGAACAGTATGAACATTAATATCATCATTAGATCAAAAATAATTTCATCCATATTAAAAAATAATTAGAGGATCGTTTGATATTGTCATCTTATTTCCTCCAGTTTTTACAATCGACTATATACGTACGCAACCATGATTAATAACAGGATTGTTAAGGGAATAGTTGCTATGCCAACAGTCATGATTATGTAGGCGGAAATTTTTGGTATTATTTCTAGTTTCGGTGCCGGAACGTTCTTGAATCGTTTCTTTGCTAAAAATGGATAAGTAAAATATGAAAGATAGATTATCGTTTTGTGTAGGGCGAGCGGGAATTCACGATAATTTAACTGTTCATCTTCGGTGAAGTAAGGTTTTTTAAACAGTACGGGGTCATATTTTTTGCTTAGATATTTTGATATTAGTACCGTCCCAGTCCAGGCGAATATGCCTGCTAGTAATAATACGAACATTAAAACAATTGTTAGATCGAAAACAATTTTATCCATTGGTGTTAATCCTAAACCGGAATCTTAAGGTATAGGTAGATTGCAACGGAAAGAAATATCAGAAATCCGAAGACTGTAATAAGTGCTAGAGTAATTATAGAGTATGACGAAATTTTTGTAAGCGCATCGATTTTAGGTGCGGGTTTGTTCTTGAATCGTTTTTTTGACATAAATGAGTAAGAAAAGTAACTCATATATATTACTGTTTTGTGCAAGTTTAATGGGAATTCCTTGTAGTTTACTTGCTCTTCCGGAGTAAAGTATGGGCTTCTTAGCAGTGTTGAGTCATATTTTTTTGAAAAGCTATTGCACAGAAGAAAAACGCCTCCCCAAGTGGCTATGCCTGAAAATAAAAGTATAAACATCAGGGTCATCATGATATTGAAGAGTATAGTATCCATTCTAAAGTACCGAACTAAGATTGTTTGATATTAGTAACTTATTAGTGTCTATGCCGGTTTTCGAAGCATGTTCAAATATGTTTCGGCAAACATTAGTTATACCGGTAGTATCAGCAATATTTCCCTCTCCCATATACTGATATACGGAGCCAGCGATTTTTCCTGTTGCGTAAGCTCCTAAAGCAATGGCTATTCCTATAGCGATTGCTGCTACCCAGCCTACGGGTGTTAGTGCGAGTATAAGAGAGACAGCGGTTCCTGCCGCAATTCCACTAATGGTGCTGCTAAGGCCTTCAACTAGAACAATACTTCTATCTTTGATGCTATTTGTCGTCGCGATTGTTTTGCAGCTATCCGCTAAGCTTATAGCGCTCAGCACCAATCCGCCTTTTGCCGCGGCTTTTCCATAATCACCAATTTTACTAGCAGCATATTTGATATTGGCGGTTGGAACCGTGCCTTTGGTACGGGAAATACGCAAAACTTCCTTCACCGATTTATCGCCGGTAAACAGACGCGTTGTGCTCTTCATATTTTCACTGAGCTTGTCGATCGACTGCTTACGAATATAGTCGTACTGATTTTTGCTGATAGCACCTTGTTTGTATTGCTCATAACTAACAGCGATTTTACTGATTAGTGATTTATTGCTATTCAGCAAAGCGTCGGCTCCGCCAGCCATTGCTGAAGCAGTTGCCAGTGATACGTCAATCAAGCTTGGCATCATAGAACGCTCTTGCGGAGTTGCTTTATTCCAGTCTCTGCAAACCGGGCCAAGGTAGTCTGGTTGCAGATCTTTCAGTATCGGCGGCTTGTAGTTCCAAACTTCCGTCGAGACGTAGCTGGCAGGGATAGGAATCTGTAACAATTGGCCTGAGTAAATAAGATCAGGATTCTTAATTTGGGGGTTAGCAGCCATCGTTTCAGAGATAAGGCTTTGCAAAACGTCTGCCTGCAGATTTCCGTGATAACGAACGATGATTTTTGATAGCGTTTCGCCTGCTTGTACTTGATGTAGCTGTATATCTCGATCCAGCAAAGGGATAAGTACAGTCATTTTCAATCCTTGAATAAGCTCTAAGTGGCGAGAATGGTATAGGCCCAGACTGCGAGGGTCAATCCGAAGGGATGTGGGTATTACCAAATCTGAAGACATTGATGCTGCCGAGACCGAATTGCTTGAAGCAATTTACACATACAGCGACTTAGCTAGCCAATGTCAGGTTAGGAAACTTACGAACACCGTCTTTCAGGCGTTTCTCGATAATATCCGTATATAACCCGTTTCAATGGCACTAGAGCTAGCAACAGATCGAATAAGACGATTCCGAGTAATCTTCCGTTTGGTTTTACTAACGTTACGAACCATAAGTTCATTCCTCAAAAGTGTTGTCACCATAGCATCCGCTCCCTAGGCGGCCAAAGACATTTACACCATACTGAAATGCTCTTAAGGTGACCGAGGAATCACCAAGGAGCACATATACAATGGAAGTTCGCGAGTCGTTATCGTACCAACATCAACAAATACTCAGATACATAGAGCTGCGCGCGCAATGGGAAGGGCGGATCAACGCCAAACACATAGCCGAAAGTTTTAATATAGGACGTGAGTTGGGTGGCAAGCTCATAAATCGTTACAACGACACCTGCCCAAGCAATCTAACCTACGATGCCAGCGCGAAAGCACACCTAACAACAGAAAAGTTTACCCCACAGTTAACCACTGGCACGTTAGAAGAGTACATCTACGGATTTTTTCAAGCGGACCTACCTGATGAACAGACAGGTTGGACATTGAAAGATACCTTCCCAATGCGTCAATTTGGACGGGCCCCCCGACCTGAAATCGTACGCCCAATTCTTAACGCCATTCAAAATAAGCGCAAGTTAGATATCGCTTATCTTTCGATGAATAGCCCTGAGTATGAAGGGCGTATTATTAGCCCTCATAATCTAATACACGACGGAGCACGCTTTCATGTGCGTGCCAGATGCGAAAAAAACCAGGATTTCCGCGATTTTGTCTTGTCGCGCATTACCGATGTATATGACGACGAAGGCCCCGCAGAATACGGCGAACAAGACGATGAGCGCTGGAATACTTGGGTAACCTTAACCATAGAACCCGACATTCGGCTTATTCAATCAAAGAAAGACATCGTCGCCTACGACTACTGCATGAACCAAAACGCCGAAGGGCGCTACCAATGCCAATACACAGTACGCGCGGCATTATTGATTTATACACTGAAGTATCTAGGCCTTGATCGACTGCGAGAAAAAGCAGAAGCACAGCAAATAATGCTCACCCCCGAATGCCAAAACGACATAGAAAAATACCTAACCTGAACCTGCTTGAAAATCCGACATGTTTTTATGAACAGTGATTGCAGAGTCACAAAGGAAACGCTGAAATAATCTCAGCAAACAAAACTGGAAAAGTAATGAAAAAGCTGACCAACTACGTCGCTCATGTAAAGCAGAAAATGAACTCTAGTGATTGGGATGTACCTCATAATCTTGCAGAACATTTGATCAAAACCGCTGAATTAGCTGGCCAGTTTGCTCCTAAAAATTCAATAGAGTGGGCGTCACTTACAGGCCAGTGGCATGACCTAGGGAAATATAGAAAGCGCTTTCAAGACTATATTCGTTATCAATCCGGCTTTGAAAGAGAGAACGCCCATATTGAGAACAGCCAACGCGCACCCCATTCTACGGCAGGTGCTATTCATGCTGTGAGCTCTTTGCCGCCAATCGTTGGACATATTGTTGCCTATATGATTGCAGGTCATCATGCAGGCTTACCAGACTGGGAAGGTGGCAGGGGCAGTCTCAAATATCGATTGAAGGATGGCGAGCAGGAATATCAGGAAGCGCTACAAGAGGCAATTCCAGACGATATTCTTCAGTTTTCAGCGCCTCAATTTCCATCATTTATTCAAAATAAGGATGTGCTTCCACTTTGGATTCGTATTCTATTTTCCTGCTTAGTGGATGCCGACTTTCGTGATACAGAATCCTATATGGCTCCAGAGAAAACCAAACAGCGGGGAAGTTACCCTGACTTAAATGATCTACTTATTCGCTTTGATAAAGAAATATCAAAGCTACGGGAAAATGCGCCAGATACACCTCTGATAAAAATAAGAAATGAAATATTGGCTGCTTGTAATAAAGCGGCGGTATTAAAGCCCGGCTTGTTTAGTCTGACGGTGCCGACAGGAGGCGGAAAAACTCTTTCCAGCTTGTCATTCGCATTACGTCATGCGAAAAAGTTTAATAAACGTCGGATTATTTATGCCATTCCTTTTACCAGTATTATTGAACAAAATGCTGAGGTTTTTAGACAGTTTCTTGGTGATGAATCTGTCTTAGAACATCACAGCAGCCTAGATGTTGACCCTGGAGAAGAAAACTCAAAAGCAAGGTTGGCGACTGAAAACTGGGATGCCCCTCTAATCGTAACGACTAATGTCCAGCTATTTGAATCTTTATTTGCCTCAAGAACCAGCCGTTGTCGCAAGCTGCATAATCTGGTGGATAGCATCATTATTCTGGATGAAGCCCAGCAAATACCGCGTGAGTTCCAAGCGCCAATTACTCAGGTAATGCAGCAAATGTCTGATCACTTTGGCGTGACCTGGGTGCTTTGTACAGCAACACAACCGGATTTATCAGCAGCACAGGACTACCTTGGTCGTACCACGTTCAATGGATTAAATAACATACGGGAAATAGTTAGTGACCCAACCCAGTTAGCGCAACAACTCAAACGAGTTGAGGTGGTATTACCAAAGCATGATGCCCCCATAACACCCTGGCCTGAAGTTGCTGAACAGCTATCACAAGAAGATTCTGTGTTGGCCATCGTCAACACCCGAAAAAATGCCAAAGATCTTTATGGCCAATTACCCAATGATGGTAACAATTTACATCTTTCTGCCAATATGTGTGCTGAACACAGAACGAACGTCATTCAACAAATAAAACACCGTTTGGCTACCAGAAGGGCAGGCGATACTCGTCCGTTACGTGTGGTGAGCACGAGCCTTATTGAAGCGGGGGTCGATGTAGACTTCCCCGTGGTTTATCGAGCGATAGCAGGGCTGGATTCCATCGCGCAATCGGCAGGGCGCTGTAATCGTGAAGGCAAACTGGAATCAGGAAGAGTGATTGTTTTTAAGCCTGAGCAACCTTCACCGCCTGGGTTTTTGAGGGATGGAGAAAGTGCCACCCTAGAGATGATAGGCGCAGGTTTATTGGATGACCCTCTCTCTCCAAGCTCCTTCCTTCGTTATTTCAAAGCCCTAAACAATAAGGCGGATAGAGATAGGCACAAGATACTATCGGAATTTTTAAAAGTTAAAGTCACTCAAAAAAATGAACTGGCAATTCAGTTCCGTAGTGCTGCTGAAAAGTTTCGATTAATAGATGATAAAGGGGTTTCAGTGATCGTACCTTTTCAGCCAAAAGAGGGGAGCACATGCCCTGTGGAAACCTGGATTGAGCAATTGGAAAGAGACCCCTTGGAAAAGTGGATCTATAAAAAGCTACAACGCTATACCGTCAGCCTGCCTGAGCGAATAGCTCATGAACTGGTTAAAATCGGGGCAATAGAGCAACGTGCTGGGTTAAAGGTACTTATGAGTAAGTATTATGATTCTGTATGGGGAGTTTATGGCCCTGACGATTTATTAGATGGGGTGATTTAATAGAAGGGGCACCGAAGTGCCCCTGTGTACTACAGAAAGTAATGAATATTACCTAGTTTCTATCCGCACCCCCGATTCAGGAGCGACAAGGTTATATTACTTAATATTACCTAGAATTGAAAGTTGGGATATTTAGGTTTAGCATATGCTTATCGCGATTATTTGTGGGGCATATGCTATGGGGCTTGGTTGGATACCCGAGGCGCTTAAAGTTCTGGAGAAGTATCCAGCCAGCCGCTTTTGGGGGGGGGCTGGTGATTTCTGCTTTGGTATTTTTAGGGGCAGTTTGGTTGTATACCAATTGATAGTGAAGGAAAGGAGCAACAATGGGATTTTGTATAGAGGTCAGTGGCGATTACGCCTGCTTTACACGGCCAGAAATGAAAGTAGAGCGCGTTAGCTATGACGTGATTACTCCATCGGCGGCGCGTGCCATCTTTGAGGCGATTCTGTGGAAGCCTGCCATTCAGTGGAATATCCATAAAATAGAAGTTCTGAAACCTATTCGCTGGGTCAATATTCGGCGTAATGAAGTGGGTTCGGTGCTACCAGTGGGGAACGTCAATAAGGGCATGAAGGGTGGAGAGCTGCCCGTACAATACATAGAAGAGCAACGCCAGCAACGCGCAGGTCTGATACTCAAGGATGTGGCATATCGCCTACATGCCAGCTTCGACATGACCAGCAAAGCTGACGCCGGAGATAACCCAGGCAAGTTTGCAGAAATGTTTAAACGTCGTGCGAAAAAAGGCCAGTGCTTTAATCAACCCTATTTAGGTTGCCGAGAGTTCAGTTGTGAATTTCGCCTGATTGAGGAAGGAGCAGAAGAGCTAGCTGCAATTCCTGACTCTAAACCCTTAGGCTGGATGCTCTACGATATGGATTATCAAGCTAAAGAAACAATTCCGTTATTCTTCAATGCCGATATGCAAAACGGCGTAATACAAGTACCTGCGAAAAACAGTGAGGAGGTAAGGGGATGATACTGCAATCACTGAACGAATATTATAACCGCAAAGAATCAGAGCTACCCCCTTTTGGCTTTGAAGAAAAAGCCATCCCATTTCTGATTATTATTGACAAGGAAGGACGCTTTATTCATTTGGAAAGAACGGGCGAGATAGAAGATAAAAGAATTCAGCCTCAAAGCTTTGAAGTACCACAGGGAAAGGGTCGTAGTGGTGCAAAATCCTACGAAACCGCCTATTTGCTGTGGGATCACTATGGCTATGTGCTTAATCAACCTAAGCTTGATAAGCCAGATGCACAGCCAAATAAAAAAGCCATTGATGATGCCGAAAAACAACACCAGAGTTTTAAAACCCAAATACAGCAATTACATACTGATCTACCTGATGATGAAGGGGTGGCTGCTGTTTATCATTTCCTGAACTCAGCAGAACAAATAGATATGGTAAAGCAGCATGAATACTGGCTTGAGTGCTTGAAAATTAAAGGCTGCAATATGGCTTTTAAACTGGCAAGTGAAGACTACCTTGTCTGCCAATCTCCAGGAGTGGTTGATTGGGTAAAATCTCAACCCTTGCCGGACGAAGATACAGCAGAGGGCTTGTGTCTGGTAACAGGAGAAAAAGCCTCTATTGTGCGCCTGCATGATGCTATTTCCGGTGTGGCTCAAAAGCCAGCCCCTTTAGCTGCTATTAATGATTCGGCTTACTGCTCCTATGGAAAAAACAAAGCCTTTAACTTTCCTGTCAGTGTGGATGCCAGTTTCAAATACGCAACGGCTCTCAATCATTTACTGCGTAAAGGTTCGCCCAATAAATTTCGTTTGTTAGATACCACATTTATCTGCTGGGCAGAGAAAACCAGCCCTTTAGAACACCTTCTGCCCGCCTTTCTAACGGACGATGGCGATGACCCGGATAAAAGTGTAGGCATGGTCACCGCCTTATTTAACACTGTTTTTAATGGCGCTTATCAAGAGGATGATGCTACAGAGCGATTTTATCTGCTTGGGCTATCCCCAAACTCCGCAAGAATTGTTATTCGTTTTTGGTGTGTGGGTACAGTCGCTGAATTTTCTGAAAATATTGCTCAATGGTTTCGAGATTTAGATATTGATGGTCGAGATAAATTTGGTTATCCCATGTTTAAAAAATTGCTTCGAGCGACGGCCTTACAATACAAAGATGATAATGTCTCACCTAACTTACCGACAGAATTACTTAGAGCTATTTTGAATAATAGCCCCTTGCCAGAAACCTATATTCAGTCCTTGACTCGTCGTATCAAAGCAGAGCAGGGGCACATTACCTTTAACCGTGTTAGTGGTTTAAAAGCCTACCTGACACGTCGCTATCGACTAAACAAACAGAGGGAATTAACAGTGTCACTAGATAAAGAAAATACTGAGATAGGGTACTGCCTAGGGCGGCTATTTGCCGTGCTGGAAAAGTTACAGAAAGATGCACAGCCAGGAATAAATGCGACCATTAAAGATCGTTATTATTCTAGCGCTAGTTGTACACCTGGAAGTGTCTTTGGTACGTTAATTCGATTGTCTAACCATCATTTGAAAAAACTAGAACAACCAGGTTGGCGAGTTAATGCAGAGAAGAGGATTGGTGAAGTAATGGAATTAATACCCGCCTTTCCATCGCACCTGAATCTAGAACAACAGGCGTTATTCGCCGTTGGTTATTACCACCAGAAACAAGATTTTTATAAAACTAAAACTGAACCAGAAAAGGAGAGCACTCATGAGCTTGCAGAATAGATACGACTTTTTATACCTCTTTGATGTAAAGGATGGAAATCCTAATGGTGATCCCGATGCGGGTAACTTGCCACGAATAGATGCCGAAACAGGTATGGGTTTAGTAACAGACGTATGCTTAAAGCGTAAAGTCAGAAACTTCGTGCAACTGACCCAGCAAGAAAAAACAGGATACAAAATCTTTGTTAAAGAAAAAGCTATTCTGAACAATTTGATTGATGAGTCACACGAACAAGAAGCCGTTGCCAGTAAAGAAAAGGGCGATAAAACGGAAGCAGCAAAACAATGGATGTGTGATAACTACTTTGACGTGCGTACCTTTGGTGCTGTTATGAGTACGGGAAAAAATGCAGGGCAAGTGCGTGGGCCAATTCAATTAACCTTCTCACGCTCAATTGACCCTATTGTTGCCAGTGAGCACAGCATTACCCGTATGGCTGTAACTACTGAGAAGGAATCAGAAAGTCAGAAGGGCGATAACCGCACGATGGGACGGAAATTTACCGTGCCCTATGGTTTGTATCTGTGTAAAGGCTTTATCTCAGCAAATCTTGCTAATCAAACTGGCTTCGGTGAAGAAGATTTAACCCTGTTTTGGCAATCATTAGAGCAAATGTTTGACCATGACCGTTCAGCCAGTCGTGGTGAAATGAGTCCCCGTGGCCTGTATATCTTCAAACACAGCAACGAGTTAGGCAATGCCTCAGCCGCGAGCCTGTTTGATCGGGTGAAGGTGACTAAAAAGCCGGAAGTCGATGTAGCCAGATCCTTTGATGCCTACCAAGTGGATGTCATAGAGAATGGTTTGCCTGAAGGTATTGAACTGATTCGTAAGCTAGGTTAATTAGAAGGAAAGGGTATGGATAATCAGAAAATAACATTATTCATATCTGCCATCCAACACTACGCCTACTGCCCACGTCAATTTGCTTTGATACATGTCGAGCAAGCGTGGGCAGATAACCGTTTCACTGCCGAGGGAAATCTCCTGCATCAACGAGTGGATGCAGGAGATCCTGAGCAGCGCGGTAAAGTTCGTTTTGAACGCGCTGTGCAGCTAAAGTCTGAACGATTGGGTTTGGTTGGTAAATTGGATTTACTGGAAGTTGAGCAAACTGCCAGTGGCTCTGAATTTCGACCTGTAGAGTACAAGCGTGGCAAAGCAAAAATGCAAAATTGGGATCGTTTACAAGTTTGCGCTCAAGCACTTTGCTTAGAGGAAATGCGGGGCATTACTGTAACCGAAGGCGCTATTTGGTATTGGGAAACCCGACATCGGGAAAAAATCGTTATTGATTCTGTTCTTCGTAAAGAAACAGAAGATGCCATTCATGCTGCTAAAGAGTTGCTTTCACAGGGACGAACGCCGCCGCCAGTTGTTGATAAAAAACGCTGTAAAGCCTGTTCTTTAGTGGATCTTTGCGAGCCTGAAGCTTTCCGACAGGATCATTCGGCCACTTATATCAGGACGATATTTGAATCATGAAAAAGCTGCTCAATACCCTCTATATAACTCGCCAAGAAACCTATCTTCATAAGGAACGCGAAACCATCGTTATTAAGCAAGGTGATGACAAGCTTGCTCAATTTCCTTCTTTGGCATTAACCAATATTTTATGTTTTGGTCGAGTTTCAGTTTCTCCTTTTTTGATGGGGTATTTAGCAGAGCAGGGGATTGGGTTAAGTTTTTTTACTGAATACGGTCGATTTCTTGTACGTATGCAGGGGCCGGAAACCGGCAATGTTCTATTACGACGTACTCAATACCGTGTGGCGGACAACGAAGAGCAGTCGTTAAATGTCGCGCGTTTAATGATTGGAGCAAAAATCGCAAATAGCCGAGCAGTACTGCAACGTGATCTAAGAAATCATGGTGAAAACCCAAATCTGTTATCAACGGCTGACAAGTTGGCCACCAGTTTACGAAGATCTAAGCATGCTGAATCACTGAGTTCTTTGATGGGGATTGAAGGTGATGCTGCGAGTGCTTATTTTTCTAGCTTTCAGGAACGAGTTAGAAGTCCCGGTTTTAACTTCAATGGAAGAGTGCGACGGCCACCAACAGACCCTGTGAATGCCTTGCTCTCTTTTGCATATTCGATGATTACACAAGAATGCGTGTCAGCCTTGCAAGGAGTCGGGCTTGATCCTTATGTTGGGTTTCTTCATCAAGATCGTCCAGGCCGGCCGAGCTTGGCACTGGATTTATTAGAAGAATTTAGAGCAGGCTGGGCTGATCGATTGGTATTAACCTTAATCAACCGGCAACAGCTAAAACTAAAAGATTTCACCCACGAAGCCAGTGGTGCAGTACGATTGACCGATGATGGTCGAAAGACATTCTTGACGCATTTTCAGGAACGGAAAAGAGAAGAATTATTGCATCCATATTTAAAAGAAAAGATCCCTTTAGGTTTATTGCCGCATTGCCAAGCTACTTTACTGGCCAGACATTTACGCGGAGATATGGAATATTACCCTCCGTGGCTGGTGAAATAATATGTTGATGTTAATAACCTATGATGTCAGCGTAACCACATCCGATGGACGCAGGCGGCTGCGTAATATCGCCAAAGTTTGCCTTGACTATGGCACCCGTGTTCAGAACTCTGTGTTTGAATGTGAAGTTACTCCAGCTCAGTTTGTAGAGTTAAAAAACGAACTGCTTTGTATCTACGATTCTGATGAAGACAGCCTTCGTTTTTACTATCTGGGTAAAAAAGGGCGGGAGAAAGTAGAGCACTTTGGTGCGAAAGCGGTTATCGACCCTCACAATAGCACTTTGATTTTGTGAATCAAAAATCTCTCCGCTTACCTGTGGTTCTCAGTAAAACCCCATAGGTTTAGCGATATCGTAACTATCTGATTTTAAATAACTTATTTAGAATTAATTGATTCTTTAGGTTTACCGTCAAGTAAATTAGCAAGGTTAGCGGAAAGTAAACTCTTTTCGTATGTTCTTTAACAACTTAGACTTGAACAGTCGCGTCCTTCACGGGCGCGCGGATAGAAACAAATTGGATACTTGAGACTTGAACTCACCTTCAGGAGTCGCGTCCTTCACGGGCGCGCGGATAGAAACGGCTATGACGCAGACTAGGCTTGATATTCGGGCTGTCGCGTCCTTCACGGGCGCGCGGATAGAAACACGCATCGCCGCCGAGTTGTTTGGTATGGGTGCTCGTCGCGTCCTTCACGGGCGCGCGGATAGAAACCAAGTCTCTCATTAACTTCAACAGCAACAACTTCGTCGCGTCCTTCACGGGCGCGCGGATAGAAACTGGTACATCAAGATAGAATGCATTTTGCATATAAGTCGCGTCCTTCACGGGCGCGCGGATAGAAACTGCTGTTTTGCCGGTTAGGTCATCGGCAAGACCGTCGCGTCCTTCACGGGCGCGCGGATAGAAACGCAAAATCTCTCAGGCGTCAAATTAAACTCAGTGCCAAGTCGCGTCCTTCACGGGCGCGCGGATAGAAACAGCGACAGAAGTAGCAAGCGCAGGAACCCCTGAAAGTCGCGTCCTTCACGGGCGCGCGGATAGAAACCCTGAAATTGTTAAGCGCCTTTACCCGATACCAAAGGTCGCGTCCTTCACGGGCGCGCGGATAGAAACTGGTAAAATGATACAGATGCGCCACCCGGCTGTTGGTCGCGTCCTTCACGGGCGCGCGGATAGAAACATCGAAAGGGAAGTTTGTGTTCGGCGGTATGCAAAGTCGCGTCCTTCACGGGCGCGCGGATAGAAACTTTATCCAGTCGGGGATGGTTGTCATTAAACAACGTCGCGTCCTTCACGGGCGCGCGGATAGAAACATGTGAGCGTTGAGAAACACCTATGAGCGAAAGAGTCGCGTCCTTCACGGGCGCGCGGATAGAAACATACTGATTAAAGCTGAATCCGCGAATCGCCTCGTCGCGTCCTTCACGGGCGCGCGGATAGAAACTTATTAGCTAGTCAGGTTACTGGTAAACCATTCCGTCGCGTCCTTCACGGGCGCGCGGATAGAAACGCCCCAGTAGTTATGCTGCTGGGGCACTCCTTAAGTCGCGTCCTTCACGGGCGCGCGGATAGAAACAGGCTTGGACCGAATTAGGTCTAGCAGCGTTTGAGGTCGCGTCCTTCACGGGCGCGCGGATAGAAACAGATTGCGTCGGTCTCAATAATATAGCTACCTCGTCGCGTCCTTCACGGGCGCGCGGATAGAAACCGGTAATGCTCAACGGCGTCGCCGGTGATTTTTGTCGCGTCCTTCACGGGCGCGCGGATAGAAACAAGAGAAGTCTCTTTCTTCAACTGCGCAGGCTATGTCGCGTCCTTCACGGGCGCGCGGATAGAAACAAAACCCGGCTTTGCTTTTAAGTGTGGCGAATGGGTCGCGTCCTTCACGGGCGCGCGGATAGAAACAATCAGTTGCTGGCAAGCGTGTTGACCTATCTGGGTCGCGTCCTTCACGGGCGCGCGGATAGAAACATTGTAGACTTCATCCCTATACGGGAATATAACTGTCGCGTCCTTCACGGGCGCGCGGATAGAAACATGGCCACAATAGCATTGATAACATTCAATATTGTCGCGTCCTTCACGGGCGCGCGGATAGAAACATGCCGCCACGACCACCAAAAAGGCATTTATACGTCGCGTCCTTCACGGGCGCGCGGATAGAAACAGATTAGACACTTGAGACTTAAACTCGCCATCTGGTCGCGTCCTTCACGGGCGCGCGGATAGAAACTTGGTTTAATTCTTTAACAACCCTCTTACTCATTGTCGCGTCCTTCACGGGCGCGCGGATAGAAACACATTGATCACATCAAGCCTGTCAGCAAGGGCGGGTCGCGTCCTTCACGGGCGCGCGGATAGAAACAATCTTAGCAATGTGCGCTAATACAGATATTAGGTCGCGTCCTTCACGGGCGCGCGGATAGAAACACGGCTTCAAAGAATGCTTTGCATCTAATGGCTACTGTCGCGTCCTTCACGGGCGCGCGGATAGAAACATATAAAGAAGCTCGTCACGTGTCGTGTTTTTGTGTCGCGTCCTTCACGGGCGCGCGGATAGAAACTATTAGGGTTCGCGGTACATTTTACAGTTCAGAATGTCGCGTCCTTCACGGGCGCGCGGATAGAAACTCTTTGAATGCTTGAACACTCACATGCTTGCCGAGTCGCGTCCTTCACGGGCGCGCGGATAGAAACTCGCAATTGCTAGCGAATACAAACTGAACCCCCGTCGCGTCCTTCACGGGCGCGCGGATAGAAACAGTATTAGCGGCTCCAACTTCTCAACCAGAAGAAGTCGCGTCCTTCACGGGCGCGCGGATAGAAACTCAGTAAGAACTACACTGCCAAATTTTACAGTCGTCGCGTCCTTCACGGGCGCGCGGATAGAAACAAATAATCGAATATTGGCAGAGTTAAAAGGTCTGTCGCGTCCTTCACGGGCGCGCGGATAGAAACATTTTTCCGTGTGTCGCGTATTGTCTGGTGCTGAAGTCGCGTCCTTCACGGGCGCGCGGATAGAAACTGGTGTCATCTGACGGCACACCCCCTGTGCTTTCGTCGCGTCCTTCACGGGCGCGCGGATAGAAACTCTAGCTGTTACTTTGCTCACTGATGTTAAGTGCGTCGCGTCCTTCACGGGCGCGCGGATAGAAACATCCGGATATTGCATGGCGATTGAATGAGATATGTCGCGTCCTTCACGGGCGCGCGGATAGAAACTGAAGGCGATGAAGGTATTGAAAGTGATGAAGTTGGTCGCGTCCTTCACGGGCGCGCGGATAGAAACAATCACCGACAATAACAACTGCTGCTGCGTGGGGGTCGCGTCCTTCACGGGCGCGCGGATAGAAACAGCATAGTACGAGCTATGTGCATCCAATTTGGCAAGTCGCGTCCTTCACGGGCGCGCGGATAGAAACAATCGGTGTGACGTTTGGTCAGCACTGGGAATACGTCGCGTCCTTCACGGGCGCGCGGATAGAAACCAAGGTGGGCACGGGAGTATCACCGGCTATATGTGTCGCGTCCTTCACGGGCGCGCGGATAGAAACGTAGACAATCGCCTTCGTGATCATCGTCTCAATGGTCGCGTCCTTCACGGGCGCGCGGATAGAAACTTGTTTCGGAACTGGAAAAGGCAGCTAGTTGACGTGTCGCGTCCTTCACGGGCGCGCGGATAGAAACTAAGCGCGTTACTTCACAGCCTGCGGTTTGTAGGCGGTCGCGTCCTTCACGGGCGCGCGGATAGAAACAAGAAGAAGCAATCGCGGCAGCTGCATTAACGCGTCGCGTCCTTCACGGGCGCGCGGATAGAAACTGAGTTATCGCTTTGAATATCTCGCCGCGCTGGTGTCGCGTCCTTCACGGGCGCGCGGATAGAAACCCACCGCGACACCGGCAGCGATACCAGCCGACGCGTCGCGTCCTTCACGGGCGCGCGGATAGAAACTCTGAGTTAACGCTCGGCACTCGCGTTGATATTGTCGCGTCCTTCACGGGCGCGCGGATAGAAACGAGCCTCAAAAAGGCGAGCGTTACAACATGATGGTTGTCGCGTCCTTCACGGGCGCGCGGATAGAAACTCGCTGCACTGGTGGCGTCGCCGCAGCGTTACGACGTCGCGTCCTTCACGGGCGCGCGGATAGAAACAAAAAGTGAGTGACTGGGAATCATGAGTCGAGAGTCGCGTCCTTCACGGGCGCGCGGATAGAAACGATAAGTGTGACTTTGTTTACTGATCGTGACATGTCGCGTCCTTCACGGGCGCGCGGATAGAAACATAACAGTTTCCGTATTGGTTTTACTGATTATTGGTCGCGTCCTTCACGGGCGCGCGGATAGAAACTTTTTAGTTCAATTTTCAACTGCTGAGCCTCAAGGTCGCGTCCTTCACGGGCGCGCGGATAGAAACCGCAAACTCCATGCCTTTCGTAACAGCGTTGTAAAGTCGCGTCCTTCACGGGCGCGCGGATAGAAACTTATCAGCCTTTCTTAGCTGCTTTAAGAATGCTGGTCGCGTCCTTCACGGGCGCGCGGATAGAAACCTGTGCATCCGTCAGTTCCAGAACCGCATTGCAGAGTCGCGTCCTTCACGGGCGCGCGGATAGAAACATACTCAAAAACAAAAGTGGCTTACAACAACTCGGTCGCGTCCTTCACGGGCGCGCGGATAGAAACATCAATACCCTTATCTCGGATATTTGATTCCATATGGTCGCGTCCTTCACGGGCGCGCGGATAGAAACTTTGCCTTGCAGTGCGTTGCGTAGCAGAGCGAATGTCGCGTCCTTCACGGGCGCGCGGATAGAAACACCGTAATGATTGATTTTATCGAGGGCCACAACAAGTCGCGTCCTTCACGGGCGCGCGGATAGAAACTCATAATCAGTTACTCCGTAATTTCGCAATAACGTCGCGTCCTTCACGGGCGCGCGGATAGAAACATTGACCAGGGGCAGTACGAAAAATGGTCTCCAGGTCGCGTCCTTCACGGGCGCGCGGATAGAAACATGCCGGTGATAAAGTGATAATCGACGGCGAGCGTCGCGTCCTTCACGGGCGCGCGGATAGAAACATAATGACAAGCTAAGAGAAATGGTTATCGTAAAGTCGCGTCCTTCACGGGCGCGCGGATAGAAACAGGAATGCCAACGCACATTATCCGGTGGCAATCAGGTCGCGTCCTTCACGGGCGCGCGGATAGAAACAGGCATATCTCGACCGGCAAATGCGGCGCGAATCGTCGCGTCCTTCACGGGCGCGCGGATAGAAACTAGAAATGTCTCGCTGGAAGCGGAACGAGATAGGTCGCGTCCTTCACGGGCGCGCGGATAGAAACCGTATCAGGATTAAAGCGGCTTGATCAATCGCCAGGTCGCGTCCTTCACGGGCGCGCGGATAGAAACATTACAGCAAGGGCATTTTGCTGTGACAACCGGAGGTCGCGTCCTTCACGGGCGCGCGGATAGAAACTTATGGATTTAGCAATGAATCTTGGGGATATTGAGTCGCGTCCTTCACGGGCGCGCGGATAGAAACTCGGTGCCTTCCATGGCTGTCGAGAGTTCGTCGCAGGTCGCGTCCTTCACGGGCGCGCGGATAGAAACTGACACGAGAGCCAGAACAGAAAAAAGTGCGCGACGTCGCGTCCTTCACGGGCGCGCGGATAGAAACTAAAACTGCGGTTAGCGCGGTGCGATCGGCTTCGGTCGCGTCCTTCACGGGCGCGCGGATAGAAACAGGTTGTCATAACTGTTGCAGATGGATCGACAGAGTCGCGTCCTTCACGGGCGCGCGGATAGAAACTCGGTAAGTCGCTTAGTGCTATATGCTGCTGCGTCGCGTCCTTCACGGGCGCGCGGATAGAAACCGTGCCTACGCGCCCCAATTGGCAAGCCATACGGTCGCGTCCTTCACGGGCGCGCGGATAGAAACACAAGTGCCGTGCTCGAGCAAATGCTTGGCCACTAGTCGCGTCCTTCACGGGCGCGCGGATAGAAACTAGTAAACTGCGCCAAATCGTTATACGCCTTACCGTCGCGTCCTTCACGGGCGCGCGGATAGAAACTAAATCATCGGCTAACTCGTCTTTTTCTTTGCGCGTCGCGTCCTTCACGGGCGCGCGGATAGAAACAGTTTGTTCCTGGGCGGCTTTTACATCAGCGTCGGTCGCGTCCTTCACGGGCGCGCGGATAGAAACCATCGTAACGTGGCGGCGGTAATTGATGCCGCGAGTCGCGTCCTTCACGGGCGCGCGGATAGAAACCACCTGGCACTGACCATATTTTTATTAGTTGGTCGTCGCGTCCTTCACGGGCGCGCGGATAGAAACTGCAAAAGCGCTTGAATACGAGCTAACCCACTTCGGTCGCGTCCTTCACGGGCGCGCGGATAGAAACAATAGTGTCAGCCTCATCTGCCCAACCGCTTATCGTCGCGTCCTTCACGGGCGCGCGGATAGAAACTTGTAAACCACTGGTGCGCAGCGCTCTAGCCGTTAGTCGCGTCCTTCACGGGCGCGCGGATAGAAACAAGACGGGCGCTATGGCGACAGCGCCGCGGTCTGTCGCGTCCTTCACGGGCGCGCGGATAGAAACGGTTTTCGGCAGCAAGATGGGCGCATCACTCAAGGTCGCGTCCTTCACGGGCGCGCGGATAGAAACGGTTTTCGGCAGCAAGATGGGCGCATCACTCAAGGTCGCGTCCTTCACGGGCGCGCGGATAGAAACATCCGTTTTTTGGAATGGCTACGAGGCATTAGCCGGTCGCGTCCTTCACGGGCGCGCGGATAGAAACCAGTTAACGTTTACGCTATCCAGCTCTTTATAGTGTGTCGCGTCCTTCACGGGCGCGCGGATAGAAACAAGAAAATTGCCGCCATCGCTTTGAATGCGTACGTCGCGTCCTTCACGGGCGCGCGGATAGAAACAAGACCTTATCAGTCACCGCAACATGAACGCACGTCGCGTCCTTCACGGGCGCGCGGATAGAAACAAAGCTATACGCAACAGCGCCGTCGTGCGGGCCTGTCGCGTCCTTCACGGGCGCGCGGATAGAAACTCGCACACCCTTCCGCAATACGCCGCGCCAAATTAGTCGCGTCCTTCACGGGCGCGCGGATAGAAACGTTCTCAGTTTTAAGCGTGCTCTCAACCAACCCGGTCGCGTCCTTCACGGGCGCGCGGATAGAAACTGCTCAACAGCAACATGGCGAACAATATTCAGCAGTCGCGTCCTTCACGGGCGCGCGGATAGAAACAAGAAACCAAACCGAGCTATGCCATCGCGCCAAGTCGCGTCCTTCACGGGCGCGCGGATAGAAACAAGAAACCAACCCGCTCACACAAACCGAGCTATGTCGCGTCCTTCACGGGCGCGCGGATAGAAACCCTAAAACGCCGTCAGGCTGCTTTATCGCTGAAAGTCGCGTCCTTCACGGGCGCGCGGATAGAAACTGAACATTGCTTGTGAACCATCGCCCCCATCATGTCGCGTCCTTCACGGGCGCGCGGATAGAAACTAGCTGGCCGCCCTCGCTTAAAATCTGACTCTCGTGTCGCGTCCTTCACGGGCGCGCGGATAGAAACGTCATACCCATCAAGACCCCGCGCGGGTTGATCGAGTCGCGTCCTTCAAGGGCGCGCGGATAGAAACCTGTATGAGTGGGATCCAGTCCTAACGCCAGATGTCGCGTCCTTCACGGGCGCGCGGATAGAAACAGATTGGTTAGCCGGTACAGAGTCTGCTACGGCGGGTCGCGTCCTTCACGGGCGCGCGGATAGAAACATAACTGAACGTCTCTACACTGCGAGTAGATATGTCGCGTCCTTCACGGGCGCGCGGATAGAAACAAAGTGGACTGCTTCGCAGCCCGTTAAAATCTGGGGTCGCGTCCTTCACGGGCGCGCGGATAGAAACATGGTACGGCACATGGATGCCTAAAATGATTCAGGTCGCGTCCTTCACGGGCGCGCGGATAGAAACTTTTCCCGCTACGGTTAATTCTGATGCAATTTGGTCGCGTCCTTCACGGGCGCGCGGATAGAAACTGGCAATTCAGCACCGGAGAGGACGAGAAAAATCGTCGCGTCCTTCACGGGCGCGCGGATAGAAACAGTTGCGCAATATAAGTAATGATATTTACGCTATGTCGCGTCCTTCACGGGCGCGCGGATAGAAACCAGACAATCTATGATGCAACATTCTTTGATGGTTCACTGCCGAACAGGCAGCTTAGAAAACCTACAACTGAAACTCATTTTCCCCGTTAGTTTCGACCACTCTATAGTTCTCTGTCAGCGTTTACACCAATAACTGCGTGATTTTATGAAACTCAGTATAATTTTTATCTATTACCGATTCGGTTATATTACGACTCGATATTATCTAAAGGACTGAATTAATGAACCCTATCAAGGACGTCTTGCGAGAAACAGTAGCTGACGCTAAGTCGAAGAGTCATGCTGATAACGATTACAAGACCTTCAAGCGAGTCGAATCTAAATTCGCCAGAATGAACCGGGCCCGCTTGGCAGCAAAGCTTGAACAGTATCGTGAAGGTGGCTTTCAGATGACTACTGCAGAGTTGATGCGGGAGCGTCACTCGTCAGAAATGTTGGGTAAATTCCTAAGAATTAGTGGATTTTCGCGCCCTGGTCCCAAATGGGAGGCTCATCATATCGTGTCCACAATACATCGCGAGGCAGTAGCCATGAGGTTGCTTATCGCAGATGATGATTTTTCGATAAGAATTGATGATCCTGATAATGGCACTTGGATGCCAAAGACAAAAGCGGATGCTAGAGCAACGATTTATCCGGATGCTATTGGTCATAACAGGATTCATAGGCAGCGATATTATAGGTGGCTTGAGAATACCGTTACAGCATTTGATGATGGTGCTCAGGTGCGAGCTTTCTTGAATACAGTTCGTGTACAGCTTTTACACGGCAATATTAAAGACGAGATTAAGCTTCAACAAGAGATTGATGAGGCTGAGTATAATGACTGGCTTAAAAAGAACGTGTGAATATGATTTATCAATTAGATCCTGATTTTGAAAGATTCTACTCCTTTGACTTTGATGTAGAAGACTTGCTAGAAAAAATGCCTAGATATAGTCAAAGATTTAGGGCAAAACCGAGGTTATCTGATTGGGTTGAACCTGAGGGGAGGTTTTATAGAAGTCAGTGTTTCTCCGGTGACACTAAATCTGTGCCTGATATGTCGGTTTGGGCCTTGGGTAATTTGATATTAAATGAAAGAGCTTACGGTGTATTTTCAGAATTTATTGGTATGGCAGGCGAGTTTCTCCCTCTAACCGTAAATGGTTGCGCATTTTATATGTTCAATACACTTAAGGTTCTGAATGGTGATCAAGTCGACTGTTCAAATGCAGTGGATATAATTGATTCTGGTGTTCACTTCGGGAAGGCTGGCTTCGATATTCTTGAAGATCAACTGAATAAAGTCGAAATCTTCAAGTTAAAAGAAGAAAAGTTAGTTCATAGCTTTGTTACTCAGGGATTTAAGAGCCTGTGTGAGGACGAAGGTCTAACCGGTCTAAATTTTCTGCAAATAAATTGTATTAGTTCAGACTAGATCTGTGTTGAGTTCTATTTAGCGGTTGACTTGGGTGGAGCGTCTTAGACAATCACGCAATTCATAATCCCAAACCTCTTTAATGTGCACTGCCGAACAGGCAGCTTCTGTCCTTACTATTCTCAAAACATCTGCTCATCATTCGGCACCGACAATACTTCCTCGTAGCGTGCTCCTGCTTGCCTTAATCTATCCCGAATAATGCATACCATGGGCGCAGCGAGCGATGCATCTTTGCTGATTAAATGGTATTCAACAAACTCGTATAACGAATCCAAAGATCTGTGTATTAGATACAGTTCTTGGTGCAGGGATAATACGTCGTCCAGTGTTGCCGGATGCGGTGATCGATCGAGTTCTGTCATGTCCATACTCCAGTAGTCGATGGCAATACAGTGCCTATGCCCGATGCACCTGAATATCTGAATTCTGGGCTTTCGTGCTAGGATGCTGGGTTAAGTAATTTTCAATGTCGCTACTTAGGTAGTTGACCCACACACATTAAAGGATCGAGTAGTTATTATCAATATAACGAGTAACAACTACCCGATTGTATTTTTCTATGAAGCTGACACCAAGCGAACGATTATCTCTATTAATGGATACTGAAAAGCTGAAAACGCCCTTCCTAGAACAGCGGACAGGCATTAAAGCAGATCGTTGGAAAAACGTTAAAAGTGGGCGAACTGAGCTTAGAGTTTCTGAAGTTGAAGCATTGAAGTACATATGCCCAGAATATTGCTATTGGCTCGCTACCGGTGAAGAGCTGCCTGAAGCTGGGCAAATAAGCCCAATGACCAAAAAGCTTACGATGTCTTAACATCCATCGACAATGTATGGCCCACTCTGAAATACACACCTATAACTACGAAGATTGGGTCTCTAGACTATTAGTCAATCAGCTTTCGGAGTTTGCGATGCGAAGCCAACTCAACGTTATTCAAGCTTTGCTAAGAGATGGGAAGCAAGAGCCATATGTTATGCTCCCGCCATCGGCAGTGAAGGAGTGATTCATGTTTAAACTATTCAATGACTTATACAAGTATCAATCTTACTTTATTGATAACAGTAACTTTCTTGATTTACTCGACCCTTTTATTGGCGAACTTGAAGCTATGAGATTATCGGTATCCTCAGTTGCTGTGAAAGAGTTTTGGAAGCCGCTTGAAGTTGAAGTATTTCATAATGAAGGCACTGTCGATTTACCCGATTTATCTATCTGGAGGTTGGGTTTAGTCGTTATGACTAAACGTGCTTATGAATCGCTAGTATCTCTTTTGTCGCCTTTTGGTGAATTTCTACCCGTGAAATTACTGGGTGAAACAGGGTATCTGTACCACTGTACGAATATTCGTCAGTTTTCCGACTCTGAGGTCACTTATCGGATGCATGGAGATATTTTTGCTGGCGTTTCCAGCCTAAAGTTTTCTGAAGGTTTTAACGATCATTGTGTGACTGGTATTCATAAAGTTTGCTCAGATACCTACTTTAGTAAGGAAGTCGCTATGGTAATTAAAGAGCAAAACTTAACCGGTTTGTTGCTATCTGATGATCTTACGTTAATGGCGCCGTATTAAAACATCTGCTCTTCATTTGGCACCAATACATCCTCGTTGCGCAGTCCTGCTTGCCTTAATCTATCCCGAATAATGCATACCATGGGCGCAGCGAGCGATGCATCTTTGCTGATCAAGTGGTATTCAACAAACTCGTATAGCGAATCCAAAGATCGGTGTATTAGATACAGTTCTTGGTGCAGAGATAATATGTTGTCCAGTGTTGCGGGATGCGGTGATCGATCGGGTTTGTCTCTTTTGTTTGTAGGTACAAACCAATTGACTTTTATAAACTATATGATCTAGTCTGTTTCTCGTTTCGAAATTGGAAACATAACAGTAGAGGCAGGCTAGATGTTAAAACCACAAGACACGCTCATAGCGCTTAAGCTATGGGCCGATTATCAACAGCAGCTTGTGATGCCGTTGCGTGAAGCTGCGTCGTTGGTTGGTATCAGCGTGAGCGAGTTCAGCAAAGGTTTGCAACGCTTAGAAGTTGCAAAGCTAGTAGTAGTTCGTGATGGCCGTCGTTTTGTTGAGCGTGGTGCTTTGCTAGAGTGGCTTTGCTACGGCGTACGTTACGCCTATCCGGTTGAGCAAATCGGGTTTGGTCGTGGCGTGCCAACGGCGTGGAATTGCCCTCATGTGAAGTCGGATATCTTGCCGCCAACGCCTGCAACGGTCTGGCAGCAGCCAAAAGGCACAATAGAGGGGGTGATGATTGCCCCAATTCACGATTCAGCGCCGTTGGCCGCAAGTAATAACGCGCTGATGTATCAAGCATTGGCATTGATAGATGCCGTGCGCTTAGGCAAACCAAGAGAGTTGGCAATCGCAAGGGAGTTGCTGACAAAGCTAATTAAAGGGACGTTATGAGCGCATACGATATCAATATTGCTCAGTTGAAGAATATTGCACTGGCTTTGGATGATCTTCTTTCTGAGGTTACTTTTGTCGGTGGATGCACGACGGCGTTATTGGTGGATGAGTCGGCTTTCTTTGGTGTGCGCCAAACCGATGATCTTACGTTAATGGCGCCGTATTAATTGCTAGCAGGTAAATAAATACGCGTAACGAGCAATGTATCTCGCGAAAAAGTTTCGCTCTTACAAAATGACAGCACCTAAGCTTGCCGTCGTCAGTCCAAGAACATCCTAACAGTGTGAGTTGGCCGTTAATTTTAAACTTGTGTACCCATAGGATGCAGAATCTTTGGGCGGTATACTCAGGTATCAAACAAAAGGCCAAAACCCCATGGATAAATTTACCCGTAATTATTTAATCGTGCTGAGTAGCCTGCTGCTTATCGGGTTGGTTTGGTATTTTTACGAAAGCCCCGAGGTTGCGAAGCTGAATTCTGCTTTGAGTAACAATGCCGAGGTGGCGGCGTATCCTTATCGTTTTCGGGTATTTAAGGTTGAGAATGGGGTGGCCACGATGGGCACGCCGCGTTCGCCTGCGTTTGCGGCTTCGCAGGCGTTGGTGCTGTTATTTCCAGAGCTAAAAGGGGTGCCCGTCGGTGCGCCGGAAATGTTCGCAGCTCAGCAGCGAATGGCCGAGATACAAAGCAAGGCTGGAAGTATCGTTATGGGCTTTGATGCGGTTTCTAGTGTGAAGTGGCAGCTAGATGAAGGCTGGCTGCGCAGTAATGGGGTTAATCCCGAGCTCTTATAGCTAAAAGAGCGTTTTTGTTCATATTCTCTTTGGGTCTAGTCACCTACATTTTGCCCTCCCTCTCAGGTATCATGCGGCCTCAGATATTCTTGCTTTGAGGTTTTTGTGTCGAACACGCCGGTTACGTCCCATCCTATTCGTTTAACCGAATACAGCCACGGTGCGGGTTGCGGTTGTAAGATTTCGCCTAAGGTGCTGGATAGCATTTTGGTGTCAAAGTTGAACATTCCTATGGATGCCAACTTGCTGGTGGGCAATAGCAGCAAGGATGATGCGGCGGCGTACGATATTGGTAACGGTCAGGTAATTTTAAGCACCACCGATTTCTTTATGCCGATTGCGGATGATCCGTTCGATTTTGGCCGTATCGCGGCGACCAACGCCATTAGCGATATCTACGCCATGGGCGGCAAGCCGTTGATGGCGATTGCGATTTTGGGTTGGCCAATCAATGTGTTGCCGCCTGAGGTGGCTCAGCAGGTGGTCGATGGCGGCCGTCAGGCGTGTATGGATGCCGGTATTCAGTTGGCGGGTGGCCATAGCATTGATTCGCCCGAGCCGATTTTTGGTTTGGCGGTAACGGGCATCGTCGAAAAATCGCGTCTTAAACAAAACAATACCGCGTCTGCGGGTTGTGTTTTGTATCTCACTAAGCCGTTGGGTGTGGGTGTATTAACCACGGCGCAGAAGCAGAAGAAGCTAAAGCCAGAGCACGAATTTTTAGCGCGTGATGTGATGTGCCAGTTGAATAAAGCCGGTGCGGATTTCGCGGCTATTGAGGGTGTTGAGGCCATTACCGATGTCACCGGTTTTGGTCTGATGGGGCACTTGTTAGAAATCTGTGAAGGCAGCGGTGTGAACGCGGTGGTGCGCTATGGCGATGTCCCAACTCTTGGCCCAGTAAAAGATTATATAGCGTTGGGCTGTTTGCCCGGCGGTACGACTCGTAACTTTGAGAGTTATGGCCATAAGCTTGCGCCGCTGAGCGATGAACAGCGTGCAGTATTGTGCGATCCACAAACCAGTGGCGGTTTGCTGGTGGCGGTGCGTCCAGAGCAGGCGAGTGCGGTAGAGGCGGTATTAGCGCAACACGAGTTACCTTGTTGTTGTATTGGTGAGCTCGTGGCCACCAACACTAACAATTCAGCACGCATCGAGGTGCTGGCGTGAGTCGCCCTGATACAAACGATTTTAGCGCCATTTTTTTGCGCGATACGCCCATGATGGATACCCGTGCGCCACTGGAATATGCCAAAGGTGCATTTCCGCACACGGTGAGTTTGCCGTTAATGACGGATGCCGAGCGTGCAAAAGTCGGTACGTGTTATAAGCAACAAGGCCAAGACGAAGCGATTAAGCTTGGGCACGAGTTAGTGTCTGGCGCTGTAAAAGAAGCGCGCGTGCAACAGTGGCTGGCCTTTGCGGCCGCGAATCCCGATGGGTATTTGTATTGTTTTCGGGGTGGTTTGCGTAGCCAAATTACCCAGCGCTGGTTGGCCGAGGCCGGTTGCGAATATCCACGTATTACCGGTGGCTATAAAGCCATGCGGCGTTTTTTAATTAATACGTTAGAGCGCGTTGTCGATCAGCGTTCGGCCATTATTTTATCGGGCCGCACGGGTTGTGCAAAAACTGATTTATTAAATACCTTGCCCAATAGTATTGATCTTGAGGGGTTGGCCCATCATCGTGGCAGCACGTTTGGCAAGCGTCCGGCGGGGCAGCCTTCGCAAATTGATTTTGAAAATAATTTAGCGATTCAGTTATTACGCAAAGATCATGATTTAGCGGGTAATGATTCGGCGTCGATTATTTTGGAAGATGAAAGTCTGCTCATTGGCCGCTGTGCCTTACCTGCAGTTTTACGTGCGCGTATGGAAGGTTCGGGTGTGGTTGTGGTGGATGCCGAATTAGAAGATCGCGTAGAGCACAGTTTTAATAATTATATTTTGCATAAGCTCGGCGAGTGGCAAGCGCAAGAGGGTGAAGAGTTAGGCTTTGCTGGTTTTGCTGCGGATCTGCGCGATTCTATGCAGCGTGTGCGCAAGCGTTTAGGAGGTGTTCGTCATGCGGAAATCTCGGCTATTTTAGAGGCGGCAATTGCAGCGCATGAAGCCGGTGATAATAGCCAGCATCGCGATTGGATTCGCCCCATGTTAGAGCTGTATTACGATCCTATGTACGATTATCAATTAAATAAAAAGGCAGAGCGTATTGTATTTCGCGGTTCTGCTAATGAAGTACGTGATTACTTACTTAATAACTCAGGGTCTAGATAAGATTCTATTACGGAAATAAAAAGGAAATTCTACATGTTTAAAAAATGGCTTTCGGCGGCAGTATTATTGGCAGCAAGCACGTTAGTGAATGCAGAGACCTTTACCTTTACTGCTATTCCTGATGAAGATGAGTCGCGTCTTGAAGAACGTTTTGGCAAGGTTGCTGCGTATTTATCCGAGCAGTTGGGCGTAGATGTTAAATACATTCCGGTTAAGTCGTATCCTGCGGCGATTACTGCGTTCCGTAACGATCAGGTACAGCTAGCGTGGTTTGGTGGTTTGTCGGGCGTGCGTGCGCGTCTGTTGGTGCCAGGTTCGGAAGCCATTGCGCAAGGTTACGAAGATCAGTTCTTTAAAACCTATATCATTGCCAATACTAGCGCTGATTTAAATGCGAGTGAGGAATTTCCTAAAGGTATTAAGGGCAAGAGTTTTACCTTTGGTTCTAAAGGGTCGACGTCTGGTCGTTTGATGCCTGAGTTTTATATTCGTGAAGCGTTTAAAGCGTCGCCTGATGATGTGTTCTCGCGCGTGGGTTTTTCTGGCGATCACAGCCGCACCATCGCGGAAGTTCAATCGGGTGCTTATGAAGTGGGTGCCGTGAACTACAGCGTTTGGGATACCGAGTTGGCCGAAGGCAAAGTCGATCCTGCTAAAGTTAAAGTTCTGTGGACTACGCCGACTTATCCGGATTATCAGTGGACGATTCGTGGCGATGTAGATCAGCGCTACGGTGAAGGCTTTAAAGAGAAAGTAACGGCGGCGTTATTGAATATGACCGATGCTGATTTACTGGCTAGTTTTCCGCGTCAGAGCTTTGTACCGGCTAAAAATAGCGATTACGCACCTATTGAAGAAACCGGTGCAGCGATTGGTTTATTAGGCGACGATTAATAACTGATGATATTTCACTTAGATCAGCAAACATTTTCTTATGGTAAACGCTCGGCACACAGTGCTGGGCCTGCTGCTTTAAGTGATATTTCGCTTTCGATTAAAGCGGGCGAGAAGGTCGCTTTAATCGGCCCTTCGGGTGCGGGTAAATCCAGTTTATTGAATTTGCTTTATCACAATTCTCCTTTGCAATCGGCTTGGTGTCCGCAAGATGGCGGGCTGGTCGATTCGTTGTCTGTGTATAACAATATTTTTAGTGGCGGGTTAGAGCGCCATTCTACGCTCTATAATCTTGTGAATTTATTGCGCCCATTTGCTGCACCTAGAAAAGAGATCGAGGTTTTGGCTCGCCAATTAGGCTTGCGCGATAAGTTGTTTACCTCGGTTGATCAATTATCCGGTGGGCAACGGCAGCGAGTGGCATTGGGACGTGCACTGTATCGTCAACAGCCGGTGTTTTTAGGTGATGAGCCGGTGTCGTCGTTAGATCCATTGCAGGCCGACGAGCTGCTGGCCTTGGTGTTAAAGCAACACGAAACCGCGATTGTGAGTTTGCATAATCGCCGTTTAGCCCTAAATCATTTTGATCGTATTATTACTTTGCGGGCAGGGCGCATTGTGTTTGATGGCCCGAGCGCCGGATTAACCATGGCGCATCTCGATGCCATGTACGAGGTGGATGCCAGTGGCGCTGAGTAATTTAGCGTCGGCTTCTTCTTTCATCTCGATGCAACTTCAAGGTACAGGGCGACGATTATTCTGGCTGAGTATCGCCTTTATTGTGTCTGCGCTTGTATGTCTGCCGTTTGCCGATTTGCAATTGCATGCAGTTGATCCTTGGTTAGAGCTTTCTCATATTGCGTGGGGAATGATCACCCCTAGTTTTGCCCATTTAACCATTAACGAATTACTGCAGGCGTTGGGGCATACCGTCGCTTTTGCGTTGTTAGCGGTGGTGATATCGGTGCCTTTGGGCGTGGTGTTCGCCATGTTATTTCGCTTTCGTGTTGTACGCTGGGCGATGGCTTCGATACGGGCGGTACACGAAATATTCTGGGGATTGCTGTTTATGCAAATCTTCGGGTTAAGTGCCACGACTGGTCTACTCGCGATTTTAATCCCGTATACCGGCGTATTCGCCAAAGTATTTGCCGAAATATTTGAACAGCAATCGCAGTTACCCACCCAGTCGATGAGCCCAAAAGCGGGCGCGTTAAGTCGTTATGTGTATGGCTTGATTCCGCAAAGCTATGGAGCAATGGCGGGTTACGTGCGTTATCGCTTTGAGTGCGCGCTGCGTTCGAGCGCGATTTTAGGTTTTATTGGTTTACCGACGTTAGGCTTCTTTCTCGAAAGTTCGTTTAAGCAGGGTGATTACAGCGAGGCGGCCGGTGTTTTTTGGCTGTTTTTATTGTTAATCGCGACGGTACGTTATTGGCTAAAACCACGATTTTGGTGGTTGTATGCCTTGGCCGCAATTTGGTTATTGCCCGAAAGCCCTACGGTTTATGGCTCGACGGTTTGGCAGTTTTTTAGCCAAGATATTTGGCCGAGTGCTTTTTTACGCGGGGATTTAACCGCAAGCTTAAGTTGGTTAGATAAGCAGTTTTGGCAGGTGGCTTGGCCCGCTATCGGGACGACCTTGGTGATAACTCAGCTTGCCTTAGTGCTCACGGGCATTTTAACCGTATTGATGTATCCCTTGGCGACGAAAGTGATTGTGGTAAATGCTATTCGTTTGCCAAGCCGTTTTTTGATTCTGTTTTTACGCTCGATGCCCGAATTGATGTTGGCCTTTATCTTTCTTTTGTTGTTTGGGCCGTCGGCTATTCCTGCGATCATAGCGCTCGCTTTTCATAACGCCGGTTTGATCGTATTTTTATTGTCGAATGCGAGCGAGGCCGACGCGAAAGAGCATGCAACTCAAGCCTTTGCCAAACGCGCACTGGATCGCTATGTCTATCAAGAGTTGCCACGTCGTTACACGGCATTTTTAGCTTTTTTGTTTTATCGCTGGGAAGTGATTCTGCGCGAGAGCGCCATTATGGGGATTTTAGGGATTGCCACATTAGGCTTTTATGTTGATTCGGCGTTTGAAGATATTCGCTTTGATCGAGCCTTTTTCCTAATTCTCATTACCGCTTTGCTGAATATCGTTGTTGATAGTGTGTCTCGCAGTGTGCGCCAACGCGCGGGATTAACGACTGCCAACTTGGCTGTGCGTTAATCCTTTTTTCTATTCGCCGTAGTGTTCCTTTACCCAATCAGGGTGCTTGTACAGTATGCGTATGTCTTTGTAGCGGCGAATATCTCTGAACATGGCTAGCCAGTCGTGTACTTGAAGATCCCATGCGTTATAAGGTTTTGATGGCATACGAGTAACGCCATATTTGATTTCCCCCGCGTCTTTTTCGGCAACAAATGTCCCGAATAATTTATCCCAAATAATAAAAACGCCGCCAAAGTTGGTATCAATTTGTGCTGGATTACTGCCGTGGTGTACGCGGTGATGTGAGGGCGTATTAAATATTTTTTCTAATGGCCCTAGGGTACGCACTTGTTCGGTGTGTAAGAAAAACTGATACACCAAGTTGGCTTCAATTGCTATTAACGTCCAATTTTTATCGAAGCCGACGAGTGCTGCGGGTATCCACCACACAAGCCAGCCACCAGATAGGGCGAAGGTGAAGTTTTGGCGTAAGGCGGTTGAGAAGTTCATATGCTCAGATGAATGGTGCGTAACATGCACATTCCAAAACCAGCGTACTTTGTGCATCAGAACGTGGGCGCAATAAAAACACAGATCGATGAATACGATGATGGCCAACACACTCCAGAGGCTTAATTCCGGATTCCATTGGAAGCCATATTGATAAACCCACTGGTAGAAGGCTTGAATAAACAACGCGACGGCGATGCCATCGACAACCTTGTAAGAAACTCCCGTCATCATGTTGGCGAGTGTTTCGCGCCAGATATAGACACCGGTTTTGCCTTTGTGTCTGGCCCAAGCAAATTCGCCGAGCATGACACCACCAAAGATAACGCCAAAAGCGGCGATGAACATAAGCGCATGAATGACATCTTGCATGCTGACTTCCTAATTTGTTGTTTGATACCGATGATTTTATGATCGTTTCTTAAATAACTATTGATCTTTTACGCCAGTTTTTTGATACTTTAAGCCGATTTTGTGTCTATGTGGATTTGTTATGGCCGTTCAGGCGCTTGCCCATCTTTCGGTTAGTGGTGACCTTGCTGCTCTTTTGTGCGAGTTTTTGCGCCAGCGTGGTGATCTTAATAATCCCTTGTATAGCCGCCTACTTAGATTCGATGCTAACAAGCGTTTAACCTTTACGCAGTGGTGGCAAGCACTTGATGAATTACAGCGGATTTACCCAGATTTACCAGTAAGTGTGTTGGTTGGTGAAAGCGTGAAGGCCTCACACTTAGGCGTTATCGGTTATTTAACTCAAGCATGTCACAACGTGCTGGAGGCATTTCAGCGTTTTGAGCGTTATCAACGTTTGCTGCACGATGGCGATAAAGCACGATTAGTGGTCGATGGTGACACGGTTGGCTTGGTATGGTCGCGAGATTATGAGGCGTCGACGCAGATCTCTGATGAAGTCTTTATCGTCGGTATGATGACCTTTATTCGCAGTATGACGGGGCGGGAGGATCTGAATGCCGTTCGAGCGGACTTTTTTTGGCAGGAGTCATCAAATACGTCCGCACTGGTTGCGGCACTCGCTGGTGATGTCTGTTTCGAGAAAGAAGCCAATGCGTTATGGCTGCCTTTAAGTGCGCTTCAGCTTCCGGTAAAACAATTCGACTTTGCCTTGCGCGGGTTATTAGAGCAGCAAGCTGAGGGTCTGCTTTCGGGGTTAAATCGCGATGAGGATTTTATTCATGCATTTCATACCGAACTTCTACGAGCGTTACAAAATAGTGATCCAAAGGTAGGGCGGGTCGCTAAAGCACTGGCAATGTCGGAACGTACTTTGGTCAGACGATTAGAAGAGCAGGGAACCAATTTTAGAGAGGCATTATTGCAATTACGCTTGCAGCTGGCTTGTCAGTATTTATCCGAGCAAAGGCTGACGTTAACAGAAATTGCGTTATTGCTGGGGTATTCCGAACAGGCGGCTTTTGCACGAACGTTTCGTAAGCTCACCGGCCAAACGCCGCGCACTTATCAACAAGATGCGATACGGCGGCGTAGGCAGTGATTAAAATTTCAGCGGCTACGGCGTTGGTAACAATTGCTCAATCATGAAGTCAGACAGTTCCCGTTTGGGACCGGGTTCAATCGTTGTGATGATTTCACAAGTTAGGCCCACTGCGGTGCAGTGTTCGCCAATAAATGACGCATGTTTTGAGGAGTGGGCAATCAGTACGCGCGCAGCTCGTTTGGCTTCTTCGCGTTCGTCGTCGTCAACAATGGAGTCGAAATCTAAATTAATCGGGCCAGCATCAGTGCCGTATCTATCGGGTGTTTTTTCAGAATAAATAGCCGCATCATCTGCCGTAAATAGAGCAGCTATATCGACCTTTGCATACATCTCGGGCGTTATTTGGTCGCGGCTATCCACGTTAAACCAGTATAAGTCGTCTTCAAACTCAGAAAGCTCAGCCCAATTTGGATCAACGTCTACGATACTGGCCCACTGTGTGGTGTCGTAGGTTGATTGACCAGCAAGATGACCAACGACTTGAATCTTACTGGATTGTCTACGCACTGGATCGGTATTCGTTGGATCAGCGATATCATCAGCAACACCTAGATATAAAGCAGCACCGGCACCGGCAGAGTTGCCCCAAGCGGCAAAGTGCGCAGGATCTATGTTTAATGACGCAGCTCTATGTCGCAGCATTTGCACGGCTAAGGTCATATCTTCGCGAAGGATTTGGTCCAGTGTGTATTCTTTATCGGCGGTAACACGATAATCTATCGTTGCAACGCTAATACCGGCCGCTAGCAGCGTTTCTTTAACATCCGTGTCGTCGACTTGAGTTTTAGTACCTGACTTGAAACCACCGCCGTGAATAAATATCGCCAGCGGGACCGGAGTCGCGGAGTCAACGAGATAAATATCCATGACGTTTTCTTTATATTTACCGTAACGCATATTTTCAATCGTTGGAGCTGTTTCAGCGGCAGCGTCGACTACAAATATCGGTAAAATCCAAGATAAGCACAGTGTGGCAGCTACGCCTTTTATTATATTTTTCATTGTACTGCCCTCGAGATAAAGCAACTGCTTGGCATTATTGCCAAGCGGAAAGGGAACTACCGGTTAATTCGCTAACAAATTTCTTTTCAGTGGCGAAGTACTGTTTTAGTGTTTCTTTACTCGCATCGTCAATTTGCGGAAGCGGCTTTTTACTGGTATTAAATTTACGGAAAAGTTCTGGAATACCACTGCGCTTAACGGTTTCAGTTAAACGGGTGTACCCCGCTTTCGCTAGCATCCGATAGGTTTTCACCAATAAATTTTCTAGTTTAATAAAACGGTAGCTACGAGCTTGGTTACGACGTTCTTCTACACCGGGTGGTACGAAATTAACGTCCTTTAAACCTAAGAATTCGAAGACATCGCGGAAGCCTTTTTCGTAGTTCTCGTTAAAGTCTTCCAGCACGATGACTTTGATTTGTTCTGCAGGGAAGTTATCAAAGAACTGCTTTAGATACTGGGTGTAGCAGCCAAACTCTAGTTTCTTCTCGTCTTTAATGTAGTCAGAGAAAGGAACCGTTGGAGCGATGTCGCCTTTGCGCTGTGCATGAAGGTAATCGGAAAATGTACGGTAAATAGGGTCGCGTACAATGGCAATTATCTTTGCATCGGGGCAGTTTTCTTTAATGCGCTTCGCAGCTTCTGGATGGTACATGTACGTAACTGAAAACTCGCCTTTTAGCAGAGAGTCATCAGTACAGCCTTTAAACTGGCTGGCATACCATTCAGGGCTGTGTTGGTTAAACAAGTCGCTGAAGTAGTTAATCTCTTTTGGATTACCATCGTAAATTTCTGGGTGTTGAATAACATTCTCAAAAAACCACGTAGATCCACATTTTCCAGATCCAACACCAATAAAGTCTACGATAGAGGACTTCGACATCGTTAATTACCCTTGTTTTTCAGCAGGCTGAACAGTTTCTAATGGTTTAATTCGAGCAGGATTTCCCATCGCAATGGAGTTATCAGGGATATCCGTAAGTACGAGGCTGTTGGCTCTAACGATAACGTTATTGCCGATAGTAACATCACCTAAAATTTTGCAACCCGGCTCAAGTGTGACGTTATCACCGATAATGGCTAAGCGCGGTGCTCCGCGAATATTACCCACGGTGACGCCTTCGTATACGGTAAAGTTATCGCCGATTTTTTCGGCCAATACGAAGATACCGCTGAAATTCATCACCACCATGCCTTTGCCGATATTGGCGTAGGCTTGAATGCTAATGCCGGTGAGCATTTGCGTGATGTAGAACAACCCAAAGTACATAACTTTAAGCAGTAAGCCGAGCGGGCGAGGGGATACGTTTCCAGCGAAACGGCCAAAACGATACACCAGCACTGCCCATGTACCGCGTTGAGTAAGTAGCGCTAGCTTGTTGCCTAATGTACTTTTGCCATATAAAAATGTGGCTTTTCGGCTAAGGTCGTTGTTTTTCATAAAATTACTTTATAAGTCTCTGCGAGTCGGTTGCTATTAGTAGTTAGCAATCTTGCCTTCCCGCTTTTCCGCCATCCAGTTGGTTTCACGATTAATGATTCGTGCTGGATTGCCGATTACGGTGCAATTGTCGGGTACGTCAGAGAGCACAACAGAGTTAGCACCTACTACGACGTTATTTCCGATGGTGACATCGCCTAACACTTTGGCACCCGCTCCCAAGAAAACATTGTTACCAAGCTTTGGTGGATTGGGTTTGCCGCGTAAATGACCGGTGGTTACACCTTGAAAAACGATACAATTTTCACCAATTTCTCCGCTACTAATAAAAATTCCAGAGAAGTTATGAATAATGAATCCCGGTTTTATTTTCGCTGTTGAAGGAATATAAATACCGAATCCTAATACAACTAAGATTTTTCCTAGTATGTACGGAAAGAATAATACTATGCGTAATACTTTATTTAGGCTTCTTAGCCATTGTCCGTAACGGAACACAATGACGGCGATGGTTCCTGGTTCCAGAAACACTCGTACGTTCTTCGTAAACCAACTTTTTTCACTTAAAAACCATTGTTGTTTAAAGCGAACGTCGGCCATTATTGTATCAATTAAGCCCATCTCATATTTCCTATTGAGCAATGCAGGTTTCGATGAATTTACCCATTTTTTCAAATGTATCGAACATTTCTGAACCTAATTCATCACTGTCAATTTCGATATCAAATTCTTCTTCCAGCGCGACGATTAAAGAAATGCGGTGGATAGAATCTAAATTGAGAGCTTGATCAGCTGCCACATCCGTATAATCAGCTTGCGTTATGCTTGAGACAGTCGATTTTAAGCGCTCTAGCATGGACATAAATGGATACTCCGATTCAGTTTAATGTTTGTTTTGATACAGTCGGTACGGGAACTTTTCAGTTACCTGAATCACTGGTTCGTTATCAATATGGATTAAGTAAGTACGGCAAATCAATTCACCGCAGTAGTAACTTTTGCTACCTGGAACCACTTCTTTCTTTATTTCACGATAAATGTCGATGACTTGGCGATAGGTTTCTAAGCCTTTGTCGCGTAGTAATTCGCCAATGCCTATGGTGCCGGCGATTAATTGATTACGCACATCTTCTTCGAGGTGATTGATGTTCAGTACCGACGTCGCATAGGCGTATACATCACCAGAACGAGTGCCGGAAATACTCACATCACGAAGTAAAACGTCATCGCCAGTTTTTAAGCCCATCTGCGGAATGTCGTTTTCTAGTGGTGCTACTCGTTGGCCCATTTGTTCAACTTGGATGGGCTCCCAGAAGTAGGCTTCTAGTGTTTTTGTAACAGTTCCATCAGTAACGAGTAGCGTTCTAACGATTGGCGGGAAAGCTGCTATGTCTAACGATTCGTCACGATCGTTAGTAATAATTCCGCTTTCTACATAACCTTTGGTATTAAAATTATCCAACATGGCACATACCTCAATGGTGGCTACGCTTGGTATCTTATAGATACTTACGCAGGACTTTCCCTAATGGGCTCTTCGGTATTTCGCTAATAAAATCGATGATTTTAGGAACTTTATACTCGACTAAATGCTGCGCACAGTGCGCTCGCACATCTTCTGCTGTTAAATTGCCGGAGCTAACGATAGCAACTTTTACCGCTTCTCCGTACAGGGGGTCGGGCTTGCCGAGTGCGACAGCGTCGATAACTCCGGGTAGCTGCTTAACAACTTTTTCAATATCTAATGGATCAACTTTATTTCCAGCTACGTTAATCATCAGTTTTTTACGACCCGAAATACGTAAGTAGCCTTCGGCGTCCATTATGCCTAGGTCACCCGTGTGGTAACCGTCACTTTTAAATGTTTCTGCCGTTAGTTCATCTAAGCCAGTGTAGCCATTTGTCATAGCGGCGGTTTGTATGATGACTTCGCCTTCAGATCCAGCCGGTACTGGTTGGCCGTCATCATCAATTAGCGTGATGATGGTATTCGCTAACGGCTTACCGACAGAATTTCTATTGTCGGCATTTGGATAGGCATTAATGGCTGCGGCACCGGTTTCGGTTGATCCATACAGTTGGCCAAGATACATGCCGAAACGCTCATGAAAAGCAATCGCGATTTCTTCATCGAGAGGTGCGCCAGCGGTATACACCAAGCGCAGACGCTCTAAATTAGGCGCTTCTTTAAATGGGGTTGATGCAATCATTTTGCACATGAAGGGCACCGAAGGAAAAATCGTTACACCTTGCTCAGCGATGGTTTTAACGACTTTTCTTGGATTGAATTCACCACTATGAATAACTAAGGTACCGCCGTTCATCAGTGCGGCAAGAAAACAGTTACCTAAGCCATGTGCGTGAAACATAGGTGCGCAGCACATGATGGTATCGTCGCTGTTCAACGATAGGGTTTCGCGCGCATTAAGAATTTCAGCGATAACGGCACCATGGCTACGGACCACTTGCTTAGGTGTACCCGTAGAGCCAGACGAAAACATAACTAGGGCGCTGGAATCAGCAGGTACATTCGCCGTAGTGGGAGACTGGGCTATCGATACAGGCATGGCATCAATGAGTAAAGTTGCCAGACCAAGATCTTTAATCTTTTGATCTTCTTTTTCCGTTACCAGCACCAATTTCACTTTGGCATTCGCGGTATAGCTAAGAAGCTCTTCTTCAGTGTAAGCCGTGTTTAGTGGTAACAAAGATGCGCCGACCGCCCAAGTAGCGAGTGTACCGATAATAAACTCTGGAGAATTTGGTACAAACAGGGCGATTTGGTCGTGCGCTTGTATACCTACTGCATGAAGGTCGTTGATTAACTGATCTACCGCATTGCCGAGGCTTTGATAGCTGTAGTGTTGATCTTTCCAGACTATGGCTAACTTATCTGTATGGGCCTGACGTTGCTCTTGAAAAAGTGCATATACCATAAACTAGATCATTCTTCTAAACCGCTGAATTGTACGCATCACACTATGAATTTAGGATGATGCGTGAAGGCCTTCATAATATCACTACTGATTTTGTGCTCCAGCTTTTTTTGGTACTGGAGTTGAATGCTTTAACTTTCCATACAATTTAAATAGTTCAATAAATGCTTTCAAAATTACCCAAGGATTTGCACCGGTTTGTTCACCTGCCTGACGCGGGTAGTGGCTAACGCCAACCTGAGCTAATTTAAATTTCATCAAGCCAGCTTGAGCTAAAAGTTCGGTGCTGACCATGGCGCCATTAGACTCTAATGTTACGCTGTCGATAACTTCGCGTTTAAACAGTTTAAACGCACAGTCAATGTCTTTTGCTTTGATGCCAAACAGTAATTTAACTAGGGTTCCCCAGCAAAAAGCATTGAGTTTGCGATGCCATGGGTCGGCACGGTGGGCGCGGAAACCAATAGCAATGTCATTATCTTTGATCAAAGGCAGAAGCAACGAGACTTCTTCTAAATCAAATTGACCATCAGAGTCAGAAAAGAAAATGTAATCGTTTTTGCCACCAAAAAGGCCCGACTTTACTGCGCCGCCATACCCTTTGTTTTGCGGGTGGTGAATTGGATGCACTTCTTTATGTTCTTTCTGTAGGCGGTCAATAATTTCGCCGGTTTTATCTGAACTGCCGTCGTTTACCGGAATTACTTCCACTTCTTCGAAATACTTAGAAAAGACCTCGATGGCCTTCAAAACCGTATTTTCAATGTTGAGTTCTTCGTTGTATGCAGGAAATACAACGGACACGCTGCTGAGTTTTTTCGAGGTGGTTGCAGTAGTGATAGTAGTCATTGTTAAAAACCGTATTTTAGTGGCAGGCAGTAGCATCCAGCCTGTTAGAATTTAAGGGGTTGCATAAATTTCTAAGCGTTATCTAGGTAAATCAGGCAACTAATGGACCTTGACTTGTAAATACCGTCTGCGGTGTCTTCATTTGACGACAACTGCGCCATGACTGAACACCTTCAAGTTCGAAAGCGAAATCCATGATTTCTGCACCGCCTTTAATTAACGCTTCAATCACTTCACGTTTTTTGGTTGATTCACAATAAAACATCATGAAGCCACCACCACCTGCGCCACTCACTTTACCGCCTAACGCTCCGGCTTTAATTGCATCTTCATACAATTGATCGAGTAAAGGATTTGAAATGGTTGCCGCCATTTTCTTCTTTTCTTGCCAGGTGTAATCGAGCAGCTTGCCAAATTCGGTCGGGTTACCGGTAAGCAATGCTTTTTTCATTTCGTGAGCATGAGATTTCAAATTGTGCATTGCATCAAGACAACCCTTGTCATTGTTCTCTACGTTCTTGACCTGTGACTCAATGATGGTCGACGATAGGCGATTTTTCTTGGTGTATGCCAATACAAGGTTGTATTCAAGCTCGCGTAAAACCCAAGGATCAATGCGCAGTGGGTTAACAATCACACCGCTTTCCTTGTTGAATTCCATGAAGTTGAAGCCGCCAAATGCACTCGCATACTGATCTTGTAGGCCGCCCATAATGCCTAATTCATGGCGTTCAATTTGAACGGCACGCTGGGCAATATCGTACTGGCTCATGCTGAGATTTTTTAACTCTTTAAACGCACCAATAAGGGATACCACCATGGCCGATGAAGATCCGAGTCCGGAGCCTGGGGGAGCGTCGTTGTGAGTTACCAACTTAAACCCAACGCTACCATCATAGAAATGCTTAATGGCACCTTTGGCCAGGTCAGATTCGCCGTTGTAGATAATTTCGTTCTTTAAGTTGATGCGAGAGCTGCTACCGAAATCATAGGACTCAATTTCGATATCGGGAGTGTCGTTTAATTGCAGATGGGTGTAGGCGTATCGATTGATCGTAACGTTAAGTACGTTACCACCGTAGATGTCGCTGTAGCTCTGAACGTCAGTTCCACCGCCGGCTAGGCCTAGTCGCAGTGGTGCTCGGCATCTATAAAACTGCATTACGCACCTACCTTACAGAAAATCACAATTTTAATTTCCATCTATTGTCAAGATCGTTACTGGCCTGATTGGCATGTTTTGACTAAAGGGTCGAGTCCTTTTTCCGTACTGTTGAACGGAATTTGAACTGTATGTGTTGCAAGGCGCACAATGACCGATACTATTTGGTGATACTGTTTGTAACACTTAATAATCGGAATTCTAGACGCCTATAATCCTTTAGCATGGTTTTTTAACGAATTTGTCACCTAAGGTAAGAAATACTATTCCTTGTGGCGAACATTGACTGTACAGAAAACCCAAAAAGGTTCAAGATGTTTCGTAAGATTATGTAAAGGAAAGTCGTGACATTGTGGCCCAATAAGCGCATTTTTTGATCTGATTGTTTTTTACATATTTTTATAATTTGTCGCATTTTGTCTTATCTGTTTGATGTTTTTTACTCAGTTTTGTCACCGTTGCACTGGATTTGTGTGTGATGGATGTGTTTTTAGAAAAAAATGGGAGGGTGTTGTGAGTTCTAAGTTGGTTGGTAGATCAAAAAAAATAGTAATGGTGGCGGCGTGTCCTTTTCCTGCCAATCATGGTTCGCCTGCCTCCATTAGAGAGATGTCAGAGGCGTTGGTGTCTTTAGGGCATGATGTTCACATCGTTACTTACCCCATATCCGAAGATATTCCAGTTACGGGACCTACCATTCATCGTGTTCCTCGTGTGCCTTTCTCTAAAAGCAATGCCATTAAAGTTGGGCCTGCTCTAGATAAGTTCTTCTTTAACCCCTTTATGGTGCTGAAGCTCATCTATGTCATTTTCAAATACAAAATAGATGTTATTCATGCACACAACTATGAAGGCGTCTTAATTGGCTGGTTGGCTAAGCTGATTACTCGCAAGCCGTTGCTATACAATGCGGTCAATAGCATGGCTGACGAGTTGCCTACTTATGATTTTTTTAAGAATAAAGATTTGGCTCGTAAGCTGGCGTGGGTGTTGGATAAAACGTTGCCTTTTCGTGGTGATCACGTCACGACGGTATCAGACGACTTGAAACACTTTCTTGTTGATCTAGGTATTGAGAAAGAAAAAATTACAGTATTGCCGGCTGGCGTGTTTCCTGAAATGTTTGATGAGTCAGATCCGCAGTCGATTTACGACAGACATGGCTTGAACGCAGACGGTATGTACATGATGTACACCGGTAGCTTAGATGCTTTTCAGCGTATTGATTATCTGATTGATACTGCCGCTCGTGTTATAAAGATCGAGCCAACGGCGAAGCTTCTAATTGTTTGCAATATCGACAATCCAGATGCGAAAAATAAGTATTTGGACTACGCCGCATCGTTAGGCATAGCTGACAATGTTTTGTTTTTCGATCATGTGCCGTTGGATGAGTTGTCGAGTTATTTGGCCATTGCTAATGTCGCGATCATTCCTCGACCAGAATGCCCTGGGCATCCAGTTAAGGTTTTGAATTACATGTCTGCCCGTAAGGCCATTGCTGGCTTTGTTGGCGGAGCGAAGGGATTAACACATAACAAAGATGCCTTAATCGTTGCGAATCACGATTTGGATGCGTTAGCGGAGCAGGTAGTCGTGCTGCTGCGCGATAAGGAATTAAGGATTCGTCTAGGAAATAGTGCAAGGGACGTAGTCGATCAATTTTACACTTGGGGTCGTTTAGCTCAGGGCTTGGATGTTATTTACGATCATTTACTGGGGCGGGTTGATGAAAGTGAGTTCCGAAGCAATTTGAGTGAGTTTGTTCTTGAAAATTATTCGAATTCCTGACTTTAGGTAACTATTTTGAAGATAATATCCATCGAATTTCTAGCAGAGAGTCTAAAGCCAATCTCATTCCGGTTGGCTTCGTTTGCATTCATCTTATCTGTGTCGGTGCTTTCAGGTTGTGGTGGCGGCTCTGTGTCGGATGTCGCTGATAGTGATGGCGATGGATTGTCCGATGTACTAGAAAAATCCTTAGGTACCAGTGCGGTGTTGTCTGATTCTGATCGTGATGGACTATCCGATTATGATGAAGTGAAAGTGTACGGTACAAATCCTATGAAATCCGATACGGATGATGATGGATTAACGGATAAGCAAGAAGTTATTCAGTTTTTAACGAATCCCTTGCTTGCGGATACCGATAGTGATGGTCTCAGCGATAAAGCTGAGATTTCTTCCGATCCGCGCACAGATCCTTTGGATAGCGACACGGATGATGACGGCATTAATGATGGCGATGAAGTTAATACGTATGGAACTAATCCAACCTCATTGGATACCGATTTAGACACACTCCGTGATTATGTCGAGATATTTAATCTCGGCACTAATCCTCTGTCATCAGACTCCGATACAGATACTTACCCGGATGCGGATGAGGTCAATGCAGATACTGACCCGATGAATTATTATTCGAACCTGACTGAGGATGCAAAATTACGTTTTGCTTTGCCTGTGGATCTTTCAAAATCTGATGGACATGCCTATGCGCCAAGCGTTGTGGTTGATAGCGATGGTAATCCTCATGCCGCTTTTCACGATAACGTCGAAGGAGGAATGGAAATCTTTTATGTCCATTCTGATGATCGTGGTGAAACTTTCTCAACGGCATTAAATGTGTCAAATAGCCCAGGCATCGCCGAATTCGCCAAAATTGCGGTAGATGCTGCCGGTACCGTTTATATCATCTATAAAGATAATGTGGACGGTACTGCTAACGTATTTTTCGTGAAGAAAGATGCTGGCTCAGATAGCTTTGATCCACCATTAAATTTAACTCGTGGTGCCGTCATCACCGCCGCTCCTGATATTGTGGTTGACTCTACTGGGCGGGTCGTCGTTATTTGGTATACGGCTGGCGCAGTCGTTATTTCTGCCGCTACTGATGGTGGTTATCTTGTCGATAGTAACGGCGATTATATTTTAGATGTGGATGGACACATGCAGTCTAGCTTCATTGAATTAGGACGATTTGTTGCTGACGATTCGCCGACGACTACCGCCATTACGGTTAATGATGATGATGATGAAATACATGCGGTGTTTGGCAAAGCAGCTGAATACGGTGTTCAGGTTCATTATGTACGTTCGTTTGATGGCATCTTCTCCGCTGAATCCACTCAAGTGTCATTTGCGGAGGGCGGTACCGCGGGTTCTAAGATTGCGGTCGATGGCAGTTATGTTTACATTTCCTGGACTGCTTATCCGTTAGATCAGAAAGAAGACATAAGTCTGGCACGCTCTAAGGATGGCGGAGCTACGTTTGAGGCGGTTGTGAGCGTGTCTGATAGCGCGTCGGAAAAAGCCTCAACGTCAGTATTCTCTGATCTTGCTGTGATGCGTGATGGTACCTTAGTTGCGATTTGGCAGGACACGTTTGCGGGCAACTATGAAACGGTTGTTAGTCGTTCTTTTGACCATGGTCTAACCTTCGAAGAGCCATACAACTTTAATCCTAGCGAAGAGGGTTCATTGGTATCGTCGATCGCGATTAATGATGATTCTCAGATATTTATCGCTGTGGATGACAACCGCTTTGGGCCTTTTGAAGCAATTATGAGTCGCGGTCAAGTCGGTTTACCTGCTGTAGCTGCCGCCTCTGTCACCGAAGATGTTTTAACTATTGGAGTTAATAGTACCGAATCTACTACGCTGCATGCGTATTCGACCGTTCCTTTGTACTGGACGGTAAAATTGTATAAAAAAGATGAGACCGAAAAAGTGCTTGGGCGCGTTGACCGCAAGGTGCGTGACTTTGTCTCTCAACCATCGGATTTTTCTGTAGACTTCTCTGCCGACTGGGATGGAACTGTTGATGCGGGTTCTATTACCGGAGAATTGGATGGTGCGTATTATTTCCTTATCACCGGTCTTACTGCTGATGGTGTGGAAGCTGCAGAAAAACGCGTCAATTTGACGGTTGTATTGTCGGCGAATGCATCAGTTTTAGAGTTTTCTGAATATCTAAGCTCGCAAAAAGCGTTTGCTCCCGATGGTGATGGTCGCCAAGAAATCATCTGGTTTAGTGGTAATTACAATCGTCAGGTTGATTGGTCTCTCGTGATCAAGGATTCGCTAAATAATGAGATCTATCATGATAGCGGTGAAGGCCGAAGCTTGTTCGTCGAGTGGAATGGAATTAATGACGCAGGCCTATTGATGGGCGAGGGCAACTATACCGCGACGGCGACCGGTGTTGACTCTGAAGGCAATGAAATTACAGAAACATTAGATTTTGGTATTGATTTGACGTCACCAACCTTAGATGGTCTTACTTTCTCGCCAACGACCATTGATGGTGCGGGAGAGGTGATGGATATTGATTTCTCTATTTCAGAAGGTGCTGTGGTTACGCTTTACATCTATCAGGGTGAGAGCCAGTTAGTGTCTGAGTTGCATCGGTTATCCTATCCGAATAATGAAGACGGCAGTCCAATTAACATTCATTTGGAATGGGACGGTATGACAGGCGACGAAGGTGGCAATTACGTTGATCCGGGTACATATACTGTACGTATTTGGTGTCGCGACTTTGCTGCTAACAGGGTTATAGAATATCCCATGGTGCGAGAAATCTGTGTCGGTGCTTGTTCCGAGTAATGGTTTAATAGAGTAGAAGGTTGGTTATGTTCGCATTGCTCCGTAGCGATTTATATCGTAAACGCACTTACTATGTTCGTATCGATAATTTCGTAAATAAGTATCTGAAAATAACCTTTCAGCTCGGTACTATGTACTTGGTGAGTTATCGCCTGGGGCAGTTTGCGTACTCGAAAACTGCGGGTAACTTTGTCACTCGGTTGTTGGCTAAGGGGCTTTATCTTATTAGTGAATTCCTGATGTCATCTGTTACTGGCATTAAAGTGTCGCCAACTACAGACATAGGTCCTGGCTTCGTCATCCACAATTTTTCTTGCATTGCTATTGATGCAAAAAAAATTGGTCAGAATTGTACAGTTAATCAATGTGTTTCTATTGGTGCTGATTATTCTGGCCCTACAGGAAAAAAACCTGTTTTGGGCGACAATGTTTTTGTTGGATCGGGTGCTAAAATACTGGGCAATGTTGTTATTGGCGATAATGTTGTGATTGCAGCTAATGCTCTGGTTTTGAAATCTGTTCCTGATAATTGCACTGTGAGCGGTGTTCCTGCTCGGATTATTTCAAGGCAAAATACCAGTAGTTATCTGAAATTTGACGGCAAGGAATGAACCGCTATAGCGGTTCGATATAGGAGCAGAACGAATGGCGACAACGGTGGGGCACGCATTAGCTGGGGTTGATTGCCTATTAATCTATCGCGCAATTAATCCGAGTAAAAATGTTAAGCTGGGTGTGCTGTCTCTGTTAGGAATGATGTTTTTTGCTAACGCTCCAGATCTCGATATCATCGTCAGTGCTGTTCTATCAAATGATCACCTCAAGTATCACGGCCAACAAAGTCATACGCCATTTTATATGCTTTTCTTTTCTTTGATGGTGGCGCTGCTTTTACTGAAAACTCCGTTGCGCTCATTTACGAATTACTCATTGGGGGAACAGAGTTATAAAACGGTTTTTTCGTTAGTTTTTATTGCTTTGTTGAGCCATTCGGTACTCGATTTATTCACGGGGCCGCTTCGAGGATTGCATAATTCGTTTGGCACTCCCATTTTGGCGCCATTTTGGCCGGATAGGGTATCCTCACCAATAACCTTGTTGATTGGCCCGCATCACGATACGGCTGATCGTTTTTTCGACTGGTATAATGTCTGGGTTGTGCTTAGTGAACTCCTGATTTTTGTGCCAATTACGTTCATGATTTTATTACTTTCTAAAAAGATGCGCTAAATTATGCAAAGAAATATACTATTCTCACTGTTTGTAGCATGCATTATTGGGGTTGTAGGGTACTTGCTTTTTAGCGCCCGATTACAGCTAATATCAACGAGTAGCGAAGTGGCGAGGAATTCAGGAAAGCCTATTCCTGTTGAAATCCAAGCCGTCGACTCTGGTATTGTATCCTCAAGTTATGCTGTTACAGCTACCGCTGCAGTAGGCGAGTCGGTATCAATACGCCCGCAAATTGAAGGCATCATCGAAACTCAATCAGTTCAGTTGGGTGATGTTGTTGAGAAAGGGCAAGAGTTGCTCGCGTTTGATGATGTTATGTACGCCTCAAACTTGGAGATGACAACGGTTCTGCTTGATTCGAAGAAGAAACTGTTAGATTTCTTTGCTAAGAACATGAAAGAAGTCGAATCATTGTTAGCGGGAGACTATGTCTCGCAAGAAAAATACAGTGATGCCTTTTTAAGTTACAACCAAGCCCAAACCAATTATGCAGAAGCAAAACATAACTTAGCCTCAGCTGAGTATGCACTTGCTAACACTCATATTGTCACTCCGATTTCTGGTGTTATCAGTGAGGTTAAGAGCTTTCCTAGTGCCTACATTAAGAAAGGTGAAGAGGCGATGGTGATCAGCTCTATCGATCCTATCTTGTTTAAAATATTACTGCCTGAAAAAGAGTTGCAGTTCTTTACCCTTGGTAAGGATGTTGAAATTCGCTTACCTGCTTACGATAACGAAACTCTAAGCGGTAATATTTATCGTATCGATCCAGAACTTGATGAAGTGAAAGGTGCAGCAAAAGTCTACGTACAAGCCCCTAATAAATCGTTGCGAGTTAAGCCTGGTATGACTGGCGTGGTGTACTTCAAAGAAGATCGCCATTCAGCGCGTATCCCTTCTATCGCACTTATTAATCAATTGGATCGTGAAGGTACAGTATTTAAAGTTAATAAAGACGGTGTCGTGCAATTAACCACAGTACGTTTAGGCCGCACCGGTGGTGGCTATTTTGAAATTCTGGATGGCCTTGCCGTAGGTGATAAAATCGTGGTTGCAGGTCAGCAAAGCCTTCGTGATGGGGACCACGTTAAGGTGGGTGAATGATCATGCCGAGAACGTCTTATAAGATTTTAGCTTTGTGCTTAGCCGTCGGATTCGCTAATGCCACCGCGGCGGCTACAAGTACAGTAGCTACCACAGGTACAGTGGCTGTTACAGGTTCAGATGTCGAGATTATCCCTGTTGCTGAATTGGATACCCGTGTCGCGACCTTTGATGGTAAGCACATTAAGACGGCATACGAATTGTTGACCGAAAAAGAACAGGTTGGCTTCGTTAAGTTAGCCTTGTCGTATTGTAAAAATAGCCCCGCGCTTCGTGTTCAAAATTTAGAACTTGATGCGGCTCGTAAAGCTTACGCGTACGAAAAGAATTCATCTTTTTATCCGGATCTTTCGTTGACCTTTGGTCCAAGCTATACCACAGGTGAGCCGGTTGGCTTTTTTGCTATAGCCAATGATTCAAATACGGTAGCAGGTATCGATGGTGCTGCGGTTATCGATCAAAGCGCGAGCGGCGTTATTAATGAAGCTAAGGCCGAAGTTGATTTTCCTTTGTATAAGAGTGGCCGATTTTTTTGGAGTGAAAGCAACAAAGCACGATTACTTCAAGGTCAAGTTAACTTTGAGAAAGCCAGTCACAGTAAATCCATCGAAGGTGCAGTGTTAGAAATTGCCGACTTCTTGTTGGAGAAGAGCCAAGCCGAGGCGGAGTTGCTGGTTTATAAAAAATCTTTGTCATTGGCGAATGAAAAGCTGGCCTTAATTCAACGCGTGGCTGACTCGCAAATGGTCGATAAGACTAAGTTGTATGAAGCTGAAGAGTCGATAGTCAGTTTGAACGACAGCATTATGACGGTTCAATCAACGTTGGCTTTTCTACAGCAAAAACTAAAGTATTACTTTCCTGATGTGGAGCTGAACTCACTGCCAAACATTCAGTTGTATCAGGTTGCAACGCTACCAGATGTTGATGTGATTATTGAGAAGCACTTAGCATCCAGTACTGATTTGATGATGCAGCAGGCGGCTATTGATATCGCAGCTGCGAGTTACGATAGTGAGAAAACCAGCGATGGTATGAAGGTTTCAGTCTACGGAAATGTTCGTGCTGTGGCTGACGAAAACTTAAATGGTCAGCGTTCACTGTCAACTGTGGGGCTTGAAGTAGAAATTCCTATCACAGATATTTTGCGTAGTAACGGTCGTTCGCGAAGTGCCGCCGTTACTGAAAGTATGGAAGTCGCCAAGCTGGAAGTTATTCAACAAAATATTCGCTTTAGCGTGTTCGATCTTTATCAAGAATTCACCAAAGAAAGTTATAAGTTAAGCAGTAGTAATGCTGAGCTTAACAAAGCGGTACAAGACTTAAAGCAAGAGAAAGAACTATACACCCATGGTAAGTCTAGCCAAGTCGACGTTCTTGATAAGCGTTTAGAACTAGAGCAAAAGAAACTTAACTTAGTAAAGTCGGCGTCTAAAATATGGTCGTTGAGTTTCCAACTTCTACCGGTCGCTTGGTCATGTGGTCAGTATTCAGATTCGGTGGCTAGATAATTATGTCGGCCAATCGGCGAATAGCGGGTAACGTAGTCGCAACAATTTTGGGTGAGGGCGTTGGTGCATTACTTAATATCTACGTTATCATTCTTATTGCACGAGAATTAGGACCAGAAAATTTTGGTGCCTTCTCATTCATCCTCGCATTTGTTGGCTTAATTCAATTAGTCACGGATATGGGGATTACCAATCTTTTGGTTCGGGAAATAGCTCAGAATCCCGAGCGTTATCCGGCAATTATCGGCAGCGTTCGAAGTTTAGCATGGATGTTAACTGGGATTGTTTTGCTGCCACTATCTATCGTGTGTCTTGTTTTTATTGAAGATAAAGATTTTGGGCTTAGCTTGTTGCTGATGGCGTCTGCGGCTTTAGCGGTTATGCATGCCGTTATCTATGGCGCAGTTTTTCGTGCATTCGAACGCATGACCTTTAATGCTACGTTCTTCGTTTTTCATAAGATACTCTTGCTTGTTTTAGTGCTTGTTTGGATGGCTGGTGAGGCAACGATTTTAAATCTTTGTTTGGTTTACTTGCTGGCTAATATTGCTCAATTCCTGATGTTTTTCATAGCAACTTGGAAAGTATTTGGCCGCGTGGAGTTGGCATTTGATTATCCTTATCTAAAGTATTTGCTCATAGAAGCTATACCGGTTGGCTTTTCTATGTTGTTTCGTAAAGCGACGCTACACGTCGATTCTATCTTGTTAAGTGCTTTATCTACTCCTTTAGCTCTTGGTCTGTTCAGTGCTGCTTATCGCATTATTCAGATCATAGAAATGCTGCCATTTACGCTGTCTATTCCTATGTATCCACAGCTAGCGAGATTAGCGGGTACAAATATGCAGGCGTTTAACGACTTCTTAAATAAGATACTGCGCTTCTATGTGATGATTGCCTTACCTGTAATGGGGGGCTTATTCATCTTCGCGAATCAGATTATCGGCATAATGTATACCGATGACTACCAAAGTGCTGGGGCGTTACTTCAAGCCCTATCGGTTGTTGTTTTCTTTATCTTTCCCTCTTCGATAATGATTTATGTGTATACCGCGACACAAAAGCAGCGCCTGTTCACTTGGGTTTCGCTGGGTGTTTTTTCGATCAACGCGATTCTTGATGTGATATTTATTCCATTCTTCGATGCGTTAGGTGCCGTTATAGGCACCGCTTTTGCGGAAGCATTTTTTGTTATCTCGTCGCTATATTTACTGAACAAAAGCGGCTGCATTGTAGATGTGGTCAGCATCATCGTACGTCCGCTGCTTGCTCTTGTTTTGGCGGTTACCGTATTTGAACTGGTACCTATTTTCGACGGTATCTTGATGCTTATCGTTCAAGGGGTTCTGTTCTTAATCCTGTATGCGGCATTGTTGTTAGTCACTCGTGCAATAACGCTGGCTGAGATTAAGACAGTGGCTCAGGGATTAAAGAGATCTAAAGCTCAGTCCGTTGACTCTCAGTTGGAGGGGAATGGTTGATATGAGTGCCATCATGAGCAGATCAGAGAAATTAAGTTACTTGTCGATGGGCTTGATCCTTGTGATGTTGGCTAGTTTTGCTGCACCTTGGGTTAAGTTTCCGCTATCGGCGGGCATTAGCGGTATTGGCTATATTTCGATTTTAGAGTCGGAAGTACGGTACTTGTACTTCTATGTAGCCTTGGTACTACTCGGACTATCGGCCTTTATATACTCAGAATATCGCCAAGCCCCGCGGTATAACGTGTTCTTTATTGCCATTAGCTTATCCTTGCTGCTGCTTGTTCCTGCTTACCTTATTAGTCGTGATAGCTCGGTTGTGGCTAACTACATTCAAGACACTGAAGATTTTCGCCAATTACAGCGCTTTTTCAGAACCTATTTTGTTCCTAACAAGGGTAACTCATTGGCTCTGCTGCAAGACGGCGCTTTTAATAGCATTACCGCTCGTGTGCTTAGCGTCTTCTCAATTTTAAACTGGGGTTGGTTTGTCGCCGTTTTTAGCGCGTTAGCGATCTTCATAATCAGTAGCTATAGAACCAAATTTTTTGTACTGATATTGAGTGTTTTTATCGTATTCGCTCCGGCGGGTATTACGCTCGGTAATACTGGCTTGTCGGCGCTATACAGCGTCAAGGCTCAAAAGCACTTTGCTGATGCCGATGTGATGAGAGCCTACACTGAGATGATATCGGCGTTCCGGCTTGATCCCTTACTGAAATATTCCGAACGTTCTACGTATCTTTTTTCTAAGCTTAGCTTTCAAATCTACGGCGAAGACAATGCTAGCAGTGTTTTGTATCGGGCTAAGCAGCTTGAATTAGCCGGAAAACGTAAGCAGTCGATGCAGTTGTTGCTAGAGACCGTCAAAGACGGTGGCGATGAATATTTTTCGTTTGTGGAGCGCCAAGCAAAGGTTCAGTTGGTATTTTTGGTCGAAAAAATGTCTCGCCGTTATTATCGAGAAGGCTTTTATGATCAGGCTTTCGCGCTTATCTCTGATGCCCTAAGTATTATGCCAAAGAATAAGGCTCTGAGAATGCAGAAGACTTATGCCTATATACAATTAAACTTGGCCGATCATTGCTTGCAGACGGTCCAAGAAGTGTTGCAAGAAATTGATACTGTCTATTTGAAGGCTGATTTTCTCTCAACATTGGGAGAATGTTATCTGCTTGATGGTCAATTAATTAATGCGCGCATGGCGTTTCAGCAATCAATTGAGTTAGATAGCACTCGAAACATTCGAGCAATCAGAGGGTTGAGCGGAACATGAGTGGGTTAGCCAGCGGGCGATTTTTTACAGTGTTGGTATCTTGGATCCGTAAGTTATCCATTGGCCGTATTTTGGCTTCCATATGGTTTTCTTATCGAAAAATTTGGTTTGGTATTCTAGGATTTTCGATTTTCCTTGGTGTTATGACCGTATTTTCTCTGGAGGAGAATGGCTACGCTCGTGGCGTTGATGCATGGGATGGTGCTGAGTGGATTAGCAATGGCGGCGACGATGCTGGCCCTGTGTCATATTATCGTTACAGTCTGGTTTTACAGACGACACCTGACAGCAGTTTTCTTAAGGTATCGGCTACCGGTAGTTTTACGGTTTATGTGAATGGTAAAGAAGTCATTAAACAAAATGCGCCGTCCACGCGACCTGTTGTTATCGGAATGCCAACAGATGCACTCAAGTCTGGTAAGAACGTTATTGCGATACGAGTGGAAAAAAAGACAACGACAGGGCGTCCTGAGCTTTTATTTTCTATGTCGATAGATGACGTGTATACGGGAACAACCAATTATATATCGAATGAATCTTGGTTGGTCTCTAGTGTTCCCGGAAATTCAACGTCATTAAAATTTCAGTGGTTCGAAGAGTTGTTCGATGATGGCTTGTGGCATGCAGCGATAAAAAGCTCATCCAATGTTGTACCTGCGATGCCAGATAATCTCCCCGCGGAGCTAGCGAGTGGCAAGGCGTTGATAGACTTCACGCCCATCTGGCACGCTTATCCTGAAATTACTCAAGCTCACTTGAAGACTTCCTTACCGTTTAAACGCAACAAATTGCTAAATGCTTGGCTAATGTTGAAATGTAATGGTGAGTATCGAGTTGCCGTGAACGGTGTTGGGGTTGGTAACTATTACTCAGAAAATTCGACCATACGACTCATCAATATCTTTCAGTATCTAACCTCAAGTCATGTTAACTATATTGACGTGTCGGCGGAGTGTGGCTTTGGCGAAGGTATTAATCTGAAGGCATTTCTCGAATTGGACGATCATCAAATAGTCTCTATTCCTAGCCGTGAGTGGCGGCTATACCCATATGACGATGTTAAATTAGACAGCAATGCTGTGTTAGAAGATCCCTATATCGTTGTTACTCAGACCTCTCCAGAAGTTGATCGTATTCGTAAATTGACCGGCGGACTCGCTACTTTAGAAGTCATAGATGAAAACCATTCGGTACTATTTGGGCTGAAGTTTATCAAATGGGTATTCTTCTGGGCCTTTTTGTTCTCTGCATTCAATGCGCTGCTATTGATCAAAATGGGGACGGATCGTCCGTTCATACATGAGGTAAATACGGTATTCGTGATTTTAACTCTGGTCGGTGGCTTGTGTATGTATTGGCTACTGGATGAACGCATAGATTTTCATAGGTTCTATAACTTGTTGAACGTTAGTTTTTTCGCGTTGCTATGTATCATTTTAGAGCTCCTTCTTGTTTATGGTCGTGGAGGCTTTCAGCATTTGTTCAGTTCTAAAAATACTCCTCTTGCTGATGCGGAGGTTAAAAATGCTGGCTAAGGCGATGAAAAATAATTATTTGGCAATGGCATTGCTATTTGTGTTGGTCGTTTTATGTGCTTATTTCCGAGTATCCGGTTTAGAGCTACGTCCATTGTCTATTGATGAAGCAACTATCGTAAGTTTTATTCAAGGTGTGGTTGCCAAGGGCTATCCCTACGTTGTCGTCAGTACGATGGAAGTACCTTTGGCGACTTATGAATTGATCCCATATTTTCTAACAATCCCTTCATTATTTACTGGTGAGGTAACAGAATTTACGGTGAGATTGCCGTCGGTGATTTTCTCGGTCGGAACTATGATCATGATTTTTATGATATGTTTTCGCCAGTTTGGTTTGTTTAGTGCAGTTATTTCTTGCGTTTTGTATAGCACTTCAACTTGGGCAATCTATTGGGGGCAAAATGCATTTCACCCCGCACCAACTCAGTTTTTCACGCTTCTCACCGTTGTTTTAATTCAGCGTCTGCTAAGCCAGAACGAACCAACATTGAAGTTATCGCTAGCAGTTTGGTTAAGTTTTACTTTTACCTATTTAAGTTGGGAAGGATCGGGTTTCTTGCTGCCAGTGGCGGCCGTGATCGTGCTGTATTTTAAACGCGATAATCTACTCTGGATCTTTAATCGCAACTTACTGGTTATGTATGCTCTGGTGATCTTAACGTTGGTTTGGCAAGGCGTGCGCCGCATCATGCTGCAAGAGCCACACTTGATGCTCGGATCGGGTAAGGGCGATATTAGTTTGCCGCAGTTGGGCTTTCTGAATGATTCTTGGGATCCATTATTCTATCTGATCAACTTCTTTGGCATGGAAACTCACCTGCTTGTGGGCTTAGTATTTGTCGTCGGATTCTATTATTTCTTGCGCTTAGAGGCGCTAAGGTACTTCTACTTATTCTTCATATTGACCGTGCTGTTTTTATCAAACTTTTTGCTGTTTTATAATGCCCACTACCTCTATTTTATCTATCCGTTTTTCATCATTAGTGTCGGCGTTATTATTTCAAATGCCGTACAAGACGGTTACAGCATACTAAAACGCGATATGTCGCCGATTACGTTAGGTATCGGATTGTTTGCCAGTGCTTTCTTCTTGTTGACCGTGTTTGCGTCGATTAACTCGAATTTTGTACAAGCATATTCTATTGGGAACCAAGGGTATTTGGGGGTCCGTCTTGATTACAGGAATGATTTGGCCCAGCCTGATTACAGGACGGTGACTGAGGCGCTCGATAAGAACATTAGGGCGGGTGATGTGGTCATTAGTATGGCGCCAATGCCGACTCGTCTGTATAGCGGCATAACATCTGATTATTTTTTACAGACGATTACGGATCGAAAAATCGTCTATGACAATAATTTAGTAACGCCATTTTATCGAGATAAGTTCATTGGCTCTGTTGTGTTAAGAAATTTCGATGAGTTGAAAGATTTATTGGCCAGTAATGAGCGTGTATGGTTTGTTGCCGCTCCTTATCAGTCGATGCCAACGGTAATCGATGCCGACACAGTAGAATTTATTGATAGTAACTTTCGCGTCATTAAAGAAAGCTACGATGCACGCCTTTATTTATGGACCCGATGATAATGAATGAAAAACTAGATTCTTTAGTATGTGTAATTCTTAGCGGTGGCAAGGGAACTCGTTTACAAAGTGTTGTTCAAGATGTACCTAAGCCAATGGCAGACATTTCTGGTGAACCTTTTTTAAGCCTACTTCTGACCAGAATGATTGCTCAAGGGGTTAAGAAATTCGTTTTATCGGTTGGCTACAAACGCGATGTAATTATTAATTATTATCGGGAAAACCCGATTGCTGGCGTTGATATTCAGTTTGCTGAGGAAGTAGAGCCTCTAGGGACTGGGGGCGGTATTAAAAATGCTGCAAGCGTTCTTGATAGTTCAAATTACTTGGTTCTGAACGGTGATAGTACCTGTGCAGCCGATATTAGCGACTTTATTGAATCGGTAGAGCAGTCGGATCAAGCTGCTGGTGTCCTTGTTAATCATCAGGACGATTGTGCACGCTATGGGCAAATTGTTTTTGATCCCGTTACGCATCGTTCGTTAGAAATGAGAGAGAAAAACCCAAATGCGGGTGCTGGATATATCAATGCGGGAGTTTATTTATTACCGCGTGATTTTATTGCCAGTTTACCTAATGGTGCTTTTTCTTTCGAAGAAGTCGGTTTTCCTTTGCTGATGGAGAACGGCTTGTACGCTTATGCTAATACTAATAAGTTTATTGATATTGGTGTTCCTGAAGATTACTACGCTGTATGTGCTAATAAGTCGTATTACTTCCCCGAAGTTGAGGGAGTGTAACGTGTCTGCACTTCGATTTTTCTCTGCTTTGATGTCATATACCTTTGCTTTCCTGTGCTTTATCGCGGTTAGCGGTTGCCAAAATGTATTAGGCGAAGGTAGTGATTTAAAGCATGACAAAACTCAAAATGCTGAAGTTGCCCGAGTTAGTAGTGTGGCGGCATCACGACCAAGTGGTATTTTTATCAGTGGTGGTCAGTATCAAGAAGAACCATTACTGGCTAAGCCATTTGTTGATGGTGCTCTCATCAGAGTACGCTGGCACGAACTTGAACCGAGTGAAGGCCAGTTCGACTGGCGTTATCTAGATAGCGAAATCGCTAAAGTCGCTAAGCTCGGCAAGGTATACACCTTGGCTGTGGTTGGTGGGCCATCGACTCCAAGCTGGGTATTTGCTAAAGGCGCGCAGGGCTATTCCTTTACGCTGAATAATCCATATGCATCGAAGGCGCGCCCAGTAGACAACAAATTACCCTTGCCATGGGATGCTATCTATTTGAAAGCTTGGCATCGTTTGATTGCAGAGTTAGGCAAGCGCTATTCAAGTGATCCTAATTTGTTGCTGGTGCATATTACCTTGTCGAGTCAAAACGGTTTTGAAATGCATCTGCCTTATAGCCGTGGTCCGCGTGACCCTAATCAATTGCCGTCTTGGGATAAGTTCGGCTTTAGTGAAGATAAATATATTAATGCTGCGAAGACGACATTAGATGCTTATTCACAGGCGTTTCCGACTAAGTTTTTAGATCTGGAAATTCATAACGTATTCGATAGCTATCGCATCCCTCAGGAGTTAGTTCGCTACGGTGTAACGCACATTGGTAAACGTTTTGGGCCATTCGGTGCATGGTTAAATGACCGAGATGTGCGATGGGATAAGCCGTTGAGGGAGTTAATGAAAGAAACCAGCTCTCAATCTTTTTGTAATTATCAGTTGATTGGCAACGCCACTCGCCAGTTGGAGCGGGTAGGCAAAAATGGTTTGCAAGGTGCAATTCAAAATGGCTTGGATGATGGCTGTCGCTATTTTGAAGTATGGGAAGTTGACGTGAAAAATCGAGACTTCGAGCAGTACCTAACCGAACTGCAATCGCAATTAAAAAATTCACATTAAATTTAAGGATCCCTTATGAACATTGATCGCAATTACATTCGTCAACGAATAGAAGCTTCGATCGCTATTAAGCAAGAGGTGTTGAAGGATGAAGTTTTAATGGATCGCTTACTTGCGCTGTCTAATGAGTGTATTGCTGCTTTTAAACGTGGCAATAAGGTCATTTTGGCTGGTAACGGTGGTAGCGCTGCCGATGCCCAGCACATTGCTGCAGAATTTGTGAGCCGTTTTGAATTTGATCGTCCAGGATTGCCTTCTATTGCTATTACAACCGATACCTCGATGATAACTGCGATTGGTAACGACTATGGTTATGAGCGTGTATTTACTCGTCAGTTAGAAGCCATCAGTAAGCCTGGAGACGTATTTATTGGTATTACAACGTCGGGTAACTCAGTCAACGTGGTGCATGCCCTTGAGCGCGCAAAAGACCTAGAGCTGGTAACGGCTACTTTTACCGGCCAAGCAGGTAAAGTGCATGAATTGGCAGAGTATGTCATCGCAATTCCATCAAAACATACCGCTAGAATACAAGAGTGCCATATTCTAATGGGGCACATCTTGTGTGGAATCGTAGAAGATGCAATGTTCGAGCGACCAGTAAAGTAACTCTAGCTCTGAGAGTGTATTAACGACAGCGTCAGTTTTATATTGGAATATTGGATACTTATTATGTTGGATGTACCACAGCTATTATCACGTTTGAAAATCTCATTGCCGCGGTCAAGTGCCGCCGCATGTGCTATGTGTTCTATGGGGGGCGTTGGCTCAACCGCACTAGCGCGTCATGTGGGTTCTATATCAGATAAAACCATTAGAGAGCATGCTTATACACCTAACGTATATGAGGGTGATAAAGGTATTCGACTGGGTTACATGTACGGTAATCCATACGATGCAGTGCTGTCTGTTTTTCGCCGTAATTTTCAAGATATGCACTCTAAGGCGATGAATATCAATAGCCCTACGCCTTACAAAAGCCTAAAGGGCGTATCGATCGAACAGTATGCCGAAGAAGCCGTTGATTACTTTAATATTCAGCGCCAGTTTGATAATTGGACTAATCCTGATTTAGTAAAGCATCCGACGATTCTGATTAAGTACGAAGGCTTAGTTGATTCTATCGACGATATTTTAGGCTTCTTTGAGTCTACTGAGCCGTTTGAGGTTCGCAGTCGTAATTCAGCATGGATGAAAGAGAGTCCTAAAGTTATCGACGGACTACAAACTATGTATGGCGATTTGGCCAAGCAGATAGAAGCTATGCCAGCAGTGAAGATATTGCTTCCGAAGCAATGGCAAGGTTTGGTCGATATCGACTGATATTGGGAATAGCCATTACGCGTAATGGATTGGCATGTTCATTCGCGTATGTCTTAGCAGAGATTGCGTGCTTGATGCACGCATTTTTGGTATGAGTGTCGCGTAGTCAAGGGACTAGGCTTTATAGCTTTATATGAGGATGAAGAAATGTTATTGAATCGCATTAGTATCAAAACCTATTTGCTAGGCATGTGGTTTATTGGCATTTCTATGCTGTCAGCGAGCGTTGAGGCGGCAGTACAGACAGACGGCCCTATGGTGGGTGCTGTTACCCATGTTCGTGCAAAGGTATTCCTTCGTACTGACGCGCCTGCGCAGGTTCAGATTGAGTTTAGTGAATCTTCGAGTATGAGTAACTCACTCAAAACTCCAAAAGAAGTAACGCGTTATGCTAATGATTTTACTAAAATTGTTACCCTTAAAGGTTTAATTCCTGGCACTAAGTATTATTACCGAGTGTTGGTTGATGGTGTTGCGCAACAAACAGAAAACTATCCAAGCTTTACAACCTTTGCCCCATTAGGGCAAGACGCTGAATTCTCGTTTGGTTTATTAAGCGATGTTGGTAACTACGTTAAAAACCCAGCGGGTGCTTATAAAACATTAGCCGATGCCAAACCTGATTTTGTGTTGCAAATCGGGGATTGGGACCATAGGGATCCAGCGAATTTGCGGGAGATGCGCAAGATGCATCGCGACGTTCGTGGGTCTGGTTCGGATGCTGGCGCTGATTTTAGTCAGTTCTTAGCACCTGTCGCACCTTTATTTCATATGTGGGATGACCACGATTACGGTATGAACGATGGCGATTATACTTTTCCAGAAAAAGCGAGCGCTATTAAGGCTTTCTTAGAATATTATCCTTTACCTGATCTACCAAATCCTCAGGCTGGCCCTTGGTATAAGTTCCGGTACGCACAAGCCGAATTCTTTGTATTAGATACTCGCTCTAATCGCGATCCGAATGGCGATGTCGATGACGCCAATAAATCTATGCTCGATGGCGAAAATATCGAGAACGACCAGAAAACTTGGCTGTATGATAGTTTGCTAACTTCCCCTGCTAAATGGAAGTTCATTACTTCTGGTAGTCCATTTAATCCGACGTGTAAGCCTGCCGATGGTTGGGGAGCCTTTGTTACTGAACACGACGAGATTGTCGATTTTGTTAAAGACAATAATATAAAAGGCGTGATTATTTTATCCGGCGATATACACTCAGGCGGTGCAATGGATGATGGTACAAACTCTGGGTTAATAGAGTTTTCGGTTCCTCATACCAATATGCAAATGTCGCCAGTTAATGGTGGTTTTACTACAACGACTCCAGGTGATTGGTCAGAGTATTTAAACCCTGGGGTAAGCGCAGGTGGCAGCAGTAATGCGGGGTTTGGTTGGATTAATGTATTGACTAATCCTGATCGGGTAGAAATTCAAGTTGTTCATGAAAATGGTGACGTGACAAATAGCGATACTATTGTTTTTGATGAAATGTGAATACTAATAAAGCCGGCTTAGCCGGCTTTATTAGTTTTTGTGTAGAGCATTTATTGTACTGCGGTTTGAGCTTCGATTAAATTATCATTATTAGTAATTAAGTCGCTTAACTGTGTGTTGGCTAAATCGTTGTTCCAGATTTCCATGTAGTAGAAACCATTATCGATTGCTAATTGCAGAGCTGCTGCAAGTTGCTCTTCTGTGAGAGGGTTCAATCCAGTGCTGACGGCTCCTACCAATTGCACGCCTGCAAAACTCTCTTTCTGCACGTTTTTCAGAATTGTAAACATGGATGTGTATACATTTTTAGCATTGTGCTCACTCCACCACGCCGCTAACACGCCGAATCGTTTGCCGTATAGAGCTAAACCGTGATCAACAACATCGGTTGCGATTTTATCGCTGAAGAACACAGGGTGTACTTCGACATCGATGGGCTTATTCGGAAATGCAGTTGCATACGCATCAATAATGGTTGTCCATGAGTTGATGAGCAGTTCTTCGGTGTATCCCGCTGTTTCGAAGTCAGTAATTTGTGCAGAATTGAATGTGTACTGCATTTCGAAGCCATTGGTCGTTGAATTGGTGATGTGAACCAAGTCAATGAATTCATTACCACTGTAGCGCGCGCCAAGCTCTTCAATAAAGGCTTGATAGTAGCTTAGGTATACGGTGTCCCATGGTAACGGAAGACTCACGACATTTCCGCGTAGAGTGTATTCGAACATGGTCGCTCCTTCTTCGGCCAGCCAAGTAGGTGCGTAGGGTCCGTTTAAAATAGCTAGCGCAATTTTCGTGTTGCGTTGTTCGGCGTAGCCGATTTGTTCATCAAGGTAAGACCAATCGTAGATACCTGCTTGCGGGTTCATATCAGCCCACGAAATACGCACCAATACACCGTCTAAATAATCAAGATTTTCGGTATCGCGGTTAATTGATGAGTTGGTCTGAGAGGTTGGGCCACAGCTGCAAAATGTACCTGATACTTTATAAGTAGGTTCAACAACAGGATCAGTAACAACAGGATCAGTGACAACAGGATCAGTAACAACAGGATCAGTGACAACAGGATCAGTGATAACAGGATCAGTAACAACTGGATCAGTAACAACTGGATCAGTAACAACTGGATCAGTAGTCGGTGTATCGTTTGAATTTGATGGAGGATTTAGATCAATAGGAGCTGCTCCACCGCCACAGCCAACTAATAGTAAGCTGGATAGTACAAGAAACAAGATTGAAGTTAGCGCGTCCGATGCATTTTTAAAGGGGGCTTTATTGCCAATTTTATTGTTGAGGGTTTGCATAAATTACTACTCTTTTTAGGTAATGCTGTCGGTTTTTTTGCGCTCGTTATTTTGTTTAAGGAGCTTTTTTATACTATTGACAGCGCTGAGTTCGAGCCACTTCATCCTGTAACGTTCAGATTTGAATTGTAATTGGAGGGTAATATCGCCACTCCGAATTAGACCGGATGCGCTACTTGGTGGTTATTCGTAGGTTGGGTGTGATGCGGCTAGGCCATTTTTGCCGATTGAGTAGGTTTACAGTTGCAGCCGACAACGATAAAGTACTGCCTCTTTTATTTTCATGTGGCCTGTCGTGGGGGCCACCACTGACGAGGTCGATATGCCTGTTATTACCCTTCCTGATGGTTCTCAACGTAGTTTCGAAAATCCAGTAACTCTGATGCAAGTTGCCGAAGATATTGGCCCCGGTTTAGCGAAAGCAACTGTGTGTGGTCGTATTAATGGTGAATTGGTCGACGCATGTGAACTCATCACAGAAGACGCTAACGTCACCTTGATTACCGGTCGTGATCAAGAAGGATTAGAAGTTATTCGTCACTCTTTTGCTCACTTGGTTGGTCATGCGGTGAAGCAGCTTTACCCAACGGCGAAGATGGCCATTGGTCCTGTGATTGAAAACGGCTTTTATTACGACATCGATTACGAACGTCCATTTACACCAGAAGACGTTACTGCAATCGAAAAACGTATTGGTGAGCTCATCAAAACCGACTATGACGTCGTTAAAAAGATGACACCTATAAAAGAAGCGCGTCAGGTCTTCCTAGACCGCGGTGAAGATTACAAGGTTGAGTTGATCGACGACTTGATCGAAAAAGGTGAAACCTCTGTTGGTTTGTATCACCACGAAGAATATACCGACATGTGTCGCGGCCCACACGTACCTAGCACTCGTGTGATGCGCATCTTCAAGTTGCAGCGCGTATCGGGTGCCTACTGGCGCGGCGATGCTAAGAATGCGCAGCTTCAGCGTATCTACGGTACTGCGTGGAACGACAAAAAAGAGATGAAAGCGTATCTCACTCGCTTAGAAGAAGCAGAGAAACGCGATCACCGTAAACTGGCGAAGCAATTGGATCTATTCCACTTGCAAGAAGAAGCGCCGGGTATGGTGTTCTGGCATCCAAACGGTTGGACCATTTACCAAGTACTTGAACAGTACATGCGTAAAGTACAAAACGATGCCGGTTATTTAGAAATCAAGACGCCACAAGTGGTAGACCGTGTGCTGTGGGAGAAGTCTGGCCACTGGGAGCACTATTCAGATGCGATGTTCGTAACTGAATCAGAAAAGCGCACCTATGCGGTTAAGCCTATGAACTGCCCATGCCATATTCAGGTATTTAACCAAGGCCTGAAGAGCTACCGTGATTTGCCAATGCGTTTGGCTGAGTTTGGCTGCTGTCACCGTAATGAGCCATCAGGTGCATTGCACGGCATTATGCGTGTGCGTGGTTTTACTCAAGATGACGCGCATATTTTCTGTGCTGAAAACCAAATTCGCAAAGAAGCGGCCGACTTTATTAAGTTGACCCTCGACGTATACAAAGACTTCGGTTTTGATGACGTTGAAATGAAATTATCGACTCGTCCAGAAGGACGTATCGGTGATGAAGCTTTATGGGATCAAGCAGAGTCTGCACTTGAAGACGCTTTAAATGAAGCGGGCTTGAAATGGGAACTACAACCGGGTGAAGGTGCCTTCTATGGCCCTAAAATCGAATTCTCACTACGCGATTGCATTGGTCGCGTGTGGCAATGTGGTACTATCCAGCTCGATTTCATGTTGCCAGAACGCTTAGGCGCACAATTTGTTGACGAAGATGGCGAGCGTAAGACGCCAGTGATGCTACATCGTGCTATCCTAGGCTCGTTCGAACGATTTGTGGGTATCTTGATTGAACATTATGCAGGTGCGATGCCGCCATGGTTGGCTCCCCAGCAAGTGTCAATTTTGAACATTACCGATAATCAGGGTGAATATTGCCAAAATCTTGCGCAAAAACTCAAATCAGTTGGCTTCAGGGCTAATGCGGACTTGAGAAACGAGAAGATCGGCTTTAAAATCCGCGAGCACACTTTACACAAGGTACCTTACCTGCTTGTGGTAGGGGATAAAGAAGTAGAAACAGACACTGTTGCTGTGCGTACACGTAAAGGTGAAGACCTTGGCGTGATGAGCATTGATGCATTCGTTGAGATACTGAATGGCAGCATCGCGCAGCGCGGGCGGTTTGGAATGGAGAATTAGATCATCAGACGTGATAACAGAAAGGGCGGCCGTAACGATAGAGCCGCGATAAACGATCAAATCCGTGCCACAGAGTGCCGATTGATTGGAGCGGATGGCGAGCAAGTTGGCGTCGTCACTATCGAAGAAGCACTGCAGGCCGCACAAGAAGCCGCACTGGATCTAGTACAGATCTCAGATGGCGACCCAATTGTCTGTAAGATCATGGATTTCGGCAAGAAGCTTTACGAAGAGAAAAAGCAGAAAGCCGAAGCCAAAAAGAAACAGCATCAGGTCCAGATTAAGGAAATGAAATTCCGTCCTGGAACTGAAGAGGGCGATTACCAAATTAAATTACGTAATTTGGTACGCTTCCTCGAAGGCGGCGACAAAGCGAAAGTTTCGCTACGTTTCCGTGGTCGTGAAATGGCACACCAACATATTGGTATGGAGCTCCTGAAGCGCATCGAGAAAGACCTCGAAGCACTGGGTACAGTTGAGCAACATCCTAAAATGGAAGGTCGCCAGATGATCATGGTTATCGCCCCTAGCAAAAAGAAATAGTCTGGTCTGCAAATGAAGGTCAATACCCTAGCTTTCGGGCTGGGGTTTGTTCGTTCTACCAGCTATTACAGAGACAAGTGCACATGTGTGCAGCGAGTTTCTGTTGATATGGCAGATGTAGTACAGGGTCTTAGTTTCTGTGCGCATCACTAACTTTTGGAGTAACCCATGCCTAAAATCAAAACTAAGAGCGGCGCTGCGAAGCGCTTCAAAAAGACCGCAAACGGCTTCAAACACCGTAAAGCGTTCCGTAGTCACATCCTGACCAAGAAGAGCACTAAGCGTAAGCGTCACCTACGCGGAATGACTCAGGTACATGCATCAGACAAAGCTCTGGTTGCACGTATGCTTCCTAATCTTTAATTGGTCTGTTCAGGAGATAAACTATGGCTCGTGTAAAACGTGGTGTTGTCGCTCGTCGTCGTCACAAAAAAATTCTGAAGCAGGCTAAAGGTTACTATGGCGCTCGTAGCCGTGTATTCCGTGTAGCTAAGCAAGCGGTTATTAAAGCTGGTCAGTATGCTTATCGTGACCGTCGTCAGCGTAAGCGTCAGTTCCGTCAACTGTGGATCGCGCGTATCAACGCCGGTGCTCGTGTTAACGGCTTGTCTTACAGCAAGTTCATCAATGGCTTGAAAAAAGCGACTGTTGAAATTGACCGTAAGGTTCTGGCTGATTTAGCAGTAAATGAAAAAGCAGCGTTTGCGGCTTTGGTTGAAAAAGCCAAGTCCAGCCTGTAATTTCATCGGTTAATAACCGAAAATTGATGCCACTTCGGTGGCATCTGCGGAATAGGGGAGTGGCTTTTTAAGGCATTCCCCTATTTTTTTGTCAAAACGAACTCAACCGCTGGAAAACAACGATGGAAAACCTTGAGGCTCTGACCCAACAAGCGCTGGCTGCGACAGAAAGTGCACAAGATGTTGCTGCGCTAGACCAAGTGCGGGTGCAGTACTTAGGCAAAAAGGGCGAAATTACTTCCCTGATGAAAAACCTAGGCAATGTCGCACCAGAAGATCGTCCAAAGATCGGTGCTGTCATTAACGTTGCCAAGGATCAGGTACAAGACGCAATTAATGCGCGCAAGCTGGCTTTAGAAACCGCCGCGCTTAATGCCAAACTGGCGTCTGAAACCATCGACGTCACCTTACCTGGCCGCGCCGTGCAGGAAGGTAGCTTACACCCAGTAACGCGTACCCTAGAGCGTATTGAAGCTTTCTTCAGTAATGCCGGTTATCACGTTGCTGAAGGCCCAGAAGTGGAAGACGACTTCCATAACTTTGAGGCACTCAATATTCCATCTCATCACCCTGCGCGGGCGATGCACGATACCTTCTATTTTGATGCCACCACACTGCTGCGCACGCATACGTCGCCGGTGCAGGTGCGCACCATGGAATCGCAAGAGCCACCAATCCGCATTATTTGTCCGGGTCGTGTGTATCGCTGCGATTATGATCAAACTCACTCGCCAATGTTCCACCAAGTGGAAGGCCTGTTAGTGGATAAAGGCATTAGCTTTGCTGACCTAAAAGGCACGATTCAGCAGTTTTTGAGCGTGTTCTTTGAAAAAGACCTAACCATACGTTTGCGTCCTTCGTATTTCCCGTTCACTGAGCCATCGGCTGAGATTGACATTGAATGGGTTATTGAAACACCAGAAGGCACTAAGCGTCGTTGGTTGGAAGTGGGTGGTTGCGGCATGGTTCACCCTGAGGTGTTCCGCCACGTCAATATCGATCCTGAAGAATACACCGGATTTGCCTTCGGTATGGGTGTAGAACGACTCGCGATGTTGCGCTACGGCGTTAACGATTTGCGCTTGTTCTTCGAAAACGATCTGCGCTTCTTACAGCAGTTCCGTTAATTTTCACCCCATCGTATTAGAGCAATTTAGGTAAAGGGTTACACAGATGAAATTCAGCGAACAGTGGTTACGCGAATGGGTACAGCCAACAGCCAGTACCCAAGAATTAGTAGATCAGCTAACGATGGCGGGTCTTGAAGTTGATGGTTTTGAAGCCGTAGCAGGGCAATTTACTGGCGTTGTGGTTGGTCAAGTGGTTAGCCGTGAACAGCATCCAGATGCTGATAAGTTGAGCTTATGCCAAGTGACCGATGGCACCGAAACCTTCCAGATAGTGTGCGGTGCAGCCAACGTGCGCGAAGGTTTGAAAATTCCCTTCGCTAAAATCGGAGCAGAGCTTCCTGGCGGTTTTAAAATCAAAAAAGCCAAGCTGCGCGGCGTCGAGTCATTCGGTATGTTGTGTGCCGAAGCTGAACTCGGCATGGCAGAAAGTTCTGATGGCTTGATGGAGCTGCCAGACTCAGCACCCGTTGGCCAAGATATCCGTGTTTATTTAGGTTTAGACGACGCCATTATCGACGTTGATCTAACCCCTAACCGTGGCGACTGTTTAAGCATTGCCGGTATGGCGCGTGAAGTGGGTGTATTAAACCAAGTGCCAGTGAATGGCCCTGTGATTAATGCCGTTCCGCCGTCTATTAGCCAAGCACCTGAAGTTCAAGTACTCGCACCAGACGCCTGCCCACGCTATTTGGGCCGTATTATTCAAGGCATTAACGTTAATGCTGAAACCCCGTTATGGATGGTTGAAAAACTACGCCGCAGCGGTATTCGCTCAATTGATGCCGTGGTCGATATTACCAACTACGTTTTGTTGGAACTTGGCCAGCCGATGCACGCGTTTGACTTAAACAAAGTTGAAGGCGGCATTCGCGTGCGCATGGCCGAGCAGGGCGAAAAGCTAACTTTACTCGATGGCCAAGAAATCGAACTCAACAGCGATACGCTAATGATCGCCGACCATGCTAAGCCATTGGCCATTGCCGGTATCATGGGTGGTGAATTCTCAGGTGTGAGCGGCGACACCCAATCACTGTTGCTCGAAGCTGCGTTTTTCAACCGCATCACGATCGCTGGTAAAGCGCGTGGTTATGGCTTGCATACCGATTCATCACACCGTTTTGAGCGCGGTGTCGATTTTGAATTGGCTCGCACCGCGATGGAACGTGCGACTCAGCTCATTATGGATATCTGTGGCGGCCAGCCCGGCCCAATCACCGATGTCACCAGCGAAGCCGACTTACCGGTTGCGGCCACGATTCCACTGCGTAAATCACGTATCGAACAAGTGCTTAGCCTAACCTTGCCTGACGTGGACATCGAAAACATGTTAACGCGTTTAGGCATGGTGCTGACGTCCACTACAGAAGGTTGGAGCGTCGCTGCCCCTAGCTATCGTTTTGATATGGCGATTGAACCCGATCTTATTGAAGAAATTGCCCGCATCTATGGCTATAACCGTTTACCAGTGCGTACTCCTGCAGCGGCCACACCGCTCGCCAAAGTACCAGAAGCTAAGATGCCGATTAAAGACCTGCGTCGCCAGTTGATTGCTCGTGGTTACCAAGAAGCAATTACCTACAGCTTCGTAGAACCTGAACTGCAAAAAGCCCTCGACCCTGAGCATGACGCACTGGCTCTGATGAACCCGATTTCAGCAGAAATGTCCGTTATGCGTACCAACTTATGGGCGGGTTTGGTGAATGCAGCGTCTTATAACCTCAAGCGCCAACAACCGCGTGTTCGCATGTTCGAAACCGGTTTGCGTTTTGTGCCAACCGCCGACGGACTTCAGCAGACACCAACATTGGCCATGCTGATTACCGGTACACGCTTCACCCAAAGCTGGACTGAAGGTGAAACACCAGTCGACTTTTACGATTTAAAAGGCGATTTGGTTAGCTTATTAGCGCGTGGTGGTGAGACTGAAGCGTACCAATTTGTTGCCGCGTCGCATCCCGCCTTACACCCAGGCCAGTCGGCCCAAGTGCTGAAATATGGCAAAGCGATCGGTTGGGTTGGAGCCATCCACCCGAATACACAAAAGCAACTAGGCCTTAAACAAGCCGTATTTGTTGCTGAATTGGATCTTGAAGCTGTTCGCGATCTATCTGTTCCACGCTTTGCCGATATCTCACGCTTCCCAGAAATGCGTCGTGATTTGGCGGTTGTGGCGGAGCAATCTATCCAAGTAGACCAGATTTTCAGCACAATTCGAGCCGCGGCAGGGGATTACCTCACAAAGCTCAACCTGTTTGATGTGTATGTGGGCAAAGGCATTGATCCTGATAGAAAAAGTCTCGCTTTGGGCTTGACCTGGCAGCATCCTTCGCGCACTCTAACTGACGAAGAAGTGAACGATTCGGTGCAATCCGTACTCGCGAACTTACAAGAGAGTTTAGGAGTTACGCTAAGGGGTTAGCATGACCGCTCTGACCAAAGCAGAACTAGCAGAAAAATTGTTCGAAGATCTTGGTCTAAACAAGCGTGAGGCAAAGGACATGGTGGATCTCTTTTTTGATGAGATCCGCGACAGTCTAAGTCGCAACGAGCAAGTGAAGTTGTCGGGTTTCGGCAACTTCGATTTGCGCGATAAACGCCAACGACCAGGACGCAATCCAAAAACCGGCGAAGAGATACCAATCTCAGCGCGTCGCGTTGTCACATTCAAACCAGGGCAAAAGCTCAAAGTGCGGGTAGAAGCGTATGCTGGAACCCAGCCACAATAACGAACTGCCCCCCATACCAGCTAAACGCTATTTTACCATTGGTGAAGTAAGCGAGCTGTGTGACGTAAAACCGCATGTTTTACGTTATTGGGAACAAGAATTTCCGCAACTTAGCCCAGTAAAGCGGGCAGGTAATCGTCGCTATTATCAACGCCAAGACGTCATCATGGTGCGCGAAATTCGTGCTCTGTTGTACCAAGATGGCTACACCATTGGTGGTGCGCGTCAGCGTTTAGACGAAGCCGGAGACTCCAACGCCGTCGCCATGGACAAAGCCCTCATCAAAAATATGATTCGCGAACTCAAAGAGTTAGAAGACGTGCTCAAAGGGTTTTAATTAAACCCTGTTGATCACACAAAAAACTTCACCTTTTCAGACACTTAAGTATACTTACCCGACCTGTTCGCAGGTAATTGTCGGGGCGTAGCGCAGCCTGGTAGCGCACTTGTCTGGGGGGCAAGGGGTCGCAGGTTCAAATCCTGTCGTCCCGACCAATTTCTTATCTGCAATTCAAAAGCTTAGTTTTACTCACGCTTTAATCGAATATCTTCCCATCAATAAAACCGTCTCGTTTATCTGAAAGCTCGCATTGGTTTTATCGCTGTATTTTATTAATAAACAGATAGGCACTATTTCAATAAATAGAGACATGCTGACCAAACTTATGTTTGGGTACTTGAATATCTACATGTCCGAATATTGTAAGCGTAGAAACTGACATATTTCAGCGGGGAATTTGGCTATGGTTATCCGTGACCTCCGTTTGTAAATGAGTACTGTTTATGTACAGTATATTTTTAAGGAAGCAATAAACTGCGGCACACTTTACAAATCCGGTTGCACGCTTTGCTGGTGGGTGATAGCTTAATCTTCACTTAAATCAGCAAGTTACAAACTTGGTTTACAAATTAGTGTGCCATACAAAACCGAAATAGTGTGCGCGCACACTTTCACCGAATGGATTAACAGTGTAATGGAATACGCCCCTTTTAAAACAATGAGTTACGGTAAAATCGGAACTTTGTCAAAACCGGCAAAGTGTGCCGGCATACTATTACGCTGTTAGGTCTCAACACTAGGAGTGTGCAGATATGAACGAATACGATGCCACGACCATAGCCGTTAGTTTTTTAATTACTTGGAGTATTGGTTTACTACCCCCTGCATTAATCCGCTATGCAATTATCAGGCGGCCTATATCAAAATGGGTGGCCATAGCAGTTTGTGCTGTATTTTGGTTCGCCAACATCATTATATTCACGGCTTTAGGTAGTCAAAGCAAAACGCACGCTGCGCTTTATCTGATTGCGTTTGTCTCCTATTGGATACTGCGAAAAGAGCCAAAATCTGTAACGTCAGGTGAAGAAAATGCTGATAACTCGGTGCAACATGAAACAAAGTAAAAAAATTCTAGGGCTTTTGTCCTTGCTGATGGTCAGTAGCTCAAAAGCCGAAATCAACCCCCATTTTTCATGCGAGTTTAATCAGTCTGTATTCGTTGACGCCTTAGGTCTTTATGAAGCGTCAAAATGGTCTTCTAAAGGATTTAGCATTCAAGGCGATTATGTTGTTTTAGATAAAGGGAACCTAAAGCTAAAACTAACAACCAATATTGACAAGTTCGGCACAATTATTCTTAGAGGTGCTGAGCAACGCGAGGGTTATCAATTCAGCCTAGAAAGCGGGAAATTCATTTATGTCCAGCTGATGCTTCCACTTGCTAGATCATGGACAGTAACCGGCACATGCAGCAAAGACTAAAATACAAACGACCTAAAGACAATAAATCAATAAATAAGACAGTCAAGATAAGAAGATAAGAGAGTAGCCGGCAATTTACTCTTTTAAATTTTCGCGACAAGATTTTATTGGTGCTGTAGGAGTATGCGGCGGACTTTTCGGTGATATTGCTTAATATCAGCGATTTTTAGGCGAGACTAAATCTCAGAAGGCTTCTGAATTAGGATGGGGTGTGTTCAATTAGATTGTCGAGGTTAAGAAAGCCTTAATTTACAGGCTTGAATTCCTGCTGTTCGTCGTCGTTCTCTTTGTTTATCCCAAAAACAACTGATTTTTGATTTCACTTCATTGACAGCGCCAACGACGCCTTTGAATTCAGATTCAAAATTCTGGGTAATATAGAGCCAGTGTTCTGCATCGATTCCAAGCCGGTGCATGATAGCGGGTTCGCATTCTGAAATGGAGCCTCGTTTATTTTCTCTGATTTGGCGGCCAGTCCAGTCGACTAATTCTAAATAGTCCGTCAGGCGCATTGGTATGCCCTCAGGCATATCCTGTTTCGGATTTCCGGCAAAGTTGAGAAGTTCAGGCACTTGTTGCTGGGGGTGGTTGGGGGAGTAGGCTTCTTTTGCTTTCTCAGCACGTTTTTTAACCGATGTGTGCTTAGATTCTTCCGGTGTTTTTGCTATGGCTGCGCGCACTGGATTTAAATCGACGTAGGCCATGCATGCGGCTAGAGCTTTTTCATCCAGCAAGGCTTGGGATTTAAATCGGCCTTCCCAGAAATGGCCCGTGCATTCATCTTCATCATTTGCTAAGCGCGCGACTGTTTCATTTAACCGGCGCATAAACCAGCTGATGCTCATTAATCGTGAGCGCCATTCTTCGATATTTCGTCGCAACAATATCCATTGATCCTCCCGCAATTCCTCGCCACGTTCAAACTGCTGTGAAACGAGGGTGCCTTTATATAACTGATGCCAGCGTTGAACGACTTCAATGTCGGTTAACCCTTTAGACTTGGCTTGGTTGATATGAAGTACTGCGTGGAAGTGGTTCGACATTACAGCGTAAGCTGCGATATCAATACAGTAGACCTTGGCTTGTTCGAGTAGTAGATGCTCGATCCAGCCGCGCCTATGCTCAAAACTACGACCTTCCTCGTCTGTTCCACATAGGAATGCACGCCTGACACAGCGCGAAACACAGTGGTAGTAGGGTGTGGCTTCGATTGATATAAGCTCTTTTCTCGGTTTAGGCATCCTAGCCTCCTGCAACTTGCTTCGTATTTTCAAACTAGCGGTATTGACGTTCCTGATCAATCGGGCATTCTTCTTAGGATGACTGTCCATACACGCGCTGGTAATTACATGCTGCGTAGAACTAAAGAAGAGCGTTTAAAAGGACTACCGACCAAAACAATTGTTTCTGGATTACAGCAGCCTCAGACCGAAGTGGTAGTGAGACCTGAACTTGCCGTTACAATGACTGGTAAACAGCTAGAAGCCTATGATGATGCTATAGAAGGTTATAGAAATAAACGTGCTGAAACTGATGCTAGGGGCTTGGCTTTAACCGTACTAAGCCAACTGAGAGCTATATCTTTACACCCAGCACTTAGCGAAATAGATCGTTATTTATTGACGGTTCGTTCAGCTTCGGATGCCCGCTTACAGATGTTTGAGTCAGCTAAGCTTAAGGCATTACTTGCCATCCTTGATGAAGTCAGTAAAAAAAGCGAAAAAATAATCTTGTTCATGACAACTAAAAGCCTTCAGAGGGCTTTAAAATTTTGGCTCGACAAAATTTATGGATTAAATATCTCTGTTATCAATGGTGATACTAAAGCTGTTCAAACTCGTTCTGACGTACTTAGCCGTAAGCAATTGATCTCACAATTTGAGGCCGTTCCCGGTTTCAATATACTTATAATGTCTCCAGTAGCAGCGGGGGTGGGGTTGACTGTAGTTGGTGCTAATCATGTTGTTCATTTAGAGCGGCACTGGAACCCGGCGAAAGAAGCTCAGGCATCTGATCGTGTATATAGAATAGGGCAGGAGCGAGCGGTTAGCATATATTTACCAGCATCTCTTCATCCAAATCTAGATGCGTTTGATGTACACCTTGATAGATTACTACAGGGTAAGCTTATGATTAAAGATGCTGTTATTACTACTTCTGATGTATCAGAAAGCGATATGGCAAAAGCGATGGGGCTTGCTTAGAAATTACTAACTGATTTGAATAGGTCTTGCCTTCTATAGTGATATTTATTATTACTATGCAATAGTAATTGTAGTACTGGTTTGAATCGCCCCTAGTTTCCTAGACACTCTTTAAAGTTACAATGTATTTAAAGAGGAGGCCGAGATGGCTGGTGAACGATATAACGAAGAATTCAAGATCGCAGCAGTAAAGCAAGTGACCGAACATGGTTACTCCATTGCTGATGTTGCTCAGCGTTTAGGCATTACAACTAAGAGCTTGTACAACTGGCGTGATCGTTACGGCGAGAATGCGCAAGCCTACCACGAGAAGCAATCCAGTCATGAAGAGCTGCGTAAGCTTAAAGCGGAGCTAAAACGTGTCACAGAGGAGCGTGACATATTAAAGGAGGCCGCCGTGTTCTTTGCTGCCGAGTCAAAGAAAAATACACGTTCATAAAATCTCGAACAGATCGCTACTCCGTTCGTACCCTGTGTCGAACACTTGAAGTTCATCCCAGTGGGTTTTATGCCTGGTTAGCGAACCCCGAAAGTACACGGCAGAAAGTTGATGAGTATCTACTCGGATTTATTAAGCAATTCTGGCTTGAGAGTGGTTGCGTTTATGGCTATCGAAAAATCCATAAAGATCTAAAGCATGCAGGAGAACACTGTGGAAAAAATCGTGTTCATCGACTGATGCAGCAGGCACAAATACAGGCAGAGCGGGGCTACAACCGAAAAACACGCTATGACAGCGGCGAGTTATCCACCGTTGCCCCTAACCTACTGAATCGTGAATTTGATGTATCCAAACCGAATACCGTATGGGTCACCGATATTACCTACATTCGTACCGATGAGGGCTGGCTGTTTCTAGCGGTAATCATTGATTTATTCTCACGGCAGGTCGTTGGCTGGTCGATGAGTGAACGTATTAATACCGATTTGGTACTGAATGCAATCACGATGGCGTGCTGGCGAAGGAGCCAAAAGGTGAGGTGATCGTGCATTCCGATCAAGGTTGCCAATACACAAGTTACGACTGGCAAAGCATGTTAAAAGCCAATAACTTAACCGTCAGTATGAGCCGTAGAGGGAACTGTCATGATAATGCCTGTGCGGAAAGCTTCTTTGCCTTGCTAAAGCGAGAACGTATTCGCCGTAAAATTTATCGCACAAGAGAAGAAGGAAAAGCGGATATATTTAATTATATTGAGCTGTTTTATAATTCCACACGTCGTCATGGTAATAATAATGACTTGTCGCCAAGGGACTATGAAAAGAATTATTTTTTGAAGCAAATGGGTGTCTAGGAAACTAGGGGCGATTCACGCTACAGATAAGAGTCAAATATTCGAAAATAACAAGTACAAGCCATACTGTGAAAAGGTGCGAAGCATTGCGGCTCTCGATTTTTTATCTCTTTCGTATGACCAAATAAATGGCAGTGGTTATGTGGTGGATTCTTTAGAGTCTGCGCCTTGGTGCTTTATGAACGCATCCACATTCGAAGAGTCGATACTTCTTGCTGCAAACTTAGGTAACGATGCAGATACAACCGCTGCAGTTTGTGGGCAGATATCGGGAGCTTATTATGGTGTGGATTCTATCCCTGAAAAATGGAGAACAAAACTAGCCATGAGTAAGGAAATTGAAGCCCTTGCTTTGGCTCTGTTTGGGAACCCCGAGAGCTAACAAGCTTGTCTAGTTGACGCTTGATCTTCCCCCGTTTTAGCGCATCATATTTAATAAATATTTAGAGATTGTCCGTAGAACTATTCACTAATTCCAAAAACCTATGCACAATTTTCCATATCAAAAAACATTAAACTTTAAGAATTCTCTGTATGAATTTACCGAATATCACCTTGTTGGCAAAGATGCGGTGCTGGTTGCCCCAGTGCTGGGTATCATTCGCGATAGGCTAGGTCGAGCAGGGCTGCGCTTTGAGGAAGTACTTTCGGTGCCAAACGGTGATCAGATATTTTAAGGTAATCAATGAATAAGTCAGTGCAGTCGCTTGGTTTGGTCGCCGTGGTGTTAATCGCTTTTGCGGCTAATTCGCTGCTGTGCCGTTGGGCATTGCTGGTATTTCATTACGATCCTGTCGTGTTTACTGTGTTGCGTTTATTCAGTGGGGCAGTGACTCTGGTTGGGTTGTTGTATTGGTTGCCGTCGAAGCCCCGTTTGCGGTTGCTACCTTTTAGTTCGCGCCGGTTTTGGTTGTTGGGTGCGAGCTTGCTGTTGTATGCGCTCATGTTTTCGTTGGCTTATGTTCAACTCGATACCGGCGTTGGTGCCTTTATTTTGTTTGTTGCTGTGCAATTAATGCTGTTATTGGTTGCGCGGTTTACCGGTCAACGACTCAATAAACAACAGGTGCTCGGCGCTTTGATTGCGATTGCTGGATTGGCATTACTGCTGTTACCGAATGCGGATGGCACTTATATCGGCTACGCGGGTCTGATGCTGTTAGCAGCAATGGGCTGGGCCGCGTTTGTGTTGTTAGGCAAGGGCTCGGTCGCACCACTTGTGGATGTTAGCTCTGCGTTTGTTGCTGCAACTCTGTTGATGTTGGGTTTGTTTTTTGTATTAAGCATTCCATTCGGGCAGTCATTCGATATCGACTGGTTTTCTAACGCTTTCTTTTTGGCTGTTACTTCTGGCGCATTAACGTCTGGTGTTGGTTATTATCTGTGGTATCGAGTGTTACCGTTAATTGGCGTACAAAAAGCCGCGCAGTTGCAGTTATTGGTGCCTGTAATAGCAACCGTTATGGGTAGCCTAGTATTGGGCGAGGTATTGACGTTTATTGCTGTGATAGCGAGTGCTGTGATTGTCTTTGGCGTTTGGTTGTTTTTGGTGGCGGCTGTAGAGAAGTGATAGATTTCTTGTAAGTGTCACCTGTAGTTAATAAACTCGAAGTTTCAAAAGACAGTAACGTCATTATTTACAAAATGGATTTTAAAATGAGTGAGATTCTGCTCTGCAATCAATCGTTAAGCCCTCAAAACTTTCAACTTCAATGCGGTATTGAAATTGATCAAATATCGGCCTTTAGCTGCTTAAAACCAACAATTATGGCCGCTAACACGCCATATGTTATTGGTAACGACCAATCAGGTGCTAGCCGAAGTATTCTCGCTCAGCTTTCTCCTGCACCCGTAGCAAAAGAACTAACCAATCTCTCTTTATCGTACGGTGGCGACAATATCGTGGCATTGGCTGAAATCACCGAAAAGCTTAAAGAGTACAATATTGGCCTCATGGGCGCTTCGACAAGTGTCTATGCTAATCGATTGGGTGGGTTTGCAGGCTCTGTTAAAGATTACCAAGCGGCTTTAATGGAATATCGCCAGGCGATTGTCTCTAAGTCACCAATGAAAGCTGCTATGAAGCTGAAGGCGCAGGTTGCATTTGAGAAGATGCAGAGTCAGTTTCGTAATGAGTTAAAAATGGTTACTGCGCAAGTAAAAGCCCGCCGTGGTATTCCGCTGACCAATGTTGAAAGAGCGACGAATATTGCAGAAAGTAGCCGTAATGTTGCCAAACTAAATGTCACGAGTCAGGTTCAAGCTAATAATCTAGTGAAATTTACCAAGTACGCTAAAGTCCTAGGTAATGGACTTGCTGTTATCGATTTTGGTAGTCGCGCTGGTAATATCCATAATAGCTATCAAGCCGGTGATAATTGGGAACGTGAACTATTTGTTGAGTCGAGTAGTTTTGCTGCTAGTGCTATTGCAGGGACTGTTGCAGTCAACGCCGGGGTCGCAGCGTTAACTTTACTTATAGTGGCCACTCCGGTTGGATGGGTCGGTCTACTAGTGGGTGGTGCTGCTGTTGCAGCTTCTGCTGCGGGCGCATCAATGTGGATTAATGGTCAAGTCAAGGAAAATGGTGGCGACTGGTATGATCGAATTATGAACGGGATTAAATAGAATGAGTTTACTTTCTCAACTTCTAGCGATTGCTTGCGTAATAGGTTTTTTTGCAGCTATATTTTATGTGCTTTTTGGGCAAATAACAGTGCGAAAACTTAGAAAAAATCCTAAAACTAAGGATAAGCTAGGATTTGAGTATGTTAGTGGGTGGGATATTATTAACGTAGCCCAGTCTCTCTCTATACCTCGTAAACTAAGTAAAAAGCTTGAAAATACTCCATTATCTTTCTTGTACGCTAATTCGGAGCTACTGCATGATCAAACAAACCTGTCAGATCGTATTTTAGCTGCAATATTTTATTGGTTGTTAACAATATCGGGAGTAATGATGATTTTCTTAGCGATTGCGGATACTTTAGGTTTTTTCGATTCGTGAAAATTGCTTGCTTTGAGTGTATTTTAGGTTTTCTGGAACGATATTTTGTATGTAATATTGGTTGCTAAATCATTAAACACTGTAATACCAACACTTAAGGAAGAGTGATGTATCCATCATCTTACCCTCACGATGAAATAGTTAGCTTGTATCCAGGAGTCTATTTTTTACACGGCAGTATAAAAATGGGGCCCGGGATGCGAATGAATCGAAATATGGTCATTCTTAAAAGCGGGCAGGAGCTAACGTTAATTAATCCTGTTCGTATGAGTGAAGAAGGGCTTTCTAGTTTAGATGAGCTTGGCGACGTCAAACACATAATGAGACTTGGCGACTTCCATGGGCTTGATGATGCATTTTATTTAGATCGGTATCAGTGCGAATTCTGGGCGCAAGCAGGGCAGGTTACTTACCCTCAGCCGAAAGCAACTCAATTGATAACGACAAACTCAGTTAGCCCATTTCCAAATTCAGAATTTTTTATTTTTGAGTCTGCTAAAAACCCTGAAGCGGCTTTATTTCTTAAAGATAATAAGCTTCTGATTACAACCGATAGCGTGCAATATCATGCGGATTGGAGCTATTTTACTTGGTTCACTAAAATTGCCTTTAAACTGCTTGGCTTTAAAATCGGAGTGAATATTGGTCCGCCGTGGCTCAAAGGCGTGACACCTAAAGGCGGATCACTCAGGTCTGACTTTGAAAAATTGTTAGCTCTCGATTTTGACGCCATTGTCTCTGCTCATGGCCGACTTCTTGAGTCTGGTGCAAAGGAAGCTCTTACTGCGGAGGTTCGGAGAATCTATAAATGAGTTCAAAAAACGCTCAAGCTTTATTCATCCCTTAGCGCTACTACTGGGCTAAGCTTCGAGGCTTGCCAAGCAGGCCTTATCCCTGCAATTAATCCAATGATTACCGAGCTAATTAAGGCGCTGAAAAGGTAGATGACATTGGGTGTCATGGGAAACTCGGGTAGGGCGATGCTGAGTATGCCAAGCACGAGTAGGGCAAAGCCCATTCCGGCTAAACCCCCTAATAGCGATAGCGCGATTGCTTCACCAACAAATATTCCCAGTAATTGACGTCGTGATGTGCCAATGGCGCGTAGTAAGCCTATTTCGGGAATGCGCTCGGCTAGATTGGTGGTCATCACGGTAAATATTCCAACGCCGCCGACAATGAGTGAGATCGATCCCAGTGCGGCTATGCCGAGGGTCAGCATAGATAAAATGCGGTTTAAGCTGGCGAGCATTTCGTCTTGGGTGACTAAGGTAAAGTCTTCTTGGCCGTGACGGGCAATCAAGCGTTGTTTTATTAAGCTGGCCATTCGGTCTGAGGTGGTGGCGGCTGAAAACACGACATCAATTTCCATTAGGCCTTCACGATCAAATAAGCTAAGTGCTCTATCGGCGGGGATATAGACCATGTCGTCGAGATCAAATCCTAGCATTGAGCCTTTTTCTTGCATTACACCGATCACTCGATAGCGTTGTCCTCCTACGCGAATAATCTCGCCTAGCGGATTGCTGGTGGCAAATAATTCGCTTTTTACTTTGTGGCCTAGCACGGCGTAAGCGGGGGAGTTTTGGCGGTGGTTATCGGGTAAAAAGCGTCCGCTGGCCACTTTAAAATCCCATGCTTTTACCATGCTTGGGGTGGTTCCATAGATTGTGGTGTTGCGGACTTTTTCTCCATGGCGAATAGGGCCAGAGCCTTGAACGTTAGCCACTACATGCTCGGCCCCCGGTAGATTTTCCAGCAGGCGAAGGTCGTCCATGGTGAGTAAGCGCACCGAGCTAATAAGGCTACCCATCCCTGAGGTTTCGGTTTTACCTGGGCTAATGGCAATGATGCGGGTGCCAAATTGCGAGAAGTTATCAAGCACATAGTGGCGTACGCCTTCGCCGAGTGAGGTCAGCAGCGTAACGGCGGCTATGCCTATGGCAATCCCTAGAGCGGTTAATAAGCTTTTAAGTGGGCTCGCTAATACGGATGAAAGTATCAGTCGCAGCCAATCAAGCCAGCGCATCGCTATTTACCCCCGCGTTTTTGCAATGCCAGCACGGGTGCTTGAGCGGCAGCGCGTCGTGCTGGCAGCCACGCAAATAAGAGTCCTGTGCCGGCGGCAACACCTACGGCGGTTACGCTTGCCCACCATGGGGCATGAAAGGGCACGTCGGGGAATTGTTGGCGCGCTAGCCAGAGGCAGGCTTCGGCAGTGACTAGTCCAAGCGCGGCACCACAAACAGAGAGCATTGAGGCTTCAGTAATAAATAGTATTTTCACTTCGTGACTCGATGCCCCCAGTGCTTTTAATAAGCCAATTTCTGCGCTGCGTTGCGATACGCTAATAACGGTCATATTCATAATCAGAACACCGGCAACGATAAGGCTGATGCCGCCGATACCGGCGATGGCGAGGGTAAGTACCAGTAGAATATTATCGAAGGCGGCGAGAAGAGAGTCGGGTGTTGTCACCGTAACGTCGAGTTGGCCGTCATGCAGCATTGTCATTTGTTGTTCGATGTTAGAAATTAATGCGGGTATTGCTTGCACTGAGCGCACATCAATCATTACGCGAAATAAGCCTTCGGTATTAAACAATTGCATGGCATTAGCAACAGGAATAATTAATGCGTCGCTCATATTAATGCCAAGCCCTGTGCCGGTGTCGGCAAGAATACCGATCACCCGACAGCGGTATTGCGAAAGCTTTAACCACTGGCCAATCGCTATGCGTGGGCCAAATAACTCGTGCTTTAATTGCGCGCCGATTACGCAGTCGGGTTGGGTTTGATTTAAAGGAATGTCCGCTAATATTTTTCCTTGGCGAACTTCGAGTTGTCGTACCGCAAAGAAGGCGGCATTGGTGCCAATAATTAACGATTCGCGGCTGCGGTTACCGGCACTGATACTGGTATTACCGACGACTAAAGGTGCGATACGCTCGACATTGCGCAAGCGCAGCAAACTGGTGGCATCATCAAGGGTGATATCACGCGTGCCTTCGCCGCTAAGTGGTGGCATGCCGCCGCTGGTTTCTTTGCGTCCTGGCAGCAAAAGAATGGTGTCTTTGCCGAGGGATGAAAATTCGGTCAATACGTATTGGCGACCGCCTTCTCCTAGGCCAGTTAATAGCACGACTGCTAATACACCGATGGCCATAGCCACCAATTGCATGATGGTGCGAAAGCGTTGCCGCGTGATGGCGATAAGGCTAAAGCTGATTTGATCGCGCAGGGTCATCACGCGCGATTGTCCTCAACAATACGACCATCGACCATGCGAATTCGGCGGCCGGCACGCAAACCGAGATCGGTATCGTGGGTGACGACGATTAGGGTGGTGCCGTTGTGATTTAATTCTTCTAATAAATTCACCACTTCTTCACCGGCTTGGCTATCAAGGTTACCTGTTGGTTCGTCGGCGAGCAGCAGTGGGGCGTTCATAATTGTTGCGCGTCCGATGGCAACTCGTTGGCGTTGGCCGCCAGATAGCTGTTCGGGCTTGTGGCCGGCGCGATCAATTAGCCCTAAACGCTTGAGTACAGGGTCGATACGACGACGGCGCTCACTAGGTGCTATGCCTGCAAGCATGAGTGGAAGTTCGATATTTTCGCGGGCGCTTAAGCGTGGAATTAAATGATACGACTGAAAAACAAAACCAATGTGATCGCGGCGAAAAGCGGCACGCTGTTCTTCGCTCATAGGTACGGTATTTTTACCGGCTAACCAATATTCGCCATCGTCTGGTACATCGAGTAATCCCAACATATTGAGTAGCGTCGATTTCCCTGAGCCAGACGGCCCCATCACGGAGATGTATTCGCCTTTATCAATATGCAGGTGAATATCATTGAGCGCGTGAACGGGTTGATCGCCAAGAATAAAAGTGCGATGAACACCTTTAACATCAATCATCTTTTGTTATTCCAGAGTCGCTTGCTGGTGTAATTTTTACTTTGATTCCTGGGTTTAAATCGGGAATATCCAAACTATTAATCACAGCATCACCAGCCTTGAGTCCGGCCGTCACTTCGCTCCATGTCCAGTTGGTTAAACCCAGCGTTAATGGCACTTCTGCGATGGCGTCGTTTTGTACCGTTAGTACTTTGTTGCCTTCCAGCAATAATTCGGTAGGAATGCGCACAACGTTATCACGCGATGCGGTAATGACTTCGATATCGGCGCTGTAACCAATAAGTAGGTCGATATCTTGTGGCAAGCTACTGAGTGTGACGTCGACATCGACGGTACGCGCTTGTTTTTCAAGATCCTGAACATAGGGTGCAATCCGGCTAACAAGCCCTGTGAATGTTTGATCTTGGAAGGCATCTAAGGTAACCCGAGTTTCCATGCCGATTTTGACTTGTGCAGCATCGACTTCATCAATCGGCGCACGTACATACAGGCATTCTTGATTGATCAGATCAATGGCTGGTGGGGTGGCAACGCCCGGAGGCGAGGGCGTGGCATATTCGCCAACTTCGCCGTTAACCTCGGCAATAATTCCGGCGAACGGAGCGCGTAATTCAGTTTGCGCTAGACGAGCTTGTTGTAAATCGAGGGCGGCTTGTACTTGCTGAATTTGTGCATCTTGCTGCTCGCAGGCGAAACGGCTGATGTCGGCAACGGTATTGGAGCGATCTAGCTGTTCTTCCGATGCCATGTTCCTTTTGCGTAAGTCGCGCAGGCGTTTGGCGTCGCGTAAATCGGCTTCAGCTTGGCGGCAGCGCGATGCTTTATTGGATTGTGCGATGGCTACTTGGGCCTGAGCTTGAGCGATGCCCGCTTTAATGTCGTCGTTCCACAAGGTCATGAGTAATTGCCCAGCGACGACGGTATCGCCTTGCTGCACTAATAACTGATTCACCTGCCCACCTTGGGTAAGGGATAAATGCGAGCGTAAACAGGCTTGCACGGTTCCGGAACGAGTGTTGGAGACTAACGACTCTACCTTGCCAACCTGAACAGGAGTGGTGGTAACTGCAACTGGGGTTTCAGGCCAGAGGCTTATCGCCGCAATGATGGCAACAACAGTGCCGCCAATGATCAGTGCCGATTTCATGATGAGCCTCCTAATTTGGGTATTTCACCTTACGGTGTTTACACAAAAATAGGAATGATACAGGTCAGTTTGATATCGTCATTTCACAAAAACATAATTTTGCTAAGGAAGCTACGTTATCAATTTTGACGATGGCGCATCTTGTTACGACGGCGTTGGCGGTAAGCAATCTTTGATAATGTTGTAAAGCTCTGGCCGGTTATCACGAATTTCCTCTGTGCTTAACCCCTCTAATGAATGAGGGTATTTAAGCCAAGCGTCAGTTTCGTAAAGGTAATAGTCGGGCACTCGGTTGGTGCGATTTCGCGCTGGCTTGAAGTAAGGAACGGCAATGCGAATATCGTGTGGTGTATTGCGGCGTGCTAGGCGGGTTAGCTCATTGACTATGGCTTCGATGGAACGACCACTGTCGAATACATCGTCGACGATCAGCAAGCTATCAGAGTGCTGAATATTTTTTACTAAATAGCCGAGGCCATGCACAGCCACTTGCCGCGCTTGTTGATCTATCCCTTGATAGGACGAGGTTCGAATGGCGATGTTATCGGTATCAATGCCGTGATAGCTGAGATATTCCTGTACCGCGATGCCGATTGGTACGCCGCCACGCCATACGGCGATCATAAAGGTTGGCCGAAAGTCAGATTTAAGTATTTGCTCAGCTAGTTTCCATGAGTCTTCGAGCAGCCCTTGCGCGCTGAGGTATTGCTTGTCACTCATGTCGATCTCCTGTTTACCAAGCAGAGCTGCCAAAGTTATTATCTGACCAATCGGTCAAGTGTTAACATAGCCTGTACCTGGTTTGGTTAACAAGAGGAAAGGTGATGCAGAAGCAATTTATCGCGGAACAAGCCGTCATTGAGGACGCTTTCCGCTTAGGGGTAGAAATTTTCCGTAGTGATTTTCGCCCCACCTGCATTGTCGGACTTTGGCGTGGTGGCAGTTCAGTTGGTATTTATGTGCAAGAGTGCCTGCAAACATTGGGAGTTAAGACAGACCATATTGCCTTACGAACGTCATATCGAGGCCAGCCGGCGTATCAAAGTATGGTGAATGCGCCGCAAGAAATTCGAGTTCACGGCACTCAGTATTTAATCGAGCGGTTAAATGCGGAAGACAACTTGCTCATTGTCGATGATGTTTTTAGCACCGGCTATAACGTTAATGCTGTTATTCAACGGTTAGAAAGTAAGTTGAAACTGAATATGCCAGAGCAGGTGAGAATCGCGACCTTATATCGACGCCCCAGTTTGAATCGCACGAATTTATCCCCAGACTTTTATCTATACGAGACAAATGATTGGTTAGTATTTCCGTATGAACTTAAGGGATTGAGTCGTGAGGAGATCGAACAATTTAAACCTTCACTTGCGCCATTAATGCACTTTCCATAGCCAGTGGATGAGCTGTTATAAAACGAATCCGCTAGATGGAGGCGCATTTCTTAAGTGACGCCTTGCCTTGCTGAGCGTGTAATGTTTATGCTTACTTCCAGAATAAAAATCTTTCTATCTAGAAACAGGGACAGTATCTATGACTCCTACTCAAGACCAAGTGCTCGCAGGGCAAGCGGTTTATACATCTAAAACATTATCGCTTTATGATTTTATTGTTTTGGGGATATCGAATCGTTACATCTGGAAGTGTCCGACGCCACGGATTGAAGCGCACTACAATGCGCACGTAACGGCGAACCATTTAGATGTAGGGGTTGGCAGTGGTTATTTTCCCGATCATTGCCAATTTCCGACAGCGACTCCTCGCGTCGCTTTGATGGATATGAATGACAGCACGTTAGTTTATGCATCTGAACGTATCGCGCGTTATTCGCCCGAAACTTATCGCCAAAATGTTCTCGAACCTGTGACGGCGGTGATTAAACCGTTTGATTCGTTGGGTATTAATTATTTGTTTCACTGCGTGCCCGGAAAAATTAGTGAAAAAGCCATCGCATTTGATCATCTCATTCCATTGATGAATTCAGGTGCAACCGTATTTGGTTCTACGATTTTACAGGGTGATGTGCCGAGAAATTGGATGGCGAAAAAGCTGATGGGTTTTTATAACAAAAAGGGCATCTTCTCGAATTCAGAAGACACCCTTTTTGAGTTAAAACACGCTCTGGAACAGCGCTTCGATAAGGTCACATTAGAAGTACAAGGCTGCGTCGCTTTGTTCTCCGCAAAAGTACGCTAACGGACGAGTTACCACATCAAATCATCTGGAATTTGATACGCGGCGTAAGGATCATCCTCCGCCAATACGTCGGCTTTTTTGTCTGCAACTAAGATGAAGAGGTTGTCGGCGCGCTCACGGATTTTATCCGCGACGGGCACGGGAATAACCGCGTAGCTGTTGCCGTGGGCAATGATCGCCAGTTGTCCGCGCGAGAGGCGATCCCACACCGCTTGATCGACATAAATATGCTTAACCTTCGTGCCATCAACAAATTGATATTTAATATCACCATATTGTGCAGCAATGGCATTATTGGTTACTAGTTGGCGCACTTGTGCGGCAATGGCTTTTAAGCGGGCTTCTTCTTCGCGTTGACGGTTTAATTCGCGATCGCGTTCAGCTTTTTCTTTGCGAACAGCTTCTGCCTTGGCTTTAACATCATCCAATTGATTGTCTTGACCAGTGCGTTGCAGGTGTTCCTGCTTTTTCATTTCTTTCGCAGCTTTTTTGGCTTTTTGTTTATCGGCCAATCCGGCTGCGAGCAATTGTTCTTGTAAAGACTTTGCCATAGTTCGCTCGCTTAGTGTTTTGGTGGCCAAACGCCAGCAGGGATAAGAGCACCGAGTTGCGTAATGGTGGCGTCGCGTTGTGCTTCATCATCGGCCACTACCGTCACATGGCCAAGTTTGCGGGCAGGGCGCGCTTCTTTGCCATACGAGTGACGGAATGCATTGGCGATATTTTCTGCCGCAACGGCCGGTTCTTCATCGCTGATCACGTTGAGCATAGCAATAGCGTTGTGACGAGCGCGTGTTGCGCCTAAATCTCGGCCAGTAATTGCCAGCATGTGATTGCGGAATTGGCTGGTGTCTGCGCCTTCTATCGACCAGTGGCCAGAGTTGTGGACGCGAGGAGCCACTTCGTTAGCGACTAAGCCTTTTTCTGTTTCGAACAATTCTAAGGTGATGGTTCCAACATAATCTAAGCTATCCGCGAGTTGGCGAATATAACGCTCTGCTTGAGCGGCTTTTTCATTGCTCAAGCCGACAGCTGGATAGAGGCTGTAACGCAGGATGCCTTCGTGGTGAATATTTTCTGTCATCGGCCAAACGACCATGTTGCCTTGACGATCACGGCTGGCAATAACAGAGGTCTCACGCAAGAAAGGTACAAAGGCTTCAGCAATCAGTTCGCGATTCCCAATGCTTATCCAAGCAGGTTCGGCATCGGTCGGTGCGCGTAGAACATATTGGCCTTTGCCATCATAGCCTTCGGTCGTGGTTTTCAACACAATCGGAAGACCAAGCGTATTAATGGCTTGTTTTAAATCATCAAGCGAATTTACTGCGCAGAAATCGGCAGTATCAATGCCGGCAGCTCGCAGAGCATTCTTTTCCAGCAGGCGATTCTGAAATGTTTTGAGCGCCGTCAAACTTGGATAAAGCTTATCGGCAATGCCTTCAAGCTGATCAACAATCGCCGCAGGAATGTTCTCAGTCTCGTAGGAAACCACATCTACATTGGCAACAAACGCGGCCAGATCGGCATCGTTGTGCGCGCGCAGGTCATATAAAGAAACCTCAATGTCCGCCAGATCTTTGATGCTGTCAGATAGCATTTGGCCAAGCTGGCCGTTACCTAAGATACCTACTTTCATTCTTTATCCTGTATTCATCTAACTGCCACAGGGTGGCCGTTTAATTACGACTCGATTCGCGGATCTGGCTGAGCCAAAACGCTGTCGGTTTGTTCTGCGCGGAAGGCGTCAATACGTGCTAACAAAGTATCATCGCTAGTGGCTAATATCTGCGCCGCGAGTAAACCCGCATTTTTGGCTCCAGCATCACCAATGGCCAACGTGCCGACGGCGACGCCACCTGGCATTTGAACGATTGATAACAAAGAGTCGATGCCATTCAGTGCGCGAGATTTAACTGGAACACCTAATACGGGTAGCGAGGTTTGAGAGGCCGCCATACCCGGTAGGTGGGCAGCACCGCCAGCGCCAGCGACAATTACTTTGATGCCACGAGATTGCGCGGTTTTAGCGTAGTCGAATAATAAGTCTGGGGTGCGATGAGCAGACACGACTTTGACTTCATAGCTTACGCCGAGTTTGTCGAGCATGTCGGCGGTATGTTGCATTGTGGGCCAATCGCTTTTAGAGCCCATGATGATTCCAACTAATACAGTCATTTGAGGCTATCCTCGTCGATCCAGAAAGCGGCGCATTCTAGCACAAGGCTGGCGGCAAGACAGCGATTGCGAATTAGTGATTGAAAATGCGTACTATTTGCTATTTTTTTTGTATGCTGGCGTTATATACCCATTTGAACATTTTGGTCATCCACCGTACTATTGAACAACTACTCAATAGCGATAAAAGCTAGGCAATAGCTGCCTCATGGCCCGCTTTGACAAAGGATCTGTCATCATGATTATAGAATCGGACAAACCGATGAAATCTCAAACTGAAGTATCACCGCCTAAGCGCAAGCCTAGTGGTGCCAATGGGGATGATCGCCGACTCGCGGGAATCTTAACCTTAGACGCGAGTGGGTATGTAGAGTCCTCAAATGTGGCTATGCAGCATTTGTATGGCGATATTTGTCGTAATGGGCAACATGTTTCAGTTTTTTTCCAAACTCCCATCGCTTTAGGCAACACTGCAGATACCATCAGCACTAAGTTGACGGGTAGTAATCCCATTCCTGTGAAAGTGACAATCAGCCCGTTAACCTCGTCGGTCATTCCGCAAGGTTATGCGGTTTTGGTTGAAGCCATTAGCACAGGTGAATTACTGAACAATCGCACTTTCTTGGCGGCCCTCAGTCATGAGTTGCGCACGCCACTGAATAGCGTACTTGGTTTTAGCCAAATATTGCGCACAGAGTTGTCTGGCGAGCAGGCTGAATCGGTTGAGATGATTGAGTTTGCAGGGCAGCATTTGTTGGCGTTAACCGATCAACTATTGGCAATGCTGCAACCTAATGCAGCGCCCGAAGAGAATGAAGCGTTTTCAACTGAAACCTTAGCGAAAGACTGTGTACGCCTAATGACGCACCAAGCACGAGCTAGGGGGATTAGTCTGCATATCGAGCCTAATAGCCGTTGGCCGGTGATTCGGCAGTCGCGTTTAAGAATGCAGCAAGTTCTAATTAACTTTTTATCGAATGCTATTAAATACAATCGCGCTAACGGGCATGTCCATGTGCGCGGCATGATGTTGCAAGAAGCTGGACAGCCTTGGTTCCGGTTGGCAGTAAGAGACACAGGATTTGGTATTGAAAACGGCAGCGATGATGCCGTATTTGAACCTTTCGTACGCCTTGAGCAATCTAAAATGCAAGCCAGTGGTTTAGGTTTGGGATTGTCGATTTGTCAGGAGATGGCGAAATTGTTGGGCGGGCGTATCGGTTACGTCAGTGAACCTGGCGCGAGTACGACGTTTTGGATTGAAATTCCAGTATCGCCACCGGTGAGAGATACATCTAAAAAATAAATGCAGCTTAGGTTCAACATTGAATCTAAGCTGCGCTTAACTACAAGCTGATTTCAGCGTTATTAATTTTCGTTTCAATCTCGCTGGTTAATACCTCATAAATACTATTTTTCGAGGTTAAGACCAGTAGAGGTTCATCAACCTTATCTAAATGATAAGCCTCTTCTTTTAACTCTACCTTGCGGTATTTAAATGTTCCTGTGACTTCTTCTTCTTCACGAATGCGAAGAAATAACGGAATGGCATAGGCGGGTAATTTGTTGCGTACATGACGTGTTACGCTGTCCCAATCCATTTGATCAAGCGGAATTCGTGGAGTGATGGTTGCCATGCCGGCACGACCATCCGTGTGCGGAATTTCAACACCGTAAACGACCGCATGTTGAATGTCGGCATGTTCCATTAATACCGATTCAATTTCGGTGGTGGCAACGTTTTCGCCTTTCCAACGGAAGGTATCACCTAAGCGATCCGCGAAGGATACGTGCTTCCAGCCTTGATTATTGACTAAGTCACCGGTGTTAAACCAACAATCACCTTGTTTGAATACATCGCGGAAAAGCTTCTTATTGGATGCTTCTTCGTCGGTGTAGCCTTCAAACGGCTGTTTGTCGTTAACTTCAGTAATCAATAATCCAGTTTTACCAGCTTTGATTGGAATCATATAACCGGCGGCATCACGACGTGGTTTATCTTCTTCAATATCGTAATCAACAATATTGTATGAAAGAGGACAGAAACCGGCCGTTTTATCCAGATTAAAACTGTTGGTGAAGACCAAATTGCACTCACTCGCTCCATAGAATTCATTAATGTGATGAATGCCAAAGCGATTTTTAAATTCCATCCAGATATCAGGGCGTAAGCCATTACCAACGACGACCCGAATATCGTGATGACGATCGGTATTTTTGGGCGGCGTATTTAATAGGTAGCGGCAAAGCTCACCGATGTAGCAAAACGCAGTGGCGTTGTGCATGCGAACTTCATCCCAAAAACGCGATACGCTGAATTTACGCGAAATCGCGATACAGGCACCGGCACCTAGAACGGCGGCAAGTGATACTGTTAGGGCGTTGTTGTGATAAAGCGGCAGACTGACATACATGATGTCGGACTTGCGCAATTTCATGGACGCTAAGCCCATGCCTGCCATCGACTTAAACCAGCGGTAATGACTCATTACCGAGGCTTTTGGCAAGCCTGTTGTACCTGAAGTAAAGATGTAATAACACGGTTGATGCATACGCACTTCACCTGTGCTTGCCGGGTTTGAACGTGCTTGGTTGGCGCAGGCGGCATCGAGATCTTTATAGTGTTTAGGACAACCGACGCTGCCGTTGTCGCTGAGGTAATAAAGCGCAGAGCGGACGTCATCGTTTAAGTCGGCTTCGACGGTGCCAACGTTGTCTAGCATTTCTTCGCCAACAACGATGAGTTTTGGCTGTACCAAATTTAAACTATGTAACAACACTTCACCGCGTTGGGAGGTGTTGATCATAGAGCAAATAGCACCAAGTTTAACGGCAGCAAAAACGCACACTAATGTTTCAGGGCGATTTTCTAATACCACCGCAATGGTATCGCCTGAAGAGATACCTTTCGATACAAAAAAGTGCGCCATTTGGTTCGCACGTTCATTGACCTGTGCGTAAGTTAGGGTGATATCTTGGTAGCGAACAGCAATGTGATCGGGCTGTTGGCGAGCGTGTTTTTCCAACAATAAACCGATGGATTTTTTCTTCTCTGGTTTCGAGGTCACGAGTTCGAACACACCCTTTAACATAACAGGGATATCGGGAATTTGACCAATCAGTTGGGTCGCAATATTAACGAGAGATACGTTTTTTTCTGGTGTACTAGCCATGGTGTTCTTACTGTTAGCCTCTGATTGGTTGACGTCGGAAACGGTCATGGGGTTAGTTTTTTATATTTTTTATAGGATCGTTGAGGGCTAGTGTTAACACTAGCCCTCAATCGAACTTATTTCAGCTGAGCAGATGATTTGCCCAATAAACGACGGGCAACAATCAATTGCTGAATTTGCTGCGTGCCTTCGAAGATATCTAGGATCTTCGAATCGCGCGCCCATTTTTCCAGCAGTTCATCTTCACTGTACCCTAAGCTACCGAGCATTTCGACACATCCAAGGGTAATGGCATTGGCGGCACGTCCAGCTTTTGCCTTCGCCATAGAAGCTTCCATCGAGTTTGGTTGACCATTATCGGCCATCCAAGCTGCACGTAATGTGAGCAGACGAGCGGCTTCCCATTCGGCTTCGTAACGATAAAGCTGGGCTTCTAACTGAGCACTGGTTTTTAACGGACGATTGTAGGCCGCATCAATTTTGAGTGATTTTAAAATTTCGCGGGTGCGATCAAGCGACGCCTTCGCCACACCAATGGCCATTGCAGCAACCACAGGGCGAGTGTTGTCGAACGTTTGCATTACCCCAGCAAAGCCTTTCTCGACGTTTACTTCTGGGTCACCGAGCAAATTACTTGCAGGAATTCGGCAGTCGGTAAAGGTAATTGCGGCCGTATCGGAAGCTTTAATGCCTAGCTTCTTCTCTAAGCGCACAACTTCCATGCCGGGTGTGCCTTTTTCAACGATAAAGGATTTGATCGCGGCACGACCCAATGAACGATCGACGCTGGCCCAAACCACAACGCAGTCGGCGCGTTCACCAGAAGTCACGTAGATCTTTTCACCGTTAATGATGTATTCATCACCGTCTTTGATCGCAGTGGTACGAACAGCTGCAGAATCTGAACCAAAACCAGGCTCAGTAATAGCCATTGCCGCCCATTTACCACCAAAGCGCTTGAACTGTTCGTCGTCGGCAACGGCTGCAATGGCCGCGTTACCTAAGCCTTGGCGTGGCAGAGTCAAGGACAAACCAACGTCGCCCCAGCACAGCTCGGCCAAGCTTAGAACGGTTGATAGGTTGGTGCCGTTCTGAACACCTTCGCCTTTATGCTTGTTATCTTGCTTTAGTTTGCCTGCACCGGCGCCTTCACCTGTGGTGCCATCGTTCATACCATCCATGATGGCAGCCAGCATATCCAGTTCTACCGGATAGGCATGCTCCGAACGATCATATTTTCGTGATACCGGACGGAATACGTTTTCAGCAACCTGACGTGCCTGATGTACTAGGCCACGGAATTTTTTTGGATTCTCTAAATTAATCATCTTGCCAACTCCTTACAGGTGTAAACCGCTGTTAACGCATGCCAATACACGTAAATCACGATACCAACGTTCAGCTGGGTGCTCTTTGGTAAAACCATGGCCACCTAACAGCTGTACGGCATTTGTACCAATCTCCATGGCTTTATCAGCACATAGAACATGAGCTAAATAAGCTTCACGATGGAAAGGTTTACCCATCTCGGCCAAGGCTGCCGCGCGCCAAGTCATCAGGCGCATAGATTCCATTTCAATGCCAATATTCGCCACCATAAATGCCACCGATTGACGATGACTGATAGGTTCGCCAAATGCCTCGCGCTCATTCACATAAGGAATCAGATAGTCTAGCGCCGCCTGACAAGCACCAATGGCAAGGGCGCACCAGTGCAATTGCCCTAGGTCGATAAAGGACTGGTAGTTGAAGGTGTCGTCCCCAAGCATGGCATCTGAGTCAACATGAACGCTGTCGAGTTTAAGAGTACCGGTCGCGGTGGCGCGCAAGCCCATTGCTGGAGCAGCTTTCCAGCTAACGCCTTCACTGTCTCCGCGTACAAAGAACAAACGAGGCTGTTTTTTGTAGCGAGCAGCAACTAAATAAAGGTCGGCTTCACCACCAAACGGCAAAAGGGTTTTAACCCCACTAATTTCAAAACCCCGTTTGGTTTTCTTTGCCTTAGTTGCCAACATTTTAGGGGCAAACAAGGCATTAGGTTCTTGTACTGCAATTGCAGCTTTAACGGGTTTTTCGCCTAAGTAGTTAGGCAGGTAGGTATCTTTTTGCTTGGGCGTTCCCCAGCGTACAATTGCATTCGCTACACCAACCGGTGCTAGAGTTGCGAATGCTAGGCTCATATCACCCCAAGCGAGTTCTTCGGCAATAATGGCACTGGTGGTAGGGCTGTAGCTTTGTGCTGCACCACCAAGAACTTCAGGTACTGAGAAAAAGTTAAGACCCAGTGCTTGAATGTCTTCAAGGTAATTTTCAGGTAGGGTCATCGCTTCGTTAGCATCATGTGCTAAACCGCGAACGACTTCTTCAGCATACGAACGAACAGTGTCTTTGATCATTTGCTGTTCGTCGGTCAGGGTTAGATCAAACAACCCATGAGCGGCAGGAGCTGCTAGAAGTAGCGGATCAGCTGCTTTCTTCTTGGCTTTATCGGCTTGTAGCTTGCCTACAAATTGAAAGCCTTTTTTGGTCCATAGGTATGCAATACGTTCGGCCGGTTTACGTAGGCCGTATTTTTTCGCTAGTTCACTGCCAGCGAAGCGACTGGCTAAGCCTAAACCGAGTCCCTGAATATCTTTTGACATAGAAATTGCCTTTGTTATTTGGGGTGTACGTTAACCATAAACTCTGAGCGTTTCATCGCTGTCGATGTAACGCAATATTGTCATACAGTTTGACAGATTTAGCTTGCGACTCATTGGCATGGGTGACTGGCGAGCTTGGTCCGAAATGTCAGTCTACCTTGGTTGTCGCCGAGATTGATGATTTCTATTGACTCGATATAGCACCTTATCTTGGGCTAACCCTTTTGTATGGGTATGATGTTCGGCTTACTTGTTTTATCAGGACGTGTATCACCTATGCTGACATTGCTTTCTCCAGCCAAAACACTCGACTTCGATACGCCACCGACGACTGATCGTTTTACACAACCGGATTTTTTAGAAGAATCAGCCCTGTTAATTGACGGTTTACGTCATTACTCACCAGACGAGTTGGGGTCATTAATGAAGCTAAGCCCAGCCTTGTCAGAGTTGAACGTACAACGCTATCACGATTGGCAATTGCCGTTTACGCCCGATAACGCTAAGGCGGCGTTATTGGCTTTTAAAGGTGATGTTTATACTGGTTTGGATGCGAATACGCTTAGTGAAGAGGATTTAACATTTGCTCAGCAGCATGTTCGCATTCTCAGTGGGTTGTACGGTTTATTACGTCCGTTAGATTTGATTCAACCGTATCGTTTAGAAATGGGGACGCGCTTTAAGAATGATCGAGCAGGGGACTTGTACGGTTTTTGGGGAGCAAGCATTACAGAAACATTGAATGGCTTGCTGGCAGAACAGAAAACGCCAACGATCGTGAATCTAGCCTCTAACGAGTACTTTAAGTCGGTTAAAACTAAGCAATTGGCTGGCGAATTGATCACACCCGTATTTAAAGATGAGAAGAACGGAAAATTCAAGATCATCAGCTTTTACGCTAAGAAAGCGCGTGGCATGATGGCTGCGTTTCAAATTCGGGAACGAATTGATCGAGCGCATGATCTCAAAGCGTTCGATGTAGCAGGTTATCGTTTCAATGATGAAGAATCTACGGCGACGACCTGGGTGTTTAAACGAGCAGAGAAGGACATACCGAATGCGTAAGTTAGTAGTATGCGCAGCACTGACGCTGAGTTTGAGTGGGTGTGTACTCGCGCCACAAGTGATTCAACTCAATCAAGAAGCGACCGTGACTGCCGGACAACTAAGTTTGAGTCGCGATGCGCTCGTCCGCGTTGTCGATGATCGTATGGTGGATGGTCGTCAACCTGAGCCCAATGAATTGGGAAGTCGTGGTGGTCGATTGGCTGAAAACTCTCCACTTAATAGCGAGAATAGCTTAAAAGATGTGCTGACGACTCGCATGCAAAACTCACTTACTCAGCTAGGTTTTGGTGCCGCAAGTCCTCTAGAACCATTGAAATTACAGTTAAGCGTAAAAGAATTTAGTTACGGTTGTAATGACGGCATGATGGTTAATGATTGCAGCGTGCGTATGCGCTTTGAGCTGACAGTTATTGATGGCGCAACGACTTTTACCAAGCCTTATGGCGCTAATGAAAGTCGTCGAGTGGCCACCGCGCCAGTTAAAGAATACAACGAAAAGTGGGTTAACGAAGTGCTCGATCGTTTATGGCAGTACATGTTTAATGACGATGAGTTACGTGCAGCCCTTGGTGTTCAATAACCATAGGTTGTAGCTTTATAAGATATAAAAAAACCGGCCTGACGCCGGTTTTTTTATAGTTACGATTTTTTAACCGTTGGATGTACGTTTAGTTATCTAAGCGCTGAGCTGTCATCGCGCCTTGGGTCATATGCTCATAGTCGAGCAAGATATAACCGGCTTCTTCTAAAATAGCATCCTCTTCTTCTGGTTTCTTAGTCTCGTCTGACTTATCTGCTTCAGCTTTGGCGGGCGTCTCTTCGCCATTACTTGCAGCATCATCAAGTGCTGTTAGAAGTTCCATACCTTTCGCTTTACGGCGCTTGTTTTCTAGCGATAAGCGGCGCTCGTCATTGGCTTCACGTTCTTTTTTGCGCACTTCTTCGTTCAGTGATACTTCTGTTTTGTCGCGCATTTCCGTAATCATTTCTTTTTGTTCACGTAGGAATAAAAAGTCTGGATTGTGTTCAATGCGGGCATCGTGTAATTCACGCAAATGCGGCAGAGTCGGTGTAATCGTGTTAATGCCTGCTTTGCGCGCAGGTTGGATGGTATCCCATGGTAAGGCGGCTTTAAGAGCGCTTTCACCGATCTTCTCTTTATCAAACAGAGAAGGGAACAACACATCAGGAATAACACCTTGATGCTGCGTACTATCACCCGACACACGATAGAACTTAGCTTGAGTGATCTTCAATTGGCCCTGAGTCAGCGGACGCAGCGATTGCACCGTGCCCTTACCAAAGGTCTGACCGCCGACAATTAAGCCGCGACCGTAATCTTGAATAGCTCCAGCGAAAATTTCAGAAGCAGAAGCGCTTAAGCGGTTAACTAAAACAGTCATAGGGCCATCGTAAAGCACTTCTGGGTCTTGATCTTGTAGTACTTCAACGCGGTCACGAATCCCACGTACTTGCACGACAGGACCTGTAGGAATAAATAGCCCGGTTAAGTCGATGGCTTCTTCTAAAGAACCACCACCGTTGTTGCGCAGATCAATAATCAGGCCATCAATGCCTTCTTCTTTCAACTCTGTAATAAGCTTACGAACATCGCGAGTTGTGCTTTTATAATCTGGACGGTTTTCCATACGACCTTGGAAGTCGATGTAGAAGGTTGGGATATCAATCACGCCAATGCGACGGGTTTTGTCGCCATCTTTTAGCTCAATGATTTCTTTCTGGGCTGACTGTTCTTCCAACTTAACTTCGTCACGCACGATAGAAATGACTTTGCTATCACTACCGCTGCTATCTGCCGGTAGGATTTCTAAGCGAACTGTGGTGCCGCTAGCGCCACGAATTAAATCGACCACTTCATCCAAACGCCAGCCGATAACATCAACAATCTCACCATCGGCATCTTGTCCAACGCCGACGATTTTATCCGCTGGCGACAAGTTGTTGGCTTTGGCTGCCGGTCCACCAGGCACAAGACGCACGACCTTAGTGTGTTCATCTTCGGTTTGAAGCACCGCGCCAATCCCTTGCAAGGATAGGCTCATATTGATATTGAAGTTTTCTGAATTGCGCGGAGAAAAATATTGCGTGTGTGGATCGAATGTACGAGTCACCGCGTTCATGAATGTTTGGTAAGCGTCTTCCGGCTTGGATAGATAAACGCGATTGAGCTGATTTTGATAACGGCGGGTTAGCAGCTTGATGATGTCATCTTGCTCTTTGCCTGCCAGTTTAAGATTCAGAATCGAGTTCTTTAAGCGTTTGCGCCATAACTCATCAAGTTCTGCTGCGGTTGTTGCCCATGGGGCATCTTCGCGATCAAGCTCTAAGGTTTCGTCTTGTTTGTAATTGTAGTCTTTGACGTGGTTGCTCAGTTCGTTCAATAAAAACGATAGGCGCTCTGCCACGCGTTGCTCGAAGCGATTGTAGATAGAGAAGGCTGGAGCCATGTTGCCGCGACTGAGGGCTTCGTCTAACGACGTACGATATTGCTCAAATTCTGCAATGTCGCTGGCCAGCATGTAGCTGCGAGTACTGTCGATATCATCGAGTAACGTATCAAGAACTTGCGATGACATCGCGTTGTCTAAGCGTTTGCGCTCGTAATGTCCCCGTAACAGATTACTCATAATCTGTTGTGTTGTGACTGCATGTTCCTGTGCCGGTTGAAGCGGTGTAAATGGTGTACCGGGAGCGATATCTGGAATTGTTGCAACCGACGCCATTGAGAACATAGCCAATAGGCCAGTACAAAGAGGGCGCAAAATGTATTGTTTTTGGGAAAACATAGGCTGAATTGTATTCCTTTTTGTTGTCCATTTGTGCTGTATGTCCAGCATCAATTAATTGTCATTCAACATTGTGTTGCTTATGTATAGCAAACACTGAGATGATTTGGACCTATTTGTTATATCAAAAACATAGACGTCTAATTCAATAACTGCCCAACTACATACTAGTAGAACCTATTGGATTGGTTGTTACCACTATAATTCCCGCACTTTTGTGAAGAAGCGTAGGGAATTCCTAAGTTCTACTAGGAAAGGAGTCTATTTTGGCACGCGTTACTCTCGATTTACCGGATAAGTTCACATTCATTACTCGCATGGCCGTACGAGTATCTGATATTAACTATGGCAACCATCTCGGCAATGACCGTATGGTGTCGTTGTTACACGAGGCGCGTTTGCGCTATTTGCGTAAATACGATTTTGGTGAGTTCAACGTTGGTGGTGTCGGTATCATGGTTACTGATATCGCGGTTAGCTTTTTGCAACAGTCGTTTGTCGGTGATGATCTGACTTTTCAGGTCGGTATTACGGATTTCAACAAATATGGCTGCGACTTTATCTACATGGTTACCAATGAGTCACAGGATCGAGTTATCGCTACCGCGAAAACCGGTATCGTGTTTTATGACTATGACGAGCGCAAAATAACACCCGTTCCACCAGTGTTTTATGAGCGTTGTGCACCAGATCAAGTATTGGCCATGGAAGAATAAGGCACTCGTAAACCTGTTACGAGTGACTGAAATAAGCCGTGATGAAATCTAAAAACGCACGGCTTTTATTGGCAAGGTAGCGATTCTGTGGGAACACCACCTTGATCGTTCGAACAGGGATGTCCATCTCGCTAAACAATCTAACTAACTCCCCACTATTTAAATGGCGCTCGGCGATGTACGTCGGTAAAGCTGTAATCCCCATTCCTGTAATACAGGCTTCATAGACCAGATCAATATCGTTTACGGTGAGCTTGCGCTCTATGCTCGCTAAACTGAAACCATGATCTTTTTCAAACTGCCGTAACCAATTGATCCGCGCATACTCGGCATTCGCAACGACTAAGATACGGTGGTTAGCTAGATCTTCGAGGGAGGTTGGAGTCCCCCATTTTTCTAGATATTCAGGTGAAGCACAGATGACGATGCGTTGTTCGGCGACCGGCTTCGCAATAAGACGCGAATCTTCTAACGAACCGATGCGTAACGCGAAGTCGAATCCCTCTTTAACAATGTCTACCGGACGGTCGGATATGTGCAGGTCAAAACTGATGTCTGGGTATTTATTGGAAAAGTCGTTAAATATCCGAGCGAGTTCACGGCGACCGAAATTCGACATCGCGGTGATGCGCAATCGCCCCTTAGGGGTATCATCGAAGTCGGTGACAAGCTTTTCGGCTTCGCTAATGGAATCCAGTATATTTTCACAGTGCTGATAGAACATCTGTCCAGCTTCTGTTGGGCTAACCGAACGTGTTGTTCTGTTAAGTAGGCGTACACCTAGCCGTTCTTCAAGAGTGCTGATCTGCTTACTGACAGCCGATGGAGTGACCCCTAGGGCGTCGGCAGCGGAAGTAAAGTTGCGAGTACGAACGACGGCGACGAAGGTCTGAAGCGGATCGATACGAGACATAAGTGAATTAAACTCCATAAACTAAAACATAATGTCATTATAATTAAGTTAATGGAAATAAATAGCTCAAATTGTCCTAGGTGAGACCAATAGCTAACGAGACTTATATTCTTGTTATGTTATGGGGTCCTAGTGCTTCGATTTAGGTTGGTAGAGATTTAGTAATCCTGCGCTAACAATCAGGGTAGCTCCCAGCCATGTGGTCCATAGCGGGAGTTCATCCCAGAAGTACCACCCCATGACGGCGCCATAGAGCACAGCGCTGTAGGCATAAACTCCAACCTTGCCGGTAGGGGCAATTCGATAGGCACGGGTGAGTAATAGTTGCCCAACCGTCGCCACTAGGCCCAATAATAAGATCCAGCCCCACATATCATTGGGCACTGGTTGCCAATTCAGTGCCGCCCCCGGAGCCGAAACAATAGCGGCGATCAGTCCAAAGTAAAAAACAATGGTCTGACTTGATTCAGTGGCCGACATACGGCGTATCGTGACCTTTGCTAAAGCGGCGAGAAAGGCGCCTAGTAAAGCGACTAACGCAATAAATGTGAAGGTACTGTCATCAGGGCGCAATATGCACGCGACCCCGGCAAATCCAACAGCGACGGCTAGTAGGCTGTAACGCCCGGCACGCTCACCTAGCCAAAGCAGGCCGATGAGTGGCATAAAGAATGGGCTTGATAGCTTCACCAAAAAGGCTTCTGTTAATGGCATATGGCCCAAAGCCCAGAAGTAGCAATACATGGCGGAAACACCGACTAGTCCGCGCATGAGATGCCAATGCCACACTTGGGTGTGCAGAAGCTTTCTTCCTTGTTGCAGCACGAGTGGCGCAAGTATGACTAATCCAGCGGCATTGCGAAAAAACACGATTTGCTCTGTGGAAAGCGTATCTGATAGATACTTGATCATGCCGCCCATAACCGCCAGTAATGCTTCGCCCATCAATAGAAACAGGGCGCCCTGACGGAGTTGATGTTGATGCACGTCGTGTCCTTAATACCGAGAAATTTGACCTATGCTGCACTTGTGAAATCAAGCCCAAGTCACCATATATGCCTGACTAGCCAGAAGGTCGGGTTGTGCATTATACGTCAGTGGTTATGCAACTTGCTCTGGATCAATACAGATAATCATTAGAAATTCTAAACTTTTAGCATTGGTAACTTGAATTTTATTAAAGTGACCGCATCTTAGCGTTAACAGAATTGAATCCCAAGAATGGGGAGCAGGAGACACACTATGCGTATGGATCGTTTAACGACCAGTTTGCAAAACGCCTTAGCTGAGAGTCAAAGCTTGGCGCTGGGCCAAGACCATAATCAAATCGATACTGTGCACGTACTATTGGCATTGTTAGAGCAGCCAAGTAGTTCTATTAAAGATGTTTTACGTCGCTGTAGCGTCAACGTGCCAGAGCTTGAAAAAACCTTACGTGGCGTTTTGAAAGATCAGCCCCGCGTCAGCAGCCCTGATGGCAATATTCAAATCGCACCTGAGTTAGGTCGATTGTTAAATTTGGCTGATAAAGAAGCGCAAAAACGCGGTGATCAGTTTGTATCGAGCGAACTCTTCTTATTGGTCGCTTTGGGGGATAAAGGTGCCACTGGGCGAGCCTTAGCTGAGGTTAAATTAACATCGGATGCGATTGATAAAGCCATTACTGAAATGCGAGGAGGCGAAGCCGTGAATGATGCCAATGCCGAAGACAATCGTCAGGCTCTGGGCAAGTACTGTATTGATCTCACCGAGCGCGCAGAAGCCGGAAAGCTCGATCCTGTCATTGGCCGTGACGATGAAATTCGTCGCACCATTCAGGTATTGCAACGTCGTACTAAAAACAACCCTGTCTTAATTGGTCAGCCCGGCGTTGGTAAAACAGCCGTGGTGGAAGGTTTGGCGCAACGCATCGTGAATGGCGAAGTACCAGAGAACCTTAAAAATAAGCGCATTTTGTCGCTGGATATGGGGTCTTTACTGGCCGGTGCTAAATACCGTGGCGAATTTGAAGAGCGCTTAAAGTCAGTACTTAAAGATGTGCAGAAAGAAGAAGGGCGCATCATTCTTTTTATCGATGAATTACATACCATGGTTGGCGCTGGTAAGAGTGACGGTGCAATGGACGCGGGTAACATGCTTAAGCCTGCGTTAGCGCGCGGTGAGTTGCATTGCGTTGGCGCGACTACGCTGGACGAATACCGTACTTTTATTGAAAAAGATGCGGCTCTAGAGCGTCGTTTCCAAAAAGTGCTGGTGGATGAACCGAGCGTAGAAGATACCATTGCCATTTTACGGGGCTTAAAAGAGCGTTACGAAGTGCATCATGGTGTACAGATTACCGATAGCGCGATTATTGCAGCGGCGAAATTATCGACTCGTTATATCGCTGATCGTCAATTGCCGGATAAAGCCATTGATTTGATCGATGAGGCAGCATCGCTGATTCGGATGGAAATCGACTCAAAACCACACGATATGGATAAGCTCGAACGTCGTTTGATTCAGCTTAAAATTGAGCGCGAAGCACTGCGCAAAGAAAAAGACGATGCGGCTAAGCAACGCTTGTCGGATCTTAATGAAGAAATCAATAAAGCTGGCCGTGCCTATGTTGAATTAGAAGACGTTTGGAAGAAAGAAAAGGCCTTGCTCGAAGGCGCTAGTAAATCAAAAGAATTGCTCGAACAAGCGCGTATTGAAATGGATGCTGCGCGTCGCGCAGGTGATTTGCAGCGCATGTCGGAGCTGCAATATGGCACCATTCCAGAGTTAGAAAAGCAGTTGGCGGCAGCGAGCGAAGCGGAAGCTTCTGGTTCGCAAGAGTTCACCTTGTTACGTAACAAGGTCACGGAAGATGAGATCGCCGAAATCGTGTCTAAATGGACCGGCGTACCCGTCAGTAAAATGCTCGAAGGTGAGCGTGAAAAATTATTGCGCATGGAGTCTGTGTTGCATGACTCGGTTGTCGGCCAAGATCAAGCCATTGCCGCGGTATCGAATGCGGTAAGGCGCTCGCGGGCAGGCTTGTCAGATCCTAATCGCCCTAACGGTTCTTTCTTGTTTTTAGGACCAACTGGCGTGGGTAAAACAGAATTGTGCAAAGCGTTAGCGAATTTTATGTTCGATAGTCGCGATGCCATGATCCGTATCGACATGTCGGAGTTTATGGAGAAACATTCGGTGGCGCGTTTAATCGGTGCGCCTCCAGGTTACGTTGGCTATGAAGAAGGCGGGCATTTAACCGAAGCGGTACGCCGTAAGCCGTATTCAGTGATTTTATTAGATGAAGTAGAAAAGGCGCATCCGGATGTATTTAACATCTTGCTGCAAGTATTGGATGACGGTCAGTTAACCGATGGGCAAGGTCGTAAGGTCGATTTTAAAAATACCGTCTTAGTCATGACTTCTAACTTAGGTTCGGACGTTATTCAAAGCATGTTTGCCAATGAATCGTACGAAGCCATGCGCGATGCTGTTATGGAAATTGTGGGTGCGCACTTCCGCCCAGAGTTTATTAACCGTATCGATGAGGCTGTGGTTTTCCATCCACTAGAAAAATCGCAAATTCGTGGTATTGCTGATATTCAGTTGCAGTTGCTGCGTGATCGCTTAAAAGATCGTGATCTCGGTTTTGAAATGTCGGATGGTGCGATTGAACGTTTGGTTGAGGTTGGTTACGACCCTATATTTGGTGCTCGACCACTCAAGCGCGCGATACAGCGTTCGATTGAGAATCCACTGGCGCAGGATATTCTCGCAGGGCGGTTTATGCCGGGCAGCACCATCGTCGCTGAAGTAAAAGATGGAGAATTGGTATTCACTGGTCGTTAACATTGGTTAAGGCTTGATTTGGACGCTAGCCCTAAGCCCGATATACTGCGGCAACTTCACAATTAAATAGTGAAGTTGCCGTTTTTATTTGGGGGAAGGCAGTATGACAAGACTCATGGGTCTAGTGTCAGGGATAGTTTTTGTCGCGACGGCAGTGATGGCAGGGTGCGCGGGACAGCCGGAGCATATTAATCTGCCAAGTAATGCTGCTTTGAATTGTGTCGTCATGGAAAGCGTTGTGGTGGTTGATGGCAAGCTGACTATCGCAGCAGGAGAAAAACCAACACCTGGCTATAGTGTCGAGTTGAGTAAGCAACAGCATGAAGATGGGGATCTCATGGTTGAGTACTTTATTGCGACGCCACCATCTGGGCGCATGTTGCCGCAGATGATGACCAGTCCTTGTCGTCGTATCGAATTACCGCGCGACTGGCATAGTGTTACGGTGGTTAATCGCGATACGAGTCAGCAATGGGTGTTTGAACATCCCTAAGCACAGCGATAAAAGGCAGCCTTATGGCGATTATTCTCGGTATTGATCCAGGTTCACGTTTAACCGGATTTGGTGTGATTAATACGGTTGGACAACGAATAGAATATATTGCCAGCGGATGCATTCGTACTGGGGCCGGCGATCTTGCCGATCGTTTGAAAGTCATATTTGAAAGCGTCACGCAATTGATCGAATTACATTGCCCGCAGCAAT